>CAIZGG010000083.1 GCA_903932425.1 uncultured beta proteobacterium | reverse complement strand
CGATCTTCCCGTTAAGTTAGGCCTGACCTATGACGCGCTTAAACACATCCGCAAAGATATTGTGTGTGTGCATTTATCGGCTTATGGTCGTGATGGTGAGCGCGCTAATTGGCCTGGCTATGATTACTTGATGCAGGCCGAGGCGGGCTACTTGTCTTTAACCGGCGAACCAGACGGGCCACCGTCGCGGTTTGGCTTGTCTATGATTGATCTCATGACAGGCACCACCGCTGCGCTGGGTTTAGTGTCGGCTGTCTTAGGTGCCAGGCAAACGGGTATAGGGCGTGATGTCGATTGCAGTTTGTTCGATGTTGCCATGCATAACCTTGCGTATCTGGCGACGTGGTATTTGAATGGGTCGCACATGACAGGCAGAGCACCTCGCTCTGGGCATCCTTCGCTGGTGCCTAGTCAGCTTTACCCAACCAAAGACGGTTGGATCTTTATTATGTGTAATAAAGAAAAGTTTTGGCCAATTCTGGCGACCGCGTTGGGCAAGCCCGAGTGGGCAACCCGTGTCGAATACAGCTCGTATAAAAATCGACTTGAGAATCGCGAGCAGTTCAATTCGGATATTGATAGTGTTACGCGCACTGACACCACAGCTAACTGGATGAAAAAATTTGCAGGCAAAGTACCGGCATCGCCCGTGTACGACGTTGCGCAAGCTTTGGATAATCCGTTTGTGCACTCGCGACAGGGTGTTGTGACCACGCGTACGCCCGAAGGCAAAGAAATATTGGGTGTCGCCACCCCGCTGCGTTGTAGTGGCGATCCGGCACCCTTGCGGGCGGCACCAGCGATGGGGGCAGATACCGATGCTTTATTGACCCAAGCAGGTTTCTCTGAAAAGCAAATTGCCTTTTTGCGCGAACACGCGGTGATATGAGTCAATATCAGTTTGAGGGGTTTACCTCAGGGCCACGCTACGCTCAGTTGGCTAAAACACTGCTCAATGAAATCCGCTCGAAGCGGTACGTTGTCGGTGACTTGTTGCCCACTGAGTTTGAATTGTGCGCGCAATTCGGGGTCTCGCGCTTCACGGTCCGAGAAGCGGTCAAACAACTCGTTCAGCAAGGCCTCGTCGTGCGTCAACCCGGTGTGGGTAGCCGCGTGGTGGCACAAGCCCCATCTGGGCAATATACACAGACAATGTCGGCAATCACTGATTTGCGGCAATACGCGACCGAGACAACGCTGCTGATTAGCAAAACGACTGTCTGTGGCATCGACGCCGAACAGGCCGCGCTGTTGGGCGCGACAGAGGGTGAGACTTGGTTGCATATACAAGGGTTACGCTATATCGAGGGCCAGGCTTTGCCTATCTGCCTAACTGATGTGTATGTTGCGCCTCGCTTTCGTTCGCTTGCTCAGGTGAAAGGCCGGATGACACAGCCGTTATATCAACTGATCGAAAAGCAGTTTGACTGTCGAATTAAAGCAGTGCATCAAGAGCTTAGGGCGATGTTGTTACCGACAACACTTGCTAAACGACTTGATGCACCGGCGCGCAGTGCCGGGCTATGGGTTGCCAGACGCTATATGGATGAGCGCGACGATTTAGTCGAGTTGGCAGTCAGCGTGCACCCTGCCGACCGCTTCAGCTATCGTGAGGCGTTTCGTCGAGAATGGCAACCGGCCGAAAAGGCCGCGTAGGCAAAGGCAACCAAAGCAGGCCTATTTGAGCTAAGCTTTTGCGCAACCCTTTATAGTTTCCCTCAAAGTTCGGAGAACTCTTTCATGAAGCTCGCTAGTTATCTCGTCGATGGCCAGTCACACTATGGCGTGATTCAACCCAATGGTGATGTGATCGACCTTTCTACAAAAATTGGACACGATTACTCAAGCTTATTGCAACTCGTTCAAAACAATGGCTTTGATGCCGCGCGTGCAGTGGCGGCTGCGGCCACACGCGCTGATCGTCATGAAGCGAGTTTGCAGTATTTACCTCTGTTTGTTGAACCTGTGACGATGCACTGTATTGGCTTAAATTATGCGGCACACGCGGCAGAAGCTGGTCACAAGCTTCCAGAATTTCCTCGCACGTTCGTCAAGATCCCTGCCGCGATCGTGGCGCATGGAGAGGTATTTGAAAAGCCCACCTTGTCACCTGAATTCGACTTTGAAGGTGAGTTGGCTGTCGTGCTGAATCAAACCGCACGTAATGTCGCGGCGGCCGATGCCTTGCGATATGTTGCTGGCTATACCTGCTTTATGGATGGTTCGGTGCGTGACTTTCAGTTTCAGCGTACGCTTGATCAAGGCAAAAACTTTTATCGCTCTAGCTCAATTGGCCCCGCCTTGGTGACCCCAGACGAAGTTGGCCCTCTTGAAAAGTTGTCACTGACAACCGTGGTATCTGGCGAGACCATGCAGCATGCATCGTTTTCAACGATGATTTTTTCAGTGGCGAAGCTGATTGAGTACATGTCAAGCGTGACTGAACTGCGAGCAGGTGACGTCATTGCAACCGGCACACCAGAAGGTGTTGGTTTTAGTCGTAAGCCACCCCGATTCTTAAAGTCAGGCGACACGGTCGAAGTCATCATCGAGCGAGTCGGCACATTGAAAAATAGCGTGGGGTGAATAACCGAACGGGGTGCGAAAGCCTTAGCGTTTTGGAATCGCCAGGATATCCCAGTGCCCAACCGTGCAATGGTGTGCAGTGATCCGAGCGGGCAGCCATTGCTCAACTTCTTGAGCAGTCAGCAAGCCAGTTTCACGCACCGCCGCGGCGCTACCAGTTGCCAAGGCCTGAATCAATGGTGCTTCGGTCTGGTCGATTTGCCAAGGGCTCGGGGCCAAATCGACTTGAAAGCCACACGCCGATAACTCGCGTTGCATAATTGTTGCAGCTTCGGGCCCTGCTGCAATACCAAAGCCTTTGTCGGTTTTCTGATGAGCATGAAACGCATTCAACATGGCTGCGTCTGCAGCATGGGTTGGTAGCCATTGTTCGAAGCCGTCGTAGGTCAGGACCGTATAAAGCGTTGTGCGCAACGCCTTGCAAAAGCGTACCAACCAAGATTCAGCCACCAAATCAAAAAACGCAGCTGCGGTGATGGCATCGGCGGGCCAAGTCAGCACGCGTTCGATATCGCGCGCAAGATCCACTTGAGCAAACTCAATGGCAATAGTTTTATCGTTTTTGCGAAGAGTCAGCAGCGGGCTATCACTGACAACTTGATCGGCCCAGCTAACGAGTGCGGTGCGTGCAGCAGTTAGTAGTAAGGGGTCGTAGTCGACCAATGTCCAGTGTTGCTGCGCCGGAAGTGCTGTTGCCAACGCGCGCAGATTTGAGCCCGACCCACAACCCAGATCGATTAAGCGTACGGCACGCTGTTCAGTGCGTGCCACCGTCGCTAGTTGCTCGCAAATTCTGTCCTGCAAGGCGCGATCGCGCGCACGGTGATCGGCAGGTTCGCGCAAGGCAAGCCATTGGGCTGAAAAACCAGTCATTGTTGTCTCTGTAAAGACTCGCAGCCAGGTGCAAGGACCTCAGTGTTTAGGGCCGCCGCAAACGACGCGGGTTGAATATTCATGAAATAAAGTGCCCCGAAGCATCTGTAAATTGTTCTTTGACTAATTGAGTGAAGCGACCACCTTGCTCGTACAGTTCGTTAAAAGAACCGGCTTCAACGATCGTGCCGTGATCCATGACCAAAATTTTATCTGCTTTACGAATCGTCGCCAGTCGATGAGCAATGACAAGCGTGCTGCGGTCTTTCGTGACGGCGTCTAGCGCTTGTAAGAGCTTTGTTTCTGTGGCGCTGTCTAGCGCGCTGGTGGCTTCGTCCAAAATTAAGATTGGCGGATTTTTTAGCAGCACACGTGCGATGGACAAGCGTTGGCGTTCACCGCCCGAAAGCGCGCGACCGCGCTCGCCTATTTTGGTCTCGAAACCTTGGGGATGTTGTTCGATAAAGTCGAGCGCTTGGGCACTTGCACAAGCTTGGCGCAACTGCGCCTCGGTCGCTTCAGGTGAGCCAACTTTGAGGTTTTCGGCGATTGAACGATTGAATAGCAGCGCTTCTTGAAACACCACGCCAATATTTCGTCTTAGCGCAGCGAGTTGCCAGTCACGAATGTCGTGGCCGTCAACTGTGATGCGACCAGTTTGCGGATCAAAGGCACGATACAACAGGCTCAGGGCGGTTGATTTGCCGGCGCCCGAGGCGCCAACCAAGGCGATCGTTGTGCCCGGTTTGAGCGTGAAGCTCAGTCCTTTCACAGCTGGATTTTTTTTATCGTATGCAAAGGTCACGTTTTCAAAGGCAATCGCGCCGTGGGCGCGGCCCAAATCGACAGCATCAGGTGAGTCATGAATCGATGGCTCGGTGTCCAGAACATGAAAAAATTCTTGAAGGCGAGGCGCATCCATCGCCAGACGATGCACAAATCCGACAATCTGCTCGAGGCGCATAATCACCATCCCTGAAAAAGAGATGAAGGTCACGATCGCGCCAACGCTAGTCTGACCCTTTGTAAAGAGCCAGGCCCCTAGCGCGACGATGCACAAAATACTTAAAGTGGTCGATGACCGTGTCAGCACGTTTACCAGCGCCCACCAAGACAGCACAGGCATCTGCGCACCCAACACTCGCTGACTGATATTTTTGAGTGCGCTGACTTCGTGTTCGATACGGGCAAAGCTTTGTACTAGGGCGATATTGCCAAGTGTGTCGGACGCCTGCTCTGCGAGGTCAGAGTGATGCCCCTCAACTTGCTGTTGAAGTGTTTGTGTTTTGCGCAAAATAAAGTGTGTGAGCCCAACAAACACAAGACAAAGAATGATTAATACCAAAGCGAGTCGCCAGTTGATATACAGAGCGACCGGTACTAAAACGATGAGTGAAGTTGCTGCAGCGAGATGATCCCTAAAAAAGCTTAGCCACAGCCACCATAAGGCATCTGTTCCTTGCAGCATCGTCTTCATCAGTCGGCCCGAGTGCGTATCGGCCTGTTGCGCGAGTGGCAACTGAAGAACATGTTCGAAATAGTCACGTAACACCAGATGTCTGCGTCGGTGCGACAATCGATCTGCAAGCAGTGCGATAACGGCTACGCACGAAATCGTGAATAACCCAAAGCCAACCCACGTCAACAGCAAGGGCGCTAGTGAGGGCCAGATGCTGACTGGATCGTCAAGCGATGCCCGAGAGAGGGTGTCGATGACCAGGCCGAATAAAATGGGTTCTCCAAACATCGCCATTGCAAGCACAACGTTTGCCCCAGCTAACGCCCAACCGAGTTTACGATCTGACCCTAGCATTTTTAAAACGCGAGCATAGAGCGCAATGAACTGGCCGACGCTAGGCGACTGACTTATTTGAGTCATATTTGCTTGGTTTTGTCAGGCTGGCGCGCGTGTTTTAAAACCTCAAGATCTAGAGGTGCCAAGGCAGTCGGTGGTGCAATTTCTTCAGGCAGGCTGACTAATTGCCATCTAATCAATAAACGCCCAAAGCTTGGCATTGAAGTCATTACGGTGAGCGGGATCGATAAGAGGAGCCCGCTTAGCATGATCATTGCATAGGGCAAGTTAGCTGGATGGGTAAACCATACTGCGCCCGTTAAAAAAAGGCCTAACAGGGTGTGGGGCCAGAATTGACGTAAGGCAATTGACACCGGTACTGAATGATCGTCACGTGCTTGGCCGGTCCAACCTGATTTTTTTCCGAACAACAGACCCGTGATAAAAATAGTGTGATTTAACCAGGTGATGGGCGTCATCAACAGCGAAAAAATCATCTCAAACGTAAAACTTGAAGCAAAGCGCAAGCCACCACCAAAGCGTTTACGCTCGTCGGCGCGCAGCATGACCTCGAGTGCCCCGGCGATTTTCGGCAGGTACCACATGAGCAAAGTGAGGGTGAGGAGTGCAACGCCTAGATCGTGGTGCATGAACGCGGCAGCGGTAGGCGCCAGGCACAATAGCAAGATTGCCAGCAGTATTAAGGCGATCCATGCAGGCGAGCTTAAGAACATTAATATGGCAATACACAATTGGTAGCGACTTAAAAACTTGAGCCCGGGCATGGTCAATAAGTGAAGGTATTGCAGATTGCCCTCGCACCAGCGCAGGTCACGGCGAATGTATTCGATGAGCGTCGGTGGATTTTCTTCCCAACTCTCATCCTCTTGCGGGATCACGCGTACCTCAAAGCCCGCACGTCGCATCAGCACAGCTTCTACTTGGTCGTGGCTCAGGATGTGTCTGGGCGCACCCTTGTGGTCGGGCAAGCGAGGCAGATCGCAATGTTCAATAAATGGCTTGATACGGATTGCGGCGTTGTGTCCCCAGTAAGGCCCACAGTCCGCCTGCCACCAGGCTGAGCCCATCGTGTAGGGGCGCATGCCCAAACGCATGCCAAATTGAAATAAACGAGTAAAGCCACTAGTCGAGGGCAAGCCTACCACTAGACCTTGCAAAATTCCAAGTGTTGGGTTCGCTTGCATGATGCGAACTAAACGCAAAATGGCGCGACCCGTCATGAAGCTATCGGCATCTAGGGTGACAACGAAATCGTGAAGATGTCCCCAGCGTGCGCAAAAGTCTGCGATGTTGCCGGCTTTATAGCCTTGGTTGTCCGTGCGGCGCCGGTAGGTGAGCGCCAGGCGCGTTGTCCAGCGTGCCGTCATCGCTGCGAAGCATTCTTGCTCTTGCGCTGCGATCACGTCATCATTGGTGTCACTTAGTACGTAAATATGCAGTTGTTGGCCAAAACCCGTGGCAGCCAAACTTTTCATCATCGCCTCAAGATTGCGTTCAAGGCGGGTGGGGGTTTCGTTGCGGATGCACAGTACCACTGCGGTGGACGACGTGATGGGGTCGGTTATGTTCGCACGCGCACTAATCGGTAGAACTGTGACTAAGGGATCGCGCGTCAGCAGACTAATTAAAAATCCGATGCTCGAGTTCCAGAAGCCAACGACCGTCCAAGGCAAGGTCACAGCAAACAAAAAAAGCAGGCAATAGCGACCCCAAGCGCTTACCGCAGGGTTTAGCGCTGCATCCATCAGGCCAAGCATCGCCACAAAGCTCAAGAGGGCAAGCGATCCAAATAAAATTCGTCTGGCTGTTAGCATGTGGGGACGGCTATCGGGGTTTAATAATTTCAGAGGCAAGGCCTTTGGCTCACTTATACTCTTTACAAACGCTCGCGCAGTATAGGGCAGAGCGCTCGTGGTGTTAACCAGACGTCTGAAATTCCTCTGTAATCGAGGAAAAGACATCGCAGTTGAGGATTTTACGTGGCAAGCTCAGCAATCGCTTCTTCAGGACCTGACCAAGCGCAAGCCCTTTGGTACGCCTCTGCGGGCGTTGCAGAGTTGCGAGCTGAGGCATTACCTGCTCCTGAACCTAAACAAGTCAGAGTGCGCACCCTTTTCAGCGCACTTAGTCGGGGCACAGAGTCTTTAGTCTTTGCCGGTAAAGTCCCCGAAGCGGAATACAAGCGGATGCGAGCACCATTTATGGGCGGCGACTTTCCGTTTCCGGTCAAGTATGGTTATGCATCGGTAGGCCTTGTGCAAAGTGGCGCGCCCGAACTGCTCAATCGGTTTGTATTTAGCTTGAGTCCGCACCAAGATTTTTTTAACATCGCCTCTGAAGCGGTGATGGTTGTGCCTGAGGGAGTTCCTCCAGAGCGCGCTGTGCTGGCCGCCAACATGGAAACTGCGCTGAACGCTGTGTGGGATGCGGCACCGGGTCCGGGCGATCGAATTGCGGTGGTGGGCGGCGGTGTGTTGGGCTGCTTGGTGGCCTTTTTGTGCGGCCATCTTCCGGGGGCGGACGTCACGCTGGTAGATATCAATCCGCAACGCGCTGCGCTTGCAGCGCAACTGGGCGTGAAGTTCGCGACAGAAAAAAACGCGCCGTTAGATTGCGATCTGGTCTTTCACACGAGCGCCTCACCCGCGGGCTTGAGTACGGCGCTTGCTCTTGCGGGCGAAGAAGCCACTGTGCTTGAACTCAGTTGGTACGGTACACAGATCGTTGGTGCGCCATTGGGCGGTGCGTTTCATAGCAAACAATTACGCTTGCAATCGAGCCAGGTTGGGCATGTCTCAGCGACGCGCCGACCACGCTACACCTATCGTCGCCGGCTTGGCGTCGCGCTTGAACTGTTAAAAGATGCGAGGCTTGACGCGCTGCTTGCGCCCGCAATTGCCTTTGCCGATTTGCCCAAGCAGTTGCCTCAAATTTTAGGTCAACCAAGCGGCATTCTTTGCCAGCTTATTTATTACTCTTAAGGAGCTCTCTGTGTTTACAGTCGAAGTTCGCGATCACATTATGATCGCCCATTCTTTTCGCGGTCAGGTGTTTGGTCCGGCCCAAGCCTTACATGGCGCCACCTTCGTGGTTGACGCAGCGTTCATCGCCAAAACATTGGATGAGAACGGCATCGTCGTTGATATCGGTTGTGCGCTTGATGTGCTGAAAGCCACTCTGAAGCCCTTAAACTATTCGAATCTCGACGACAACCCAGAATTTAAGGGCATGAATACGACTACCGAATTTTTGACCAAATATATTTTCGATCAGCTTGCCGCTGCAGCCCGCTCGGGGACGCTGGGTCGCGACAGCAAAGAGTTGCACGCGATCCGTGTCACCATCTCTGAGTCGCATGTCGCGCGCGCTTGGTACGAGGCCGCTCTATAAGTGTTTGTTGACAGAGCGACGAAATGAAGCGTTTAGTGTTTGCGATATCAGGTGATTTAATCACTGCGACTGGGGGCTATATCTATGACCGTCATGTCATTGAGGGCTTGCGGGCGAACGGCTGGCAGGTGCAGGTGCTTGGGCTTGGCGACGGGTTTCCGTACCCTGATGCTAAAACGCGAGAAAGGGCCTGTGAAAACTTGTTGAAGCTTGAAGTGGGTGTGCCTTTGGTCGTGGACGGTTTGGCTTTTGGTGTGTTGCCCGAGGTGGCGGCTCAGTTACGCCCGCGCCATCCGTTAATTGCCTTGGTGCATCACCCTTTGGCCTTTGAGACAGGGCTCAGTGCAGAACAGTCGGAGCACTTCAAGGATACCGAGCGTCGTGCGCTTAAGCATGCCACTTGGGTGGTGGTGACCAGTCCAGCGACCTTGAAGGATGTGATCGAGCATTTTGCAGTGTCACCCAGGGCGATCACCAGCATCTTGCCTGGTACCGATCGTGTTGCTAAAGTCCAAAGCTCGACGCTTCAAGGTCCGTTGCAACTGCTGTCGGTAGGGTCTGTGGTTAAGCGCAAGGGGTTCGATGTATTGCTCGCGGCCTTGGGTAGCCTCAAAGAGCTATCGTGGCACCTGACCATTGCGGGCGATTTGACGCGTGACGCTCAGGCCGTTGCGCAACTGCATGTTGATCTCAAGCGCTTTGACTTGTCGGGGCGGGTGAGTGTGCTCGGCGCGGTTGACTCTGTGCAATTGCAAGTCTTGTATGCGCAGGCGGATGTCTTTGTCTTAGCCTCTCGCTTCGAAGGCTATGGGATGGCCTATGCTGAGGCCCTGGCGCACGGCTTGCCCGTTATTGGTACCAAGGCCGGCGCTATCCCTGACACCGTGCCAAACACCGCAGGTCTATTGGCAGAGCCAGACGATGTCGACAGTTTGCGGCATATGTTGAGTCAAATTTTGCAAGATTCAGCCTTGCGTCAGCGCCTGTCGCAAGGCGCACTGGTGGCGGCAGCGCAGCAACCGTCATGGGCTGACTGCACCGCCTTGTTTGAAGAGGTGGTCATGCAAACGACGGCGGTATACGCAACAGCTAAAGGCTCGTTGACTGATTAAACAGTCAACGCTTAGTCGGACGCCCGGCGCCTGCTGGCGATGTCGTTAAACAAGCTTGACGCGCTGCGTCGACAGATCGCAATCAAAAAGCATTTCATCTTCGAGGGAGTGAGGGTGCATTTTTATTCTCACTGCTTGATCCATGTGTTCAATGGCTGGAAGAGAAAAGCCGGGTCGACCTGAGCCCATGATGATCGGCGCCACGATGACATGGAGACGATCTAGGCAACCCGCTTGCATGAAGCGTGAGACAGTGTCTGCTCCGCCTTCGATTAAGATTCGCTTGAGCCCACGGTCAAACAAGGCTTTGAGAATATCGGCTGGGGCGAGTTTGCCCTCGGTGCTTTGAAGCGCAATGCTTTCGACCCCAGGCGGCGTATTGGCCTTGACTTGATCTGCCACTATCACGATGCGACGTGTACCGTCGTTTGACCAAACGAGTGCGTCCGGCTCAAGGCGTGATTTCGGATCAATGACAACTCGGGCGGGGTTTGGTCCGGGAACGAGTCTGACATTCAAGCGGGGGTTGTCTGCCGTTGCAGTACCCACGCCCACTACAACCGCGTCGACGACCGCGCGCAGCCGGTGCAAATGGGTGAGCCCGACAGGCCCATTGATATATTTCGACTGGCCAGTGATTGTTGCAATGCGGCCGTCCAGCGTCTGACCCAATTGGCCAACCACCATCATCGCATCACGAGCACCCGTACGCAGAGGGTCAAAGATGCGTGCCCATTCAGACGGGAGTGGCTTTGCCGTATTGGGAAACGCCTCAAGCAGGCTTTGCCATACATCTTGTTGCTCGGTTGCTTTCATGAGTGTGCCGCGAAGCCTACAAAGTTGTTACAAACTAAGTGTATTCCCCAACATACTGCCATGTTGGTGGCATAATTGCGAATCGTGTAATTGTTCAGCTATTCGTAAGTTTGTACTGAAATTGTAAAGAAATTTTCATCATCCCTAAAAACTCACTGTTAGGCTCGACGTGTCCAAAGCAGACCCCCTGATTGAAGTTGACCGTGCTATTTCAGAACTACGCCGCGGCGCGAGCGTTCGTGTTCACCTTGGTGACTTAAGCGTTTTGATGCTTGCTGCTGAGGCCGTTAATCCCGACAGCTTAAGCGTTTTGGCGTCTCAAGCCGTTGCACCCATTGCGCTCGTGATGACCGGCACGCGAGCCAATGTCTTGGGGCTTGATAAAAGCGATCATCAGGCCTGCGTGGTAACGGCCACTGGCGGCCTGGATAAGGGTGTGATTGACTATTTGGCCAATCCGCTCTCGGCACTTGAGACCCCACCTGAGTTGACCTCACTGAAGGTTGCAGCGGCAGGTCATCTTGAGCAAGCGTGTGTCACGTTGGCTAAGCTTTCGCGCTTGCTGCCCGCGGCCATCGTTGCAACAGCTGGCCCAGTCACCGATGCTTTAAATGTCAGTGTGGCTGCGATCGAAGCCTACATGGATATCGCAGCCGATTCGTTAAGGGTCGTGAGTGAAGCTCGCGTTCCGCTCGAGGCCGCCGAGCATGCTCGCGTTGTGGCGTTTCGTCCGCGCGATGGTGGCATCGAGCACTTAGCGATTGTCGTCGGCGATTTGAATCCCGAGGTTCCGGCTTTAATTCGTTTGCACTCCGAATGTTTTACGGGCGATCTGATGGGTTCGCTGCGCTGTGATTGCGGCAATCAGTTACGTGGTGCGATCAGCGAGATGAACAAGTTTGGTAGTGGCATTTTGCTTTATCTCGCGCAAGAGGGTCGAGGTATTGGCTTGGTCAATAAGTTGCGAGCGTATCAGTTGCAAGACGAGGGCTTTGATACCGTCGATGCAAATCTGCAGCTCGGGTTTGACTCAGACGAACGCAACTATTTGCCCGCGGCACAAATGCTACGACTGCTGGGTGTAAAACGCGTTCGTTTAATGACAAACAACCCAGCTAAAGTTGCTGCGCTGGCTCAGCATCATATCGAAGTGGTTGAACGCGTTCCTCATATTTTTCCGTCAAACGAGCATAATCATGGCTACTTGCGCACCAAAGCGACCAAAAGTGGTCACATGCTTTAGCGCGTTTTGGCGATGAGTCGCGTTCGGCTCTCGCATCTTTCTGCGGGCTTCATCGCAGTGCTGGTGGGGTATACCAGTTCGGCAGCGATCGTGTTTCAAGCAGCGCACACAGCGGGGGCTACGCCCGCTGAAATCTCTTCTTGGTTATGGGCCTTGGGCCTTGGGATGGGGCTGACCTGCATCGGTTTGTCGCTCTATTTCAAAGAACCCATCTTGACCGCTTGGTCAACGCCAGGTGCTGCATTATTGATTACGGGCCTGGCGGGTTTGTCGATGTCTGAGGCCATTGGTATCTTTTTGTTTAACTCTTTGCTCATTACGCTTGCTGGATTTTCTGGCCTGTTTGAGCGCTTGATGCGTTATGTGCCCAAGACGTTGGCAGCCGCGATGCTGGCGGGAGTGTTACTGCGTTTTGGGGTTGATGTGTTTGTTGTCTTGCCACAGCAAGGCTGGTTAGTTGGTTGCATGCTTGGGTGCTTTCTAGTTGCCAGACGTTATCTCCCGCTCTACGCGGTACCGCTCACCTTTTTTGTCGGACTCGGCCTCACAGTCGTTTTGGGTTTATTTCAAACGCAGCACTTTGCCTTGACTTTTGCTCAGCCGCTTTGGATGACGCCTAGCTTTTCAGTCACGTCAATGATTGGTGTTGGCATCCCTCTATTTATTGTGTCGATGGCCTCGCAAAATGTTCCGGGTCTGGCTGTGCTGCGCGCCAATGGCTACACGACGCCGGCCTCGCCTCTGATTGGTTTTACCGGCCTTGCTGGTTTGGTTTTGGCGCCGTTTGGAGGTTTCTCATTCAATCTCGCCGCCATCACGGCCGCCATGTGCATGAGCAAAGACGCGGATGTTGACCCCAAGCAGCGATACCTGGCCTCAGTATGCGCGGGTTGCTTCTATTTAATTACGGGTGTGTTGGGGGCGACAGTCGTCAGCCTCTTTGCTGCATTTCCGCAAGCCTTGATTGTTACCATCGCGGGCTTGGCGCTGCTCGGAACAATCGGTAATGGTTTGGCAACCGCGCTCAGTGAGGCCAAAGAACGTGACGCCGCTGTCATCACTTTTTTAGTCACCGCTTCAGGGTTGTCGCTCTTTGGTATCAATAGTGCTTTTTGGGGTCTTGCACTTGGGATGGTGACTGCGGCGTTGAATCACCGCAAGTCACCTTAAGCTAACCGCCAATTACACCGCAGCCGCCGAGGCATCGAGCGCGGTGCCCGAGCCATAAATAGGCGGGTGCGTGACGATCGACTTGAGCTCTGGTCGCGCAACCTGCAAAGCCTTTAAATCTGGTTTAGGTCGGCAGAGTGTGGTGTCACCCTTAAAGGCCTGCTCAATGGCATGCGCGGCGGCTAAGACTTGATCATCAGCAAATAAACGTCCTGACATCTGCAGGCCAAAAGGCATGCCGTGTTCGTCGGTGCCGCAAGGTAGGGCGATGGTTGGGTTGGTGGCAAGCGTCACCACATACGTTAAACCTAACCAATGATAATAATTACGCATCGTCTGACCATCAACCTGCGCTGCATACAGTTCTGTCCACGGAAACGCTGTGACAGGCACGACAGGTGACAAAATCAAATCATATTTTTCAGTGGCTGCGGCAAACTGGCGCATGACCTTCGTTTGCTCAAGATGCGCCCAGGCGCGGTCAGCTAGCGTGATCGCTGAAGCGATTTCCATGTTGGCGCGGATGTTTGGGCCAAGTGTTTCAGGTGCTGTGCGATATGTGTGTGCAAAAGACGAGACGAAGTTTTCGGCGCGCAAAATATCAAAGGCACGGTCTGGGTCGCCAAGTTTGAAGTCGATTGGTTCACACGCGGCAACCAAAGAAGAGAGCGCCTCAAGACGTTTGCGAAACGTTCTGCGAATTTCTTGATCGACGATACAGACGCCGAAATCTTCGGTGTAGCCAATACGTAATTTCGATAAATCAAATTGTTGCAACGGCCAAAACTTTTTGGAGTCGTTGGGAAATACAAGCGGATCCATCGCATCACGCCCAATGCTCGCTGAATATAACAAAGCTGTATCGGCTACGTCGCGCCCCATCGGGCCGAGTACTGAAATGACTGACCAGCCAAGTGCACGCGCGTTATTGCCGATCATGCCAGGTGAGGGTCGCATGCCAACGACTCCGCATAGCGCGGCCGGTATGCGTAACGAGCCGCCGGTATCTGAGCCGGTACAGATTGGTAACAGGTCAGCGGCTAACGCAGCGGCTGAGCCACCCGAAGAGCCGCCGGCATTTAGGCTTGGATTAAAAGGATTGCCCGTGGCACCCCAAACTGGATTGCGAGTGTTGGCACCTGCACCCATGTCAGGCGTATTGGTCTTGGCCGTCACGATGGCGCCCGCGGCGCGCAGGCGCGCAATCAGGCTGTTGTCCTGATCGGGGACGTTGCTGCGAAAGCCAATGTTTCCGTAGGTGGTGAGTAAGTCTTTGGTGGCCTGTAAGTCTTTAACGCCTAAAGGAAGTCCATGCAGGGGGCCGAGCGCCTCGCCGCGCATGACGGTTGCTTCGGCTTGCTTGGCTGAGTCACGTGCGCGATCAAAGTCAGTCGCACAAATAGCATTGATCGCGGGGTTGAGCATTTCGATGCGCGCAACGCATGCGTCCATCAATTCGACGGGCGATACCTGACGGGCGCCGATCAAGCGGCGAAGTTCGACTGCAGAGAGTTCGGGAAGGCTCATGGGGTGTGTGATCTAAATCAGAGTCAAAATTAGAGCGTAGTGCTTTGGCACCAATTAGACAAGAGCGTGCCAGCCCATGCCAGCGGCCACCGCTGTTGCAGCTATACTCAACGAGAACCTCCCCAGATGCCCTCTCTTTTCTTCGGAATACGAAATGATTGCTTTGGTTGAAGGATATCGTGCAGGTCTATACGCTCGCCATCAGTGGCTGCCCAATATCATCGCTGGGCTCGTGGTGGGGATCGTGGCATTGCCACTTTCGATGGCCTTTGCCATCGCCTCTGGCGCACGGCCCGAGCAAGGCATTTATACCGCCATTATCGGTGGTGGTCTTGTGACTTTGCTCGGCGGTTCTCGCGTGCAGATCGCCGGGCCAACCGGTGCGTTTATTGTGATCCTGGCCGGAATCACCGCTAAATATGGCATGGCTGGCTTACAGGTTGCCACACTTATGGCAGGTGTCATGTTGCTGTTGATGGGCCTGACCAAGATGGGTGGCGTCATTAAATTTATTCCAGCCCCTGTCATTGTTGGCTTTACCACCGGGATTGGAGTCATTATTTTTGTTGGACAGTGGTCAGATTTTTTAGGACTACCAAAGGTCACGGCCGAGCATTTTCATGAAAAGTTGTGGGGCCAACTCTTGCTGATCCCCCAGACTCGCTTGCCAACACTGGCGATCGCGCTGTTGAGTTTATTGATTGTGATCTTTTCTCCAAAGGTCGCAGCGCTTAAAAAAATACCCGGACCGTTGGTTGCAATGATTGCTGCGACGCTGTTGCAGGCGACACTGCATCTGCCGGGCGTTGCCACAATTGGCACTGCCTTTGGCGGGGTACCTCAGGGCTTGCCAGTCTTTGCTTTGCCCGACCTAAGCGTGTCTCAGGTGCTTTCATTGATTGGGCCTGCCTTCACCATTGCGATGCTCGGTGCGATCGAATCTTTATTGTCGGCGGTTGTAGCCGATGGAATGGCTGGCACCAAGCACGATTCTAATCAAGAGCTTGTAGGGCAGGGTATCGCGAACATGATGACACCGCTGTTCGGTGGGTTTGCAGCCACGGGGGCGATCGCACGTACTGCAACGAATATTCGTAATGGTGCAACAAGTCCGCTTGCTGGAGTCATGCATGCTGTGACGCTGATTGCGGTACTCCTGATTTTGGCGCCTTTGGCGTCAAGCATCCCATTGGCTGCCTTGGCCGCAATTCTTTTTGTTGTGGCCTGGAATATGAGTGAGCTCCACCGCTTTGGGCGGGTACTGCTGCGTGCGCCTTATGCGGATCGTGCGATTTTAGTTGTTACGTTTTTATTGACGGTCTTTGTGGATTTGGTGGTGGCAGTCAATGTTGGCGTCATTCTTGCAATTTTGCATTTTTTGCGACGCATGTCCGCTGCGGTCGAATTACGCCAACTCGATGATGTGTCAGTGAAGTCTGAACTGGCAAGTCAGGGCCTTGCCAGTTTGCCCGCGGGAACTTTACTGTACGAATTGAACGGGCCCATGTTTTTTGGCGCTGTTGATAATTTTGAGCGTGTCTTACGCGAAACCGCGACCGACCCTAAGGTTTTGATTATGCGTTTGCAGCGCGTGCCTTTTATAGATGTGACTGGGTTGCAATGTCTTGAAGATGCGATCTTAGCTCTACAAAAGCGAGATATCACGGTGCTGCTGTGCGAAGCGAACGAGCGCGTGTTGCTTAAATTGCGCAAAGCAGGCGTGTTTGATGTTTTACCGCCCGCGCATTATTTTGACTCCTTATCTGGTGCATTGCTGACTGTGAGCAAACAAGCGTGAAAGATAAAAATAAAAAGGGCGTAGGCCTTGATACTAAAATTACCAATCGAGAGTTCAAACTATTGCTTAAGCCTGAGGGTTTAGATCGACGCAGTCGCATCACGCAACTGAGCAGTTTATTGGTTGCGTTTTGTCAGAAAGTTGGGGTTGAGTTTTTTCATCTCGATAACGCAAACACTGGTTTGCGTAACGTCTTTTTTTATGACACGCCTGGTGAGCATTTCAGGCGTAATAATTTAATTTTGCGGGTACGGGAATCACGCCAGAATGTATGGGTGGATGATTGGTGCGAGGTCACCTTGAAGTGTCGTGCTCACACACTAAAAGAATCGTTAACCTACAGTCCAAAAGCTAACGTGCCGCATAAAGTACGACTGCGGTTAAAAGAAGAAATTTTACGTGGCGACGGCCTAGGTACCGCTCGGATGATCTACTCAAATAATGCCATTCTCGATACGGTACCAGTCGATGCAATTTTTGATCGAACGTTACAGAGCGTAGTGAGTTTTTTTCCGGACTTGAAAAAGCTCGAAGTCGAGCCCGAGTTACCAGTACGGGTTGTTGGCGGGCGTACCAATAAAGTGCTCGAGGCTTGTTTGCCTTTAGGTAATTTAGTTTTTGGTGCCGGCGTTCAGGCCCATTGCGATGTGGGTATCTGGATGCGTAGCGTAGGTGATCCGATCATCGGTGAGTTAGCCTATTCGTATCGCGTGACAGAGGAAAATCGTGGCGATCTTCAGGCGCATAAAAAAGCCGACAAATTTTTTAAACAATTGCAATTGGCTTTGGGAGACTGGTTGGCGAGCGGCACGACTAAAACCGCGTTGGTGTACGGCAAGCCTGAATAGCACGCCACGTAAACTGCAACCACCCAAACGACCAGCGATGCGACTGCGATGACGACGATCCCCTCTGACAACCACGCGTGCCTGGTGCCTGCCGCCGTTGCGCCGACACTCTGGCAAATTTTTCTTGAGTTTTTGCTGATTGGCGCTGTGAGTTTTGGTGGCGGCATTGTGGCCTACGAGCGTATTTTGTTAATCGAAAAACGCAAATGGTTAAGCGCTGATAGTTTTATGGCAACTTTGGCAATCAGCCAAACCTTGCCCGGCTTAAATTCAGTCAATATGGCCTTGCTAGCAGGGGATCAACTTCGAGGTGTCTTGGGGGCGCTGGCGGCCACGGTCGGCTTGATGCTGCCAGGCGGTGCCTTTGTGTTGCTGGTTGGCGTTGCCTACAGCGCTGGTGGCCAGCATCCGTTTCTTAATGTTTTGCTTGCCGGAATTGCGGCGGGTGCGACAGGCTTACTAGCCTCAGTGACATACACCATCGGTAAGCGACATTTTGTTCGGGCAAAGTCGCTGTTCATGATTATTTCGACCTTTGTACTGATGAGTGGCTTCAAGCTTTCACTTGTTTGGGTATTGTTGGTGATGGTGCCAATCGGCTTGTTTCTCTATCGTCCTGAGCAACAATCATGAGTATCTTGCTTCAGCTTGCCTTGTCCTTTGGTATGTTGTCCATCCTTGCCGTGGGCGGCGGCACGGCCGTGCTACCTGAAATGCAGACCGTACTGGCAGAGCAATTTAATATTGACCATACTGCCTTTGTGCATATCTACAGTATTGGGCAGTTAGCCCCTGGGCCAAACATGATGATGGTATTGGTGTTTGGCTTTCAGCTTGCAGGTTTACTTGGTGCGGGCGTCGTGCTCCTCGCGTTTTTTATCCCGTCCAGTTTGCTCTGCTTAGGGACAGGACGGCTGTGGCAAAAAATTGGTGAACGCCCCTGGCGGCGCGCTGTGCAAAACGCGCTTGAACCAATCTCAATTGGCTTAATGTGTTCAGGTGTTTACGCAGTCGCCAAGGCTGCTGTTGTTGGACCCTTAACAATGAGTTTGGCAATCGCGACCTTTGCCGTCATTCTTTTAACCCGCATTAATCCGGTTTTTATGATTTTGGGCGCAGGCGCAGTGGGCGCACACATCATGCATTTTTTTGGTATTCACTAGTGACTTTGTTCAATTAAGATGTCGTTCAAGTACCCAACCGCACGATCGATGCATTCAGACCTTAGTTCATTTATGTTGAAGATTGAGCAGTGGCGACAATTCAAACCCTAAGAGCACAACATGACACTAGCACCTCAGTTAGACCCCAAAGCGATTCACTGTATCGGTTTTATCGGAGTAGGCGTGATGGGTGAACCCATGTGCCGTCACCTGGCGACTAAAAGCGGGCTGAAGGTTTTAGCGTTTGATTTAGACGAACCGCCGTTAAAGCGACTCGCTGAATTTGGGGTTCAGTCAGCGAGCATGGCGCAGATTTCAAAAGAAGCTGATTTAATTTTTTTGTCGCTACCCTCGGGTGAGATTGTTGCGAAGGTTGTGCATGCGCCCGGCGGCTTGCTCGCTGCAGGCCGCGCCGGACAGATTGTCGTTGACCTCAGTACCTCGCCTTTTGATACTACGCAAAAGTTGGCTGCCGCGTTTACCGATAAAGGCATGCTGTTTGCCGATGCGCCCGTGATGCGCACGCGTGCAGCAGCCGAGGCAGGCACCCTCGCTGTACCAGTTGGCGCCACCCCCGAGTTATATGCGCTGCTCGAGCCCTATATTCAAATGTTCGCCACCGACGTGCGCCATGCCGGCAAAGCCGGTTCAGGTCAGGTGGTCAAGATTTTGAATAACATGGTCGTATACGAAACGGTGCTGGCGCTTTCAGAGGCTCGTGCGATCGGCGCGCGTGCCGGGGTCGATCCAGAAACACTTTTTGCGGCGTTATCAGCCGGTTCGGCTGACAGTTTTGCTTTACGAAATCAAGGTTTAAAAGCGATTGTGCCGCAAGAGTTTCCAGAGCGCGCTTTCCCGGTTACTTACGCTCGCAAGGATTTGTCGTACGCGGTGGCGCTTGCTGAGCAGGTGGGGGTCAACGCGACTGGCGCTAAGAACTTAGTGGCATGTTTTGATCAGGCGATTGCTGCCGGGCATGGTTCAAAATATGCGCCCGCGATCAGTTTGTTGTTTGAACAAGGTAAACCCGATTGACAGCAGGCTAGCCACGTCCTATAAACACCCTCTGAGATGCCGCTCTTGAAAGTGGCACTTTAAAAAAACGACAGGATGAGACATGACGCGTAGCACCGCTGCGACAGGGGCGCAACTATTGCAGCGCTTTACCCGGGCCGCCTTGACTTTTTCAAAACCTCGCCCTGTGCAGGTTGATATGCTTGTTCAGTTCGATGATTTACCTATCATCGTTCGGATTCGTGACGGTCGCGTACTCGAGATCGTAGAGCGGGGTGTTGCTCTGCAGTCATGGGACTTTGCCGTCAAGGGTACAGCCGAGGGCTGGAGTAAGTTTTGGCAAGCCACTCCACCGGCTGGGTGGCATGATTTGTTGGCCCTGAACAAGAGAGGCGCGTTCACAATCGAGGGGCACCTGCATCCGCTGATGGCACACCTGCAATTTATTAAGGATTTGTTGGCGTCTCCACGTGAGGTGGCAGCATGAGCGTCACACTTGAACCGATTGTTGGGCGTTACACAACCTTTGACGTCCAGGGTAAACAATGCCGGGTGTACTTTGAAGAGGCGGGCAGCGGGATTCCATTAGTGTGTTTGCACACGGCGGGTGCTGATAATCGTCAGTATCGCCACATGATGAACGATCCTGAAATTACGTCTCGCTATCGCGTGCTGGCGTTTGACATGCCTTGGCACGGAAAATCCTATCCGCCTGAGGGCTGGCAAGATACTGAATATAAGTTATCGACAGCTCTATACGTGGATACTGTGATGGCTTTTTGTTCGGCCCTTGAGCTCGAACGTCCCGTGGTGATTGGCTGTTCAATCGGTGGGCGAATCGTTTTGCAATTGGCACACCTGCATTCGGATAAATTTCGTGCCCTGATTGGCGTCGAAGCCGCCGATCATCAGCAACCTTGGTACGACACGTCATGGCTTCATCGCGGTGATGTTCATGGCGGTGAAGTCTGCGCGGCATTGGTGTCCGGCCTCGTGGCGCCACAGTCACCAGCCGTGCACCGGCATGAGACGCTTTGGCAATACATGCAAGGAGGCCCCGGCATTTTTAAGGGTGACTTATATTTTTATCGAGTGGATAGTGATCTGCGCGGCAAGTTGACCGGTATTCGCACGGACTTGTGTCCACTGTACCTGTTGACCGGCGAATATGATTTTTCGTGCACCCCAGAAGACACGCTGCGTACTGCTGAGTCGATACCGGGGGCTGAAGTCACCGTCATGCGCGAAGTGGGGCATTTTCCAATGAGTGAAAACCCAACGCAATTCCGTCAATACTTGTTACCGGTACTCAAGAGAATTCAGGACGCATAACTGAGTTTTGGTGCATGGCAGTTCGGGGTTCATCAGTATTGCAATTTGATTGGTACGGTGTGACGTTCTCAAGACCTAAATCTTTATTTAAACAACGTTGGAGACAAGCATGAAAATTAAATATATCGCAGCCGCGTTAGCCTGTTTCGGTGCCGTTGCAACGCAGACAACTTTCGCCCAAGAGACCTTAAAAATCGGCGCCTCTGTTACGTTGTCCGGGCCAGCTGCAGCATGGGGTTTGGGTATGAAAAACGCAGCTGAACTTGCCGCCGATGCTGTGAACGCGCAGGGCGGTCTTGAGGTTGCTGGCAAGAAATATAAAGTTGAGGTGGTCGCCTATGACGACAAATACCAAACCAACGAAGCGGTCACCATTGCGAACCGAATGATCTTTGAAGACAAGATCCAGTACATGATCGGCCCGGTAGGATCTGCCTCGGTCTTGGCGATTCAACCCATCACAGAAAAAAACAAAATGATTGTGATGACGCTTGGTTTTACACCAAAGGCACTGAGTGCTGAGAAACCTTTCACCTTTCGCCCACCTGTGACGACCGGTGAGGTGTCTGATCCACAAATCGCGTGGATCGTAAAAACGTTAGGTGTCAAGAAAGTCGGAGCGATTTTCCCCAATGACGAAACGGGACAGGCGATTTCAAAAGACCTTGAGGTTGCTTACAAAAAAGCGGGCTCGACGCTAGCGGCCAAAGAGTTTTTTGAACGTGATCGTGTCGACTTTGTGCCGTTGCTGACACGACTGATGGCGCGAGGGATCGATGCGATTGAGCTCGACGGTAATTCGCCCGATACGTCGGGTTTGATTGTCAAGCAAGCCCGCGAGATGGGCTTTAAGGGAAAAATTGTACGAACGGGTGGTCCTGCGACGCGTGAAATCGTAAACGTTGCCGGCAAAGCCGCGACCGAAGGGATGTTTGTGCACACGCCGATCGATCCCGCACAGCCTTCGATTAAAGCGTATGCCGATTTATATGCCGCAAAATATAAGTCTGCTATGAACGGCTTTAGCCCAGCCTTTTATGACGCGACTAATTTGTTGTTTGAGGCGATGCGTCGCGCGGGAACGGTCACTGACTCGGTCAAAGTTCGTGATGCTCTCGAACAGATCAGTGGGTTCCCGGGTGCCTTGGGTACCTTAGGCTGGACAGGCAAAGCCACTTACGGCATTAATCATCAACTGAATGCACCGTTCTTTGTTGCTGAGGTGAAAGACGGGGCCGAGGTGATTCGGGCGCGTTGTACGGTAACCGGTTGCGAGTAACGCTGACTCTTTTTAGACACAATTAACGGCTTCAACATGACACGTACACTTTCAGATCCAGTCACCCTTTGTATGGCAGATTATGCACGGGCGCAAAGCTGGGGTAGCCTTCCTGAGAGTGTGCGCGTGCATACTCAACGAGCCTGGTTAAATTTTGTTGCCTGCGCGACGGGTGGCGCAACGATGCCCGCGGTGAATGCTGCGGTGACGGGGCTCTTGTCGATGGGGGCGGGTGAAATCCCCAGTTTGGGGCGCTACGAACGCACGTCTTTACCCGATGCAGCACTGATCGGTAGTTTAGCTGCTTCAGCTCATACCTACGATGACACGCATCTTTCAACCATTACCCATCCTACCGGGCCTGTTGCTTCAGCCATCCTTGCTACCGCGTATCAGCTTGGTTCAGTTGAGCGACCCGTCAGCGGTGAGCAGATGCTGAATGCGTTAGTCATTGGTCTTGAATTGGAGTGTCGTGTCAGCTGCGCGATCAAGGCGGGTGGCGCAAATATGGGTTGGTACATGACGGGTTTGTCGGGGGCAATTGGTGCAGCCGCGGCGGTTGGACGTTTATTAAATTTGACGCACGAGCAGATGGTGTACGCACTCGGCTTGGCCGCCAGTCAGGCCGGCGGCTTACGCGCTGCACACGGCAGTATGGCCATTACTTTTGTGCCTGGCCTCGCCGCCCGAGATGGCGTGGTGGCCGCTCATCTCGCAGCTGCCGATTACGCTTGCAGCGCGATTACCATCGACGGTCGTAACGGCTTGTTGCAAGTCTTGACAGGTAGCCATGATGCAAGCTTGATTCGTCAGGGGCTCGGAGAGCACTTCGAGTCGTTGAACAACGCCTTCAAACCGTACCCCTGCGGTATTGTGGTGCATCCTGCAATCGATGCTTGTTTGCATTTGCAGCGCACGCACAACCTGAGTCATCAAGACATAGAAAAAATCGCTTTGCGGGTGCATCCAGATGCTTTGACACTTTGCTGGCGTAAACTGCCAGTCACTGTTCTAGAGGCGCAGGTTAGCTTGTATCACTGGGTTGGTGCGAGTCTGGTCTATGGTGCTGCCGGAATCGCCCAGGGCACCTTGAGCAGCGTCATGGATCCTGCGGTTCGTCGATTGCAAGAATTTGCTGAAGTTGTCGCCGATTCAAACTTGCAAGATAACCAGGCGGTTGTGAAAATTTTTCTGCGTGATGGTCGCGAGCTTGAGCACTTTACAAGCGATGCGACTGGCAGTGTCACCAATCCGATGAATGACCACCAACTCGCGACAAAGTTTCTTGAGCTTGTGGCGCCCGTGTTAGGTGAGCGACGCGCGCAATCATTATTAGCAAAGTCGCTAGACATGGCCTCTGTCAATAGTGCGGCCGAGATATTGCAATTGGGCGCTCGATAGCCTTTCGAGGCGTTAACGACAACCACCAAAGGAGCTAGCTTGGACTGGAGCGTATTGCTGGTGCAGGCAACGATCAATGGCTTGATCATCGGCTTGCTGTACTTACTCATGGCGGTCGGCTTTACGCTGGTATTTGGCGTGATGCGGATGGTGAACTTTGCGCACGGCGAGTTCTATATGCTTGGCGCCGTAACGGTATATTTTTTTACCGGCGTGTTTCATCTTCCTTTTCTCGTTTCCGTTGCGCTCACTTTCTTTGGCGCGATCGCTCTCGGTGCCTTACTGGAGTGGTTGATACTGCAACCGTTTCGCCGAGATGAACTCAATGGCATGATTGTGACGGTTGGTCTTGCAATGATTTTGCAAAACGTGGCCTTGATTATTGTTGGGCCTGATCCGCTTTCAATGCCGGCAGTCGCTGAAGGTACCTTGCAACTTGGCGGTATTGTTGTGCCGAACTCGCGCGTGTATGTCGTAGGCTTTGCCTTGCTGGTACTCGCTTTGCTGTACGCCTTTTTACGTTACTCGAGGCCCGGGCGAGCCCTGCGTGCTGTTGTTGAGGATTTTGAAATCGCCTCGATACAGGGTATTCGGGCCCGCATTTATTATCCCCTGGGTTTCGGGCTTGGGGTAGGGTTGGCCTCCATCGCTGGCGCGTTAATGGCTCCTATCTTTTCGGTTTCGCCGTTTGTCGGTGCAGCCCCATTGCTCAAGGCCTTTATTGTGGTCGTACTCGGTGGCTTGGGCAGCATCCCAGGAGCTGCCTTTGCGGGTCTTGTGCTCGGGTTGTGTGAGAGTTATGCCAGCTTGTTCTTTGACAGTAGCACCGCTGATATGTTTATTTTCGCAGCGGTGATGGCGATGTTAGTGTTGCGACCCAAGGGCCTGCTGGGCAAAGGAGACGCATAACATGAACACGCTACTGAGCAAGGCGCTGCCGGCAGAGCGTAAAAACTGGTTTTGGTTAGTGGTACTCGCCGTGATTGCCTTGTGGCCCTGGTTTTCGGGGGTTTTTGTTTTGCATTTGGCGATACTGACTTGTCTGAATATTTTGATTGTGAATGGCTTGTCAATTATTGGCCGATGCGGTCAACGTTCGTTTGGTCACGCTGCCTTCGCGGCAATTGGTGCCTACGCGTCTGTGCTGCTTGCCACATTGGCTGGCTGGAATATTTTGTTGGCGGGTCTGACCGGGATGTTGTTGTCGGCGATTGTGTCGTTCATGCTGGGCTGGGTCATCTTAAGGCTCAAGGGCGTATATTTTGTGCTGGTCACTTTTTCTTTTGGCGAGCTCACTCGCCTGGCATTGTTAGATTGGTCTGAGTTGACAGGTGGCGCAAACGGAATCGCTAACATTGCGCCAGCGGCGATTATGGGTTTTGTTTTTGACACCCGTCCCAGGTTTTACGGGTTAGCGTTAGCTGTCGCGCTACTGTCAATTTGGTTGATGAAAAAATTATTTTCTTCACACTTTGGACACGCGATCGACGCAGTCTCAGATAATCCTGCACTGGCCGAGTCAACCGGATTAAGCGTGCATAAAATCCAACTCGTCGCTTTTGTGCTCGGGTCAAGCCTTGCGGCTTTGGGCGGTGTTTTGTTAGCGCGCTACATTGGGTACATCTCACCTGAGTCGTTTAACACCTCAGCCTCAATTGCGTTTATCACGATGTTTGTGATCGGGGGGCAGCGCTCAATTTGGGGGCCGTTAGTGGGTGCCGTGGTGCTGACCCCGTTGCCTGAACTTTTTCGCGGTGCCGTGCAGACGCAGAATATTTTTTACGGTGTTGCACTGATTTTGATTCTTCGCTTTATGCCTGGTGGGTTGGTGAGTTTAATGACCTGGTTGAAAGGCTTTAGAAAGGCAAAACAATGAGTCAAGAACTATTGCGTGTCGTTGGGTTGTCAAAAAACTTTGGTGGCTTGGCCGCGTTACATAATGTGTCGTTTGCAGTATCGACTGGTGAGATCGTTGGCTTGATTGGCCCCAATGGGGCTGGTAAGACCACCGCCTTTAATGTCATTAGTGGGACGATGCCTCCCTCAGCAGGCACCATCACCTTTGCGGGAAAAGATATCGCGGGCGGACCGCCTAGCAAGGTTGTGGTTGCAGGATTGGCGCGTACCTTTCAATCGACTTCGACGTACCCTGAAGTATCGGTTGCCGAAAACGTATACCGAGGCATGATTGCACGTATCGCAGGCACCGCGGTGGCAAAAATTGCGGGGCGTACGACAAATATGGTGGCGCCGGCTCAAGTTGATGCCGAGATCGATAAAATTTTGCAGATGGTCGACTTGCAAAGTTGGCGCGACGTACCGGCGGGTTCTCTTGCTTACGGTTTACAGAAGAAATTGGGGATCGCTGTTGCCCTTGCCGCTTGTCCAACGATTTTATTGTTAGATGAGCCCGCAGCGGGTTTGAACCATGAAGAATGCAATGAGCTTGCCAAGCTGCTCAGGCAGTTACAGCAGCAGGGTTTGACGCTGTTGCTGGTTGAGCATCATATGGCCTTGGTGATGGAGCTCTGCGAGCGCATCGTCGTGCTGGTACAGGGTGAGAAGATTGCCGAGGGTACCCCAGCGCAAATTAGAGAAAATCCCGCGGTCATTGAAGCCTACCTCGGAGCGCCTGATTATGCCCATGCTTGAGGTCAAAGATTTGTCGGTGCGCTACGGCCCTCTTGAGGCCGTACGTGGCATCAGTTTTGAGGTGCACGAGGGGCAGATTGTTGCGTTAATTGGCTCGAACGGTGCGGGCAAAAGTACAACACTAAAAGCGCTGATGGGGCTCGTTGAAGTGGCCGCAGGATCGATCAGAATGGAAGGCAACGACCTGCATGCCGAGTCTGCAGCATTACGCGTGACGCGCGGGCTTGCGATGTCGCCTGAAGGCCGAAGACTATTTGGCCGTATGACGGTACTCGATAACTTGCTGGTCGGCGCGCATTCGGTCAAAGTGCGCAGCGATATTGATCAGTCTTTGAAAGAGATCTACGCGCTGTTTCCCCGAGTGTACGAGCGACGTGCTCAGCTTGCCGGTTCGTTGTCGGGCGGTGAGCAACAAATGGTCGCAATTAGCCGTGCCTTAATGGCGCGACCTAAGCTCTTGATGCTTGATGAGCCCTCGCTTGGGATCGCTCCAAAAATTGTCGCTGAAATCGCAGCGGCAATTGAGCGCTTGAACCGCGATGCAGGTATGTCGATTGTGCTCGTTGAGCAAAATGCACGTCTTGCGCTGAAGCTGGCGCATCAGGCCTATGCGCTTGAGCACGGAGAAATCGTTCGCACCGGAAAGGGCGCTGAACTGTTAGCGGACCCGTTTGTGCGTAAGGCCTACCTCGGGGTGTAAGGAAAAGCCGCGTCAGCGGCTTTTTCTGGGTTTTTTGCAGACTAGTACGGCACCTTAGATCAGCCGTGGATCTGGTGGGCGGGCCTATTCGACCAACCCCGATACAACCGATGAAAAGCCAGAGTCCACATGCATGATTTCACCGGTTACGCCGGAGGCTAAATCCGACAATAAAAATGCGGCGACGTTACCCACTTGCTCAATCGTGACGTTGCGACGCAGGGGCGCGTTCGCTTCGACAAATTTCAAGATAGTCGAAAAATCTTTGATGCCGCTAGCCGCGAGTGTTTTAATTGGACCCGCTGAGATGCCGTTGGCGCGAATGCCCTCACGTCCAAGATTTGATGCTAGGTAGCGTACTGAGGCCTCAAGCGAGGCTTTGGCCAGCCCCATTGTGTTGTAGTTTGCAAGCACACGCTCGGCACCCAAGTACGTAAGCGTGATCAGTGCGCCGTTACGCCCTTGCATCATTGGTCGCGCCGCCTTTGCTAAAGCCGGAAAGCTGTAGGACGAAATGTCGTGGGCAATTCTGAAGGCTTCGCGCGACAGGCCATCCAGAAACTCGCCGGCGATCGCTTCGCGAGGGGCAAAACCGATTGAGTGCACCAAACCCTCTAAACCATCCCAGTGCTTAGCGAGTTCAGTAAAGGTAGCCTCGATTTGACTATCTTCGGCGACGTCACAGGGCAACACAATGCTGCTGCCAAAATCAGCTGCAAATTCTTTAACTCGCTCTTCAAAGCGTTCGCCAACGTAGGTAAAGGCAAGCTCAGCCCCTTGCTCGTGGCAGGCCTTGGCAATGCCGTAGGCAATCGAACGGTTAGAGATGACACCTGTTATTAAAATACGTTTGCCAGAAAGAAAGCCCATAAAAATCCTAGAAATAAGAAGGTCAACGAACCGGATCTGCTAAAGAACGAGAGCCGCTAGCTGCGATTGCCCGTACCGGGAACCCGCAGTTTAGCGCCGACTTGCACGCTATCCGTTTTAAGGCTGTTGAGTGCACGCAAGTTTACGATGGTCGTATTGTATTGGCGGGCGATGGATTCGAGGGATTCGCCTTTGCGTACAACATGAATCCGGACTTGCTGGCTTGCGGTCGCACTGGGTTGGCGTCCGGCAACTTGCGGTACTCCTGAGGCGCTCGCCGGAGCAAGTTCGATGCCCTGACCTCCTGGTCCCGGGATGATGACGATTTGGTCAGCCGCCACCCGGGCATTAGGCTCGATGCGGTTTGCCTGGCGCAACCGAGCCTCAGTGACGCCAAACTTGGCTGCAATTGAGCTAAAGGTTTCGCCCTGTTGGGCTTCGTAAGTTTTCCAGGACGAGAGTTCACCCTTGTACTGCAACAAATTGGCATTAAAAATGTCAACCTTGTTGCGAGGCAGAATCACAGAGTGCTCTTCTTGAGCCGAGATCACCGGTTGATTAAACGAGGGGTTTAGCGCGTGAAAATCATCAATTGGCATTTCAGCCAACTGCGCCGCGACCTTAAAGTCGATATTGACTTTCTTTTGCACCGCAACAAAATAAGGGCTGTTATCGACCTGAGGTAAGACCACCGCATAGCGCTCGGGGTCGGCCACGATATTTTTAATTGCTTGGAGCTTTGGCACGTAATTGAGCGTTTCGTTGGGCATGCTGAGCGAGAGATAGTCGGTCGGTTTGCCTATCGCCATATTGCGCGTTACGGCACGTTTGACCGAGCCTTCACCCCAGTTATACGAGGCAAGCGCCAGGTACCAGTCACCTTGAAACTCAAACAGGTACTCGAGGTAGTCGAGGGCCGCGTTGGTCGAGGCAATCGGGTCGCGTCGTTGGTCGTGCCACCAATCTTGCTTAAGATTGAATTGGGTACCGGTACTTGGGATGAATTGCCAAAGCCCTGAGGCTCGGGCGCTTGAATAGGCGACCGGGTTATAGGCGCTTTCGACAAACGGCAGCAAAGCGAGCTCTGTGGGCAGGCCGCGTCGGTTGATTTCGTCAACAATGTAGTACAAGTATTTGCCGGCCCGCTCGGCCATGCGTTGCATCGCTTCAGGGTGTGACGCGTAATTGGCTGTCCATTTCGCCGAGAGGGGGGTGTTGAGGTTAGGGATCGCAAAGCCGCGACGGATACGCTCCCAAGCGTCGAGCGGTGGGATCGTTAAGTCAATCGTGCGCGAGGTGTCCTCGGCAACGTAACGGCCTTTTTGATCGAGACCGGCGCAGCCAACCAGAGTCAGCAGACTGAGCAGGCACAGCAGACGAAAAAAACGCATGGTACTCAACGAAAGTTGTTTTTCCACTCTCTGAGTGCTGCGAACACCTCAACTGGGGTGGTCAGTTCGCGTTGCGCCCAGTCAGTGGCGGCTTGTACAACACTGGGCTGCCGCGCACGCAAAAACGGGTTACAGGCCAGCTCTAATTCGATTGAGCTGGGGAGGGTGGGCTGGTTTAAGCGCCGTTGCTCGCTGGCGTGTTCGTGCCAATGTTGCAGGGCAGTGTTGCCGGGTTCAACTGCGCAGGCCCAACGCATGTTTGATAAGGTGTATTCGTGCGCACAATAGACACGCGAATCCACAGGTAGCGCCGCCAGTTTTGCCAGTGACGCAGCCATTTGGGCGGGGGTTCCTTCAAACACCCGTCCACAACCCGCTGCAAACAGTGTATCGCCACAAAACAAAACGGGGGTGGTACCAAAAGTACCAAAAAATGCAATATGACCCGCGGTATGGCCAGGAATGTCTAAAACTGACAGATTGAGCTGTAGCGCAGCATCTTTAAAGGTGTCGCCCTCTATGAGTGTCGTGTCGCAAACCGGCAGTATCTCGCCGGCAGGCCCCCAAACCTTAGCACCTGTCTGGGCAACCAGTTCAGCAACCCCACCGACATGGTCTTGGTGGTGATGGGTGAGTAAAATAGCGCTGAGCGAGAGTTGTTGATCTTTCAGGACCTGCATCACCGGCTCAGCTTGACCGGGATCAACGACCACCGCTTGGCGACCGTTTGAGATCAACCAGATATAGTTGTCGCTAAACGCTGGGATCGGAGAGATGCCAGGGCACGGCCGCACAAAGTCAGGCTGTTGGTGAGTTTTATTCATTTTTTGAGAACCCGTGTCCATACGACAATCCCCTATTGTAGACTTTGAGCAGTGGCGACAAAGCGAACCCGGCCAGTACGTCCAACGCTTTGAGCAAACTTGCTTTGACAAGATGGTCGCCAATGTCTTCGGCTACCACGCTTTGCAGCTCGGGCTTCCTAATATCGACTTGTTGCGCGCGAACCGGATGCCTTTTAAGGCCTATGTGGGGGCTGAGCCGCCTGTATCGCCTACGGCTGATTGGGCGGGTGTGGTGCTAGCCGAGCCAGAATATTTGCCGTTTGATTCGCAAAGTGTAGACCTCTTGGTTTTGCCGCATGGTCTAGAAGCAAGCGCTCACCCGCATCAGGTGTTACGTGAGGTTGAGCGCGTTCTGGTCCCCGAAGGTCGGGTTGTTATTTCAGGCTTCAATCCCTGGAGCCTGTGGGGGGTTCGCCACCGCATGCCTTATCTGGCCCCCTGGCTTCCGCAGCCCGCTCAGGCACAAGTGTCGCTGCCTCGTCTAAAAGACTGGCTCAAGTTGCTATCGTTCGAAATAGAATTGGGTCACTTTGGCTGCTACGTGCCACCACTGCGCTCACAAAAGTGGCTAAATCGCTTTGAATTTGTCGAGGCTGCGGGCAATCGTTGGTGGCCCGTATGCGGTGCTGTCTATGTCGTTTCAGCCGTCAAACGTGTGGCCGGCATGCGGTTGATTGCCCCGCGCTGGAAAAGTGCGGCACCCTTGCGTAAAGGCGCGCGTCAAACGGCTGGCGCAGTCAGAAAACGCATCCTGTAGGATGGCAACCCCACACATATAGAAAACACGTTATGCAAACTGAAGAGACTGTAGAAATCTGGACTGATGGCGCATGTAAAGGCAATCCGGGCCCTGGCGGTTGGGGTGTTCTGTTAAAGCGCGGCAGCGTCGAAAAAACGCTGCACGGTGGCGAACCCTTAACCACCAACAATCGTATGGAAATGATGGCCGTGATCGAGGCTTTGCGTGCCTTGACGCGACCCTGCAAGGTCACTTTGCATATCGACTCGCAATACGTCATGAAGGGGATGACCGAGTGGATCCATGGCTGGAAGCAGCGTGCCTGGCGAACCGCCGACAAAAAGCCGGTCAAAAATGCTGATCTATGGATGCTGTTAGATGGTTTGGTTGCGCAGCACGACATTACTTGGCGTTGGGTAAAAGGTCATGCTGGTGATCCCGGTAACGAACGGGCTGACTTGCTTGCGAACCGCGGCGTAGAGGATGCGCGATCCCGCATGTAAGAGGGCGAGCGACTCAAGTTATAGTAGAAGTAGTCGCTCGAATTGTTTTAATGCAATGCAGGTGCTGCGACTCACCTACCAAGCTTCTTCAGTAGATTTGCTTTTAAAAGAGGCGGCCACCGCCTTTTGTTCACTTCACCCCCTGGAGGTCACCCTCACGATGCGCTGGATTATTCTCGATACTGAAACGACCGGACTTGACCCGGCCTATGGGCATCGTATCGTTGAGATTGGCGCGGTTGAGGTACTGAACCGCGGCCTCACCGGCCGGGATTTTCATACCTACCTGAATCCCGATCGTGATAGTGATTCGGGGGCGCTCGAGGTGCATGGTCTGACGACAGATTTCTTGTCGAACAAGCCGCGTTTTGAAGAGCAGGTAGACGAGTTTCTTGCCTTTATTGCCGATGCTGAACTGATCATCCACAACGCGCCCTTTGACGTAAAGTTTTTAAACGCCGAACTCACACGTATTGGGCGCGAGCCGATCGCAACATTTTGCTCTGGCGTCACTGATTCGCTCGCACATGCAAAAACCTTGCACCCGGGCAAGCGCAATTCACTAGATGCCTTGTGTGACCGCTATGGGGTGTCAAACGCGCACCGGCAGTTGCACGGCGCGTTGTTAGATTCGCGACTGCTCGCTGAAGTCTGGCTTGCCATGACCCGCGGTCAAGACAGCTTGATGATCGATAACTTTGACGTGCCAGAAACTGTTGGCGTGGCGGCAAACGAGCAGCGCCTTGAGGCGTTGAACTTGCCCGTGATTTTGCCGAGTGCTGAAGATTTGGCTGCGCACGAAAAATACCTTGCCGCCTTAGATAAAGCGGCAAAAGGTGCGTGTGTATGGCGTCAGTATGAAGCGACGCAGTAAAAATGATAGAACTGCAAAACTAAAAAAACAAAAAAAGTAAAAAAACAAAACCACAACAGGAGAGCAAGATGAACAACAATCGTCGTCGACTATTGCAGGGCTCGTTGGGATTAGGTTTACCGGCCTGGGCATTGAGTGATGCTGTCGCTCAGCAAGGGCTCGCTGCAGCCGGAGGCTTTGACTTAGTGATCTTTGGTGGGCGAGTGATCGACCCTTCACAAAATATTGATAAGGTGGCAGACGTCGCGATCAAAAATGGTCGGGTGGCATTGATTCAAACTGGGATAGATCCAAAGCTTGCTGCGCAAAAGATTGATGCCAGTGGCAAGATTGTGACACCAGGGCTTGTTGACTTGCACGCGCACGTTTACCCGCAAGCGTCGGCGATTGGTTTGCCCGCTGACGAGCTTGCCCAGTTCACCGCGACAACCACGTTTGTCAGTGCAGGTGATGCGGGTGCAAATAATTTTTCAGCATTTAAGCACTACATTCAGGCTCAAGCGCGAAGCCGCATGTATGCCTTTATTCATATTTCTTCGATTGGCTTAGCCGGCTTTCCGGTGGGCGAGATGAAAAATATCGAATACGCCAATATTGATCTTGCTGCGCGCGTATTGAACGAAAATCCAGATATCACGCTCGGTATGAAAGTGCGTGAATCACTAGACGTTGTCGGCGAAAACGGTATTGAACCTTTACGCCGCGCACGCGAAGCTGCTGAACGCTCGGGTGTAAAAGGTGCGCGAGTGATGTGCCACATCGGTAACGCACCGGGTGATTTGGGTAAGTTGCTTGATCTGTTGCGCCCGGGCGATATCCTGACTCATGCATACAGCGGTGCGGGCAACAACACGGTGCAAAATGGCAAATTGATTGCCGCAGCGCTCGAAGCAAAAAAACGCGGCGTCATCATTGATGTTGGCCATGGCGGTGGCAGCTTCGATTTCACAATTGCTGAACCAGCGATGCAACAGGGCCTTACTCCCGATACGATTTCGAGTGACTTGCATGCGTATAGCGGCAATTCGCCCAGTATCCCCTTTCTGCCCAATGTCATGAGTAAGTTTTTAACGCTTGGGTTTAACTTAAACCAAGTGATTGCGATGGCAACGAATCGTCCCGCTGCGATTATCAATCGCGAGCCCTTGCTGGGCACTTTAAAGACTGGTGCCTCTGGCGATGTGGCGATCTTTAATTATGTCGAGAAACCGGTCACCTGGCTAGACACGCGTGGCAATACGCGTGCCGGCCTGTACGCTTTAGAACCGGTGCAAACGATTCGTGCTGGCCGCCCTTTTGGAAGACCTTTTCCGTCGCCGTTTGGTTATTAATTAGGTCAGTATTCCCAAAGTCTTTCGTTTGATCAACTCAAAATCGATTTGCGCGCCAAGGCCAGGGGCCATTGGTGCGTGAATCATGCCTTGCGCGTCGATTTCGATATCCTGCAATAGCCCATATTTTTGAGACTCTGCCGGCAAGAGCACTTCAAAGAGTTCGGTATTTTGAAGCGCCATGATCACATGGAGGTTCGCAAAATTATTAAGCGAATTACCGCCGTGGTGGACTTCGTAATTTAAATGAAAGGCTTCGGCTAAGTGGGCGGTTTTGATGAGCGTCGTGATACCACCCTTCACTGCGACATCGCCTCGTAAGAAGTCAGTCGCACGCTCTTTGATCCACGGCGCGTACGAATCCAAACCGCCTGCAGGATACTCGGTGGCCATGATCGGAATGCTGAGATGCTTTTTTAACTCAAGATAATTGTAGATGTCCGCATCGGCTAACGGGTCTTCATACCAATAAAAGCCAAGCGCTTCGATCGCTTGCCCAACGCGTAGAGCGGCGGGGTAGTCATAGCTCCATACAGAATCCAGCATCAAGGTGTAGTCGTCTCCGACTGCTTTGCGCACAGCTTCACACACCTTGATATCGTCTCGCCAGACTTGTGGTGGATGAATTTTGTAGGCAGCCATGTTTAGTGATTTGTAGTACTGAGCCTCTTCTGCGTAAGCATCGGGTGTCGCTAAGACGGCTGAACTGATGTAGGCTGGGATGCGATCCCGATACGAACCAAGCAACTGATGAATAGGCAGGCCAGCTACTTTTCCGGCAATGTCCCACAGTGCGACATCCATTGCACCAATGGCGCGCGCGGTCGTGGTGCGCACGCGTTTCCACATCGCCTTGTACAGGCGTTCGCGATCAAGCGGATTTTGATTAAGCAAAATCGGTTTGAGATACTTGATTAAGCTTGCGCCGTCCATATCCGCTGGATAAAACGCCGAGCCCAAAAAGGCGTGACCCGTAATCCCTTGATCGGTCGTAATGGCCAGTAAACCCAGTTTGCTGCCCCCTGAGAACCGGCCAGTGTGCGCGCCGTAACTGGTCGCAGGGATATCGTCCCAACTAAACAGGGTGAGGGTGACGTCTTGAATTTTCATATTTACGTTATCACTCAATTTTTACATTCGCGTCTTGCACAACCTTGCCCCATTTGGCGACTTCGCTTTTGAGAAGTGCGCTGAATTCTTCGGGGGTACTGGCTACAACCTCGACACCTGCATCATTAAAGCGTTTGGTGATGTCGGGTTCGCGAAAGATTGCCGCGAGTTGACGATTGACTTGGTCTACGATTGCTTTGGGGGTTCCTGCAGGTACCTGCATGCCAAACCAAACGTTTACTTCAAATCCTGGTGCGCCAGATTCTGCCACTGTGGGTACACCAGGCAAAAGTGCTGAGGGCTTTAAGCCGGTGACAGCGATCGCCGTGACGGTACCTGCTTTGATCTGCCCGATAATATTTGGGATATTGTCAAAGAGCACGTCGATCTCGCCAGCCATGAGCGCTGCGACGGCGGGGGCGCTGCCCTTATAGGGCACGTGCGTGAGTTTAATGCCGGTCATACTCATGAGTAGCTCCATCGATAGATGGTTTGATGAGCCAGATCCGGTTGAGCCGTAGTTGAGTTTGCCTGGATTCTTTTTAGCGTAGGCAATTAACTCATTGACGTTTTTAATACCCAGATCTTTACGTGTGGCCAGTACATTGTTTGCAATGCCAGCCAAAATGAGTGCCTGAAAATCGCCGAGCGCATCGTAGGGTAGTTTTTTACCGTAAAGCGCTGGTAGGGCCGAGAATGGTAGCGGGGTGATCAAAATCGTATAACCATCCGCAGGCGACTTGGCGACATAGTTATTGCCAATGGTGGTGTTGCCACCAGGCTTGTTTTCAACAACAACGGTTTGATTCCAAAGCTTGGTGAGCTTTTCGCTTGACATACGGGCTAGCGAATCGTTAAAGGCACCTGGGGGATAGGGCACAACGATTTTGACTGCGCGTTCTGGAAACGTTTGTGCCTGCGTCGGGGCCGTCATTGCAAGAGCCGACATAAAAAGTGCGAAAATTTTTGCAACAGTTTTAAACATGATGCCTCCGGTGAGTAGAATTTAGAACTTCACCACATAGCCAGGCCCATCAATGAGTGGGTACTTGGCAAACAAGCCTTCGTCAATTTCAAGCCCGATCCCAGGCTTATCCAGAGGTTCAACGCAGCCGTCTGCGCCAATCTCAAAGGTCGTGCCAAACATATCGCGCAAAGGATTGAAGTGCGACACGCATGCCTCAAAGTAGCCCGAATTTTCAATCGCCGCCATAAAGTGGATGGTGGCGGCATGATTGATGCCGGTGGCTGAGCTGTGTGTGTGCATGGGGATACGGTAGGCTGAGGCCATCGCCGCGATGGCAAGGCCCTCGGTGATGCCGCCACATTTTGATAAGTCGGGTTGCCAGATTTGTACCGCACCGGCTTCGCGCAATTGCGCAAATTCAAAGCGACCATAATGGTTTTCGCCTGCGGCGATCGGTACGAGCGAGGTAATCTTTGCGGCCTCTCGGTATGACGAAAAGTCGTTACAGGCGAAGGGCTCTTCAAGCCAACCGGCTTTGATCTCTGCCAGCACAGGCAGCACGCGTCGTACGTCAGCCAAGGTGTAGGCAGTGTTGGCGTCAGTCAAAATATCGATATCGTCGCCCAGTACCTTGCGCACGTGTAATACCCGTTCAATGTCGGCCTTGGCGCTGTCGCCCAGCCTGAGTTTGATCGCTTTATAGCCACGTGCAACGTATTCTTGAGCTTCTTCTGCCAAAGACTCTTTGGGCTGATAACCTAACGAGATACCCCCGGCGTAGGCAGGCAAGCGACGTTTGCTGCCTCCCAGCAGTTCATACAAGGGTATCTTGGCAGCTTTGCCTCTGATATCCCAAAGTGCCATGTCGATGCCCGATAAACCTAGCGAGGCGCCCGAGCCCACCCCGTGGCTTGAAAGTTGCATACGATGCACGCGCTTCCAAACCCCAATTACGTCAGTCGCTTTCATGCCGATCAGCATCGGGGCCAACGTATTGTGAATCAGGCTGACCACGGCACCCGGGCTGCGGCCAGGATGGGCTTCGCCATAACCCGTTATGCCTTCAGAGGTTTCGACCCGAACAATAATTGTGTCGCGCTTGGTGGTGCTGCCAATCCCCATCGTGACTGTCTTGCCCTGATCAAGTCGAAAGGACAAGGGAATTGCAGTGATTGCGGTGATTTTCAAGGCTTGTCTCGTGTAAATGTTGTTTAGGTAGGATTATGGCTGATTTTGCTTCGAATGGGATGCTTGACCTGCGTGGTTGTCAGGCGCTTAGGGCGGATTTATAGCCATTTCGATCGGGGTTTTGTAAATGTTTGTAAGAGTCAGGCCCAAGCTATTGCGTTTGACTGTGCGGCAGTTCAAAGTAGAGACTGCAGGCGGTTTCGTCTGAAGATGCAATTTTTTAAGGTGCAGCATGAGTATGTTTAATTCTTTGTCTTACGCCACAAAATTGGTGAACACGGGCCTGCCACGCGCGCAGGCAGAAGTTCATGCCCAAGAATTGCAAGAGGTGCTTGAACGAGAGTGCGGGCAGTATGCGACCAAGGCTGATCTGAAACAGTTGCAAGAGGTGCTTGAACGAGAGTGCGGGCAGTATGCAACCAAGGCTGATTTAATTGCACTGGGTAGTGAGGTAAAGGCTGAGATCAAACAGCTCGAACAGAAGACCGATCGGCTTGAGGCTAAAACAGATCGCCTTGAGGCTAAAACAGATCGCCTTGAGGCGAAGATTGATGGCTGCACAGCTGAATTTGTTGGTTTGCGCGCAGACTTTGCTGGCTTGCGCGCTGACGTCACGGTGCTTACAAATTCGCACAAGTTTGTTCTTTGGATTGGCGGAGGAGTCGCAACCATTTGCCTGAGCGTTTTGGGCTTGATGATTACAACGCTCTGGCCCTCGTTGAAGTAATGGCGCGAGGGTAGTTTTGAGCGAGGTCACTTATTTCCATGCCTCGTTGCTGAAGTCGAGTTGCCTGTGAAATGGATTCAGATCTGGTGGTGCTTTGTGATTCGCTCTTGGTGGCGGTATGGTTTTTATCGTCAGTCTGTATATCCGGCGGAGCCGCGCTATATCAAACTGCTCAGCACCGTTACGAAGACAGGCTGAATACACAAAAAGAACTGCTCACTTGTGAATTCGAAATTGCCAACAGATTAAATGGAATGAAGTTTTTATTGCTAAGAGCAAAAAAAAATGCAGATGCTCAAGCGGGTTTAATCGCGGTTAGCAAGATGCAGACCCAAAGGCTCCATTTAATGAAGCAGACGGACAAAGGTTAATAGAGCTTGTCAGCGCACTACAACGCTACGAAGAACAGCAAATCGAAAGTCAAAAAAATAACCACCCGAAGATGATTTCTTTGGTGCGAAGGCAGTTAGCCTCAGAATCTAAACGTTACACCCTCGAGTGCGCCATACATATTGAGTTCAGCCATGGTGCTGTTTAGTGTTGTGGCTGCTTCCTGTGTCGCCGCTTAAAGTGCAGCCCATGCAACCGTCACGTTCATCTTTTAAAAGTAAGCTCTTACTATAAATTTACAGTCTTAGGAGTGACCCATGAAATCACTTGTTCAAAACCTAGCCCTCGCGAGTTTTTGTTTTGCTTTTTCTAATGCGTTGGCGGCGCCTCCCGTTGCGCCTTTTTATGAGTCAGTCATACAAATGAGCCCGACTGGGGTATTGGGCCAAGTGATCAAAAAAGAGCAGATTCAGACATCACTCAAAGGCGCGCAGGCTTGGAAAATTGCCTATATTTCATCCGATGTAGGCGAGCGTAAGACAATCGCTACGGCGCTTG
>CAIZGG010000082.1 GCA_903932425.1 uncultured beta proteobacterium | reverse complement strand
GCGGCAGATAGCCACGCCTACATCGCTAAGGGTATCGCGTTGTGGGCTGGAGCAGTTAAGGCGTCGGGCGCAACGGCGGATTAAGTTCCTTTCATATTAAATTTATAGGTAGCTGACATGTATGACTTTAACAATAGAGTGCTGCTATTGACCGGTGCGAATGGCGGGATCGGACGCGAGGTTGCCAAGCTTTTTTATGCGAATGGCGCTCAATTGGTGTTGACGGATCTTGATCACGACGCTCTCAAGCAATTTGCGAATGAGTTGGATCCAACCGGTGCGCGTATCGCGACCATTCGTATGGATGCTAGCGATCCTAAAGACTCAGATGCAGCGGTTGACTTGGCTGTGAAGCGCTTTGGCGGGATTGACTTTCTAGTACCCGCGGCGGCTATCTACCTGGCGAGACCTGCAAAAGAGATGTCCGATGCCGAGTGGCACAAGGTGATCTCGATTAATTTGGATGGTGTCTTTTATATTTGCCAGCGCTCGATTAAGGCGTTACGTGAAAATAGTGCGATTTGCAATATTGCCTCTGTTGCAGGACATCGTGGCTCGTATGCCAACGCACATTACTCGGCAACGAAAGGTGCGATCTTGTCGTTGACGCGCAGTTTGGCTCGTGAGTTGGGCCCGCGCACGCGCGTCAATGCGGTGTCGCCGGGCATTATCGAAACGCCGATGACAACCGAGTTGATTAAGCTGCGTGGCGCAGACTCAATCGAACAGTCGTCGCTCAAACGTTTAGGGCAACCTGCCGAAGTTGCCACTGCGATTGCCTTTTTGTGCAGCGGTGGCGCAAGCTTCATTACTGGTGAAGCTTTGCAGGTTAACGGCGGCTTGCATATTAGCTAGCAGGTTGTTAAGTCTGGTTTTTTGCAGACGTAAATTGGGCCGCGCCACTTCCTGTGGTGTAGCCCTTGCTTGCGGCCCAGCCACCGTCAACGGGCAGCACAATGCCATTCACAAACTTCGCCTCAGTCGAACATAAAAAGGCGATAGCATCGGCGATATCTCCGGGTGAGCCGCCTTGCGCACCCATTGGTACCACCTCGTTGAGGCCTTTGATAAATTCAGGGTCTTGGTAGTAGCCATCTGTCAGCGGTGTACGAATCAATCCTGGTGCAACGGCATTGACGCGAATGCCGTCCGCCGCGCAGTCTAAAGACAGGTTGCGGGTGAGGCCGATGATGCCGTGTTTGCTTGAGTTGTAAGCAGGGCGGTGCGTGAGTCCCATCATGCCCGCCACCGAGGCAATATTCACAATCGACCCGCCACCTGTTTTACGCATACGCAGCACGGCTTCACGCGCGCAGTAAAACGGTCCATTCAAGTTAATGTCGATCACGCGACGCCACTCTTCGGGGTCAAGGTCATAAATCTTTTGAACCTCACGCACGCCAGCGCAGTTCACTAAGATATCGATTTGCTTAAATTCTTGATCAATCGCGCTAAAGGCTTTTGCCACCGAGCGGTGATCTGCCACATCAAACTGTAACGCCACGACCTTTTGTTTGGTAAGCGCGCGAACCTTTTCGGCGGCAGCATCAGCCATTTTCTGTGAATAGTCTAAGGCCACAATCGCAGCACCACCGCGGGCAAATTTTTCAATAATCGCTAAACCTAAGCCACCACCTGCTCCGGTGACTACTGCGACTTTATTTGCAAAGTTCATGTGTGTCTCCTGTTCGATTAAAGCGTCGCCGCCCAATTGTTTTTGTGAACGCTAATTTTTTTTGTATGAGTAAGCATAACTGACTATTGGATCGTCGCGCGGCCCATGGCGTCGGCACTATTGATGCACTGCGCAATGCGTTGAGCATCGGCGGCGGGTGTCAGATTGCCGATGTAAGGTGCCGCAGCGGTCAGCGCCGCCATTTGCAAGATGTCAGCCGCCGTCGCGTTTTTTGCCCCAAGTTGTGCAAGCGTAATGGGTAAGCCTAAAGAATGACAGAAATCGATATGAGCCTGTACCTCGATCTGCGGGCGCTCTTCCGCAACCAACTGAACGATTGCACCAAAGGCGACAGTCTCGCCGTGTAAAAAGGTACTCATGACGGGGTGAGCAGAAAATCCACGCGTTAAGGCGTGCGAAAGTGATAAGCCACCGCTTTCAAAGCCCAGGCCGCTCAATAAGACCGAGGCTTCGATTGCGCGTTCTACGCTTTCGTTAGGAGTTCCATGCTCTTGAATCTGTTTGAGTGCAGGCAAACCAAATTCGATAATTGTTTCGTAGCAACGATCGGCCAAAAGACGCGCCGTAGCAAGCGAGGGTGTTCCAAAAAAATTCAGCCCACCGGCAAGGTGGCACTGTGTCGCCTCAAATTTTTTACTCAACGCGTCGCCCAAGCCCGCCGCAAAGAATCTTGCAGGGGCGCGTGCAATGATCGCTGTATCAACAAGTACGACGTCCGGATTGCGCGCGATCCGATCAACGCGAGTCACTCGGTGTTGATCGTCATACAACACGATGAGTCGGCTTGTCGGTGCGTCCGCAGTGAGTAGCGTCAAGCACTACATGTTTTCTTTTCGATCAGGTAACACGGGAGGTACGAAGGGAAACCTTGCCTGAGCCTTTTTGCCCATTGGCCCGGCTGTGCCTGATCCTCGGATATAGCGTTTAGTCTCGTCGACAAAAGGTTGATATGCCCAGTTTGGTGCGGGTGGCTCAGAGGTTTCGTTGACCTTCGCAATGAACAGTCTGCGTTTTTGACTGGCCAGTATGTCTGCATGGACGTGTGCGGGATCCCAGCCTTCAATCGCTTTGGCGTGCAAAGCCTCTTGAACGCTTGCGTAGGCAGGTTGTCCTGCCAGATTTGTCAGTTCGTCAGGATCCGAGTCAAGGTCAAAGAGCATGGGCGCGAGTTGATAGGTATAAATATATTTATAACGACCCAAGCGAACCATGCGTGAGGCAGCACAGACACCTTCAGAGCTGTACTCAGAAATGACACAACGATCTGCGTTTGCCTCAGTACCGTCTAAAAGTGGCAGTAGGCTTTGACCGTCAAGTGGGTCGACAGGTTCGATTGAATGTTGATTCTTTGAGATATCCAAGAACGTCGGCAGCAGGTCGACGAGAGATACATGCGCGGCCACTCGACCAGGCTTAAAGCGCTGTGGCATTGAAACAATTAGTGGTACACGCACTGACCATTCAAAGAAAGTTTGCTTGTACCACATGCCTCGTTCGCCCAGCATTTCGCCGTGGTCACCCGCCAACACGACTAAGGTGTTGTCATCCAGACCGAGCTCTTTTAGCGTCTGCATGATTCGACCGATTTTTGCATCGGTGTACGTGATCATGCCGTAATAGGCCTGGCGAGCATTGCGTACCCGCTCGGGAGTGAGGTGGTGTTGCCCTTGAGCGTGCGCGGTATATAACCACTGAGAGTGCTCGTCTAATTGCTCAAACGGGATTTCTGGCACTTTCGGTTGGTCGATCTCGTCGCTGTTATACATATCCCAATATTGCTGTGGGGCGACAAACGGCGGATGCGGATGAGTAAACGATACGGTTAAGAAAAATGGCGACGCATTCGGTACGCGTGCCAAGTCATACAGTTTTTGTAACGCGTGGTATTCAACCTCGTCATCGTAATCAATTTGCAGACTACGCAAGCAGGGCCCGGCTTCGACCACGCCACGCATGCTGACACCTGTTGGCCGATAGGCAGGGCCTTTGAGCCAGTCCGGTGTCCAGGCGAAGTCAGCAGGGTAGATGTCAGTGGTAAGTCGTTCTTCGTAGCCGTGTAACTGATCTGGGCCAATGAAATGCATTTTTCCGCACAAGGTGGTGCGATAACCTGCCTGCCGCAAATAGTGAGCCATCGTTGGGATCGACGCCGGAAACTCAGAGCCGTTGTCGTAGGCCTCGATGGCATGGGGTAAGCGCCCGGACAGCAACGAGAAGCGTGAGGGCGCACAGATTGGAAAATTGCAATAGGCACTATCAAACACCACGCCTTGCGCCGCGAGGGCTGAAATATGAGGCGCTTTGACCACCGGATGGCCATAGGCGGGAAGGGTAGGCGCTGCTAACTGATCAACCATCAAAAACAGAATATTAGGCTGTTTTGGCGTAGAGTCTTTGCTTGCTGTCGAGGTCGTTGTCATAAGTGTTTTGTTTTATTCTGCCGAAATGTTTAAGCGCTTAACCAAGGCAGTCCAGCGTTGAAGATCTGTATCCAAATAGTCTCGAAAGGCGTTTGGGGTACTGGCGGTGGCCGCACGCATCCCTTTGCTCTTGAGGGCGTCACGTAAAGTTGCGGTGGCAAGAGTTTGATTGATCTCGTCTGACAGGCGTTTAAGCACGGTGTCTGAAATCCCCTTGGGTGCAAAAAAACCTAACCATTGATCTGTTTCAAAGTTTGGGACGCCCGCCTGGGCCATGGTCGGGACGTCTGGCAATTGCTCAAAGCGTTCTGGGCTGGTGACCGCGAGCGCAAGGAGCTTGCCCTCTTTGACTTGCTGCAAAGCCCCCATGGCGTTAGAAACTTGAACGTCTACGCGGCCTGCAATTTGATCGACCATCGCAGGAGGCCCACCTTTGTACGGAACATGAACGATGTCGACGGCTGCGCTCGCTTTGAATAATTCGGCGATGAGATGCGCCGGCGTACCGTTGCCGGCAGAAGCGTAGGTGAGCTTGCCTGGTTGCTGTTTAGCTAAGGCAATCAGCTCTTGCAGAGTTTTAACCCCCAACATAGGGTGCACAACAATCACTGATGGCGCGTAGGCTTCGATCGCAATTGGGATTAAATCGGTCTTCAGATCGAAAGGCATTTTGCTGCGCAGTGCAGTGTTCATCGTGAGCGCACTTGTAGTGAATAACAGTGTGTAGCCATCACCTTGCGCTTTTGCTACCGTGTCAGCGCCAATCATGCCGCCCGCGCCGGGCTTGTTCTCAATGACGAGCGCTTGTCCAAGTGCGCTGGTCAGTTGCTCAGCGGCCAGGCGTGCCGCGACATCGACAAAACCACCTGCAGGCCAGGGGACGATCACTCGAATTGATTTTTGTGGGTACTCTTGGGCAAATAGATTTTGCGTGAATCCTAGCGTCACCACTAAAAATGCGGCCACGAGGCAGTGCTGTATTTGACTGCGAACATTAAATGAAAACATGATTTGACCTTAGAATTTTTTAGACTTAGCGATGGTCGATTAAAAATTCGCGCAACGTCAGTGTATCGGGCAATGTGCCCAATCCAGGCTCATCGGACAAGACCATTTCGCCATTCTTAAGGTGACTGAGTGGCAGGCAAGTGAGCGAACGCAGAGGGTTAGTGTTGGCATCTACTTCTAGGATGTCGTTATTGTTAGAAGCGGCAAGCAAATGCGCCGAAGCGAGTAGCCCAATGCCGGCACCTAAGTAGTGTGGGCAAAAGCGCAAACCTGCTTTCAAAATACTTTTCGCAATAGGAAGGCCAGCGCTCAAGCCTCCCCATTTTGCGACGTCGGGCTGAACCACCGCCAGTACCCCTGATCGAATTGCGGTTGCAAAGCCCTCGAGTTGAGTCACGTTTTCGCCTGCAGCGAGCGGCGTGTCGCCATGCTTGGCAAGCTCTTGCCATTCAGACCAAGGGCGATCGGCGCGCAAGGGCTCTTCAAGCCAAGCGACATTAAATTCAGAGAGCCTACCGATCATGTCTGAGGCAGTCGCCAGATCCCACCCTTGATTGGCGTCGACCATCAACGGGCGATCGCCAATCACTTCGCGCATTGCCTTCAGATTGTTCAGATCACGGTCGTGCCCAAAACCAATTTTTAGTTTGAAGGCTTGATAGCCCTCTGTCATTCGGGCGGCAGCAAGTTTTTCAGGGTCGGTCGGATTCAGGCCGCTGGCGTAGACTTTAACTGTGTTGCGGTCGCCGCCCATATAACGCCAGAGGGGCAATTGTGCTTTGCGGGCACACAAATCCCAAATTGCAATATCAATGCCGGCGATACATTGCGCAATTGGGCCATATTCGCCCGTCTGAATCGCCAGGACTGCGGTTTGCGCAGACAGCCAGTCAAAGGCCTTCGATGGCAACGAAAATGAGCGTTGCACTACGAGGGGTGCAATCAGCGTGTCGATCAGTCGCGCGCGGTGCTCGGCGCCGCATGACGGAAAATTACACCAAACCTCGCCCCAGCCGACTGCACCCTCTGCATCTTGCACGCGTACAAAGACCGCGGGACGATCACGCATCAGTCCAAAGGATGTTTGGACGGGTGTTTCGATCGGGGCGCGGTAGACGAAGGCCTGTACGTCTTTAATATTAATCATGGCTTTAAATCCATTTCAAGGTGAACGTAATCGCCTCTGTAAGAGGCTTCGCCTAAATAAATCACGGTTCCATTGACATCGCAGCAGACGCGTCGGATGTTCGCAATGGGCGAGTTCATCGGTACATCCAGTTGCTCTGCAATTTCAAGATCTGCTGTAGAGATTGTCATGGTTTGTCGCGCCTGTGTAATTTTTACGTTTGGTAGGTCGAGCAATACAGGAATGACTGTTTCTTGTCTAAAACGCTTTGGCGCCATTTTAAAGACGCGTTCATCTAAGTAAATAGAGATCACGCAGTAGGCCTCATCCCCGCGTGAATGTACACGCCGTAAAAAATGATAGCGCTTTGCTGGTGTGCCATCACGGTCTTGTATGGTGGGCATCACAGAGGATTCTTCTATCAGTGTGAGCTTAGGCGTGTCATCGCGATAGACTTCAGCTAAGTCTTTGAGGGTCGTCTCTAGGCGTAGCCAACGGTCTTTGGCAGGGTTGCCTGTCACGAACGTGCCGCGACCACGCTGAGCCGAAAGTAAGCCATCACGCGCAAGCAAGTCGATGGCTTGTCGTACGGTGACTCGCGCGACCTCAAACTCACGCATCAATGCTTCGAGCGACGGCAGTTTGTGCCCTAAGGGCCAAAGTCCGCGCACGATGCACTGCCGAAAATGATCGGCAAGCTGTGCATAGCGTGGGATCGGGCTATTTTTAAAACTAGAAAGCATGGCTCTTGAGTTCAGTCG
>CAIZGG010000081.1 GCA_903932425.1 uncultured beta proteobacterium | reverse complement strand
GCTAGGTGGGCCAAGGTGCAAGCATAACGCACCGAGTGGTAAACTTTGCCCGCTTTGACTCTAGGCGTGCGACCCCTCATGTTTGATTTTATTCGTAATCACCAGCGCTGGATGCAGTTAATTCTGCTTCTTTTGATTTTGCCTTCGTTCGTTTTCTTTGGCGTGCAAGGCTACACAAGCTTTATGTCAAGCGAACCTGAACTGGCCACGGTTGACGGCAAGGGCATCACACTGGGCGAGTTTAATAACGCGCGTCGTGCGCAGCTTGAGCAATATCGCACCATGTTGGGCGCGCAGTTCGACGCTGCAGCATTTGATACACCTCTTTTTCGAGAGCAACTGCTCAACACGCTGATTGATCAACGAGCGATTGCGATTGCTGCGACCAAAGGCGCCTATTCGGTTTCTGATGAAACACTACGTCGCAGCATTGCCGCGATTCCGGCGGTTCAACAAGATGGGCAGTTTTCACCCGAGCGCTATAAACAGGCCTTGGCGGCTCAAGGGCTAAGCACCGCCGCGTTTGAACAGGGTTTGCGTCGCGACTTAACCTTAGCGCAGGTGCTTCAGCCGATTGGCTTAACGGCGCGCGTACCGACTGATATCGGCCAAAAGATTTTTGCTTTGATCACCGAGCAACGTAGTGTCGCCCGCAAGGTCTTTTCAGCCGAAACCTATGCCAAAAATATGACCGTGTCGGCAGAAGATATCAAGGCCTGGTATGACGCGAATCAAGCCAAGCTTATGATTCCCGAAAACCTCGACCTTGATTATCTCGTACTCAACGAAGAGGCTGCCTCAAAAGATATCAAAATTTCAGAGGCTGACATTGAAAGCTTTTACAAGCAAAATGAAGCCCGTTATGGGCAACCTGAGCGCCGGCGCGTGAGCCATATTTTGCTCGAAGTTCCGGCCAGCGCTGACGCGGCTGCAAAGGCAGCCGTTCAAGCGAAGGCGGCTGATCTAGCCAAACGCGCAGCTGCGAACCCCAAAGAGTTTTCAGCGCTTGCTAAAGAGTTTTCGCAAGACTCGGGTTCGGCCAATCAAGGCGGTGATTTGGGCTGGATCAGCAAAAATATGCTCGTGCCTCAAGTTGAAGAGGCCTTGTTTAAGTTGAAGAAGGATGAGATCTCAGGCGTTGTTGAAAGCCCCTTTGGTGTGCATGTTTTGTACGTTACAGATGTCCAAGCGCCTAGCATTAAGCCTTTGGCCGACGTTAAAGAAGACATCATCGCCGAGATCCGTAAACAGTTGGCAGCCGAGCGTTTTGCCGCCATGGCCGGCAAGTTGACCAACTTGATTTATGATCAGCGCGACAGCTTAAAGCCGATTGCCGATGCACTTGGAATTGAGATCAGAAAAGCCACCGGTTTGACCCGCGAAGGTTTGTTAAGCGCCTCTCAGCGTGGCGGTGCCGCTACGCCTACAGACACCGAGCAGACGTGGTTGGGTAACCCCAAGGTCCGTCAAACTGCATTCTCCACCGAGGTTCTGAAAGACAAAATGAACTCGGGCGCCATCGAGTTGGCATCGGATACGATTTTGGCCTTGCGTGTGACGGCGGTCCACGCGCCTAAAGTCCCTGCGCTTGAGCAAGTGACCGAGCAGATCCGTACGACTCTGACTAACGAGCGTGCGTTAATTGCGGCGCAAGAGGCTGGTGTGAAGCAGCTTGACTCCCTAAAAGGGACAGTTGCTTCCGAGCCAAAAGATTTTGACGCTGTTCAGGTCGTGACGCGTCAAGCTGCGCAATCCTTGTCCCGAGAGCAGCTAGAGCTTGTCATGTCTGCGAGCCCAACGCCTTTGCCGCGGTTTTTAGGGTTGGCTGGCCCTGAGGGTTACACCGTCTTGTGGCTTTCAAAAATCGAACCCGGTCCAGCGCCAGAGCCTGCGCAAGTTACACAATTGCAAGCACAGCTGTCTCAGGCCTGGGGTACAGCTGAAGAGCAGGCAGCCCTTAAGCTGCTGCGTGAAAGCTATAAAGTGAAAATGCTGCCTGACGCTAAAAAGCTGATTTCAGGCGAGCTTGACGGCGCCAAGCTGTAAAGTGCTCTAGGTCGGGCGCCTGCGGATCACGTGCGGCGTCTGTTCTGCGCTACCTGAGCAGTGGATCTAGCGCCTGCCTGATGGTGGCCAGCATTAAAGACTGAGCAGACTCATTTGGGTGGATCCCATCAGCTAGAAAATACTGTCGCTGGTCGGCAAATCCTTCAAACAAAAACGGTACTAAGGCGGCCCCAGTCTGGGTCGCGGCCGTGCTAAAGATATTTTTAAAACCCTGTGCGTATTCGCGCCCGTAGTTTGGGGGGATTTGCATACCGACCAATACCACCTCGGCGCCTGCTGTTTGGCTACGCACAATCATCTCGGTGAGGTTTTTGTGAGTGAGCGTGAGAGGGAGGCCTCGCAAGGCGTCGTTTGCGCCTAGCTCTAAGATCACAATCGTTGGCCGGTGAGTGGTAAGCGCTGCGTCGATGCGCGCTAAGCCTCCGCTCGTTGTGTCGCCGCTGATGCTGGCATTGATCACTGTTACTGGGGTTGGGCGCTTGGAGACGGTCGCGTTCAACAGTTCAACCCAGCCAGAATTACGTCTCAGACCATATTCGGCTGATAGACTGTCTCCAATGACTAAAATACGCGGTGAGGATATCGCGGGTTGCGAGTAGGCGGGCTCTGGAAGCACAGCACTGCAGATGCCCACGATTAGCACGCTGAACAAACAACGACGGTAGTGAGAAAAGGGTTTCATGTTGCCAACAGTAGAAAGCGCGATAGAAGTCATAGGCCTGCACAAAAGAGTCCCTGACGCCTTGGGTGAGTTAACTATTTTAGACAATATCAATTTTACGGTTGCCCGAGGTGAATCGATTGCCATCACAGGGGCTTCAGGCTCTGGTAAGTCGACGTTGCTTGGTTTGCTTGCGGGGCTGGATACCCCAACGCAAGGGCAGGTTAAGTTGCTTGGGCAGTCATTGTTTGATCTCGATGAAGATGGCCGCGCTGCCTTACGCGCAAAAAGTCTTGGGTTCGTCTTTCAATCGTTTCAATTGTTGCCAAATTTGACCGCCCTTGAAAACGTCATGCTTCCGCTCGAGTTAGCTGGCCGACCTGCCCAAACACTTGCGATTGAGATGCTTGAACAAGTAGGGTTGAGTCAGCGCTTGCATCACTATCCATCAACGTTATCGGGTGGTGAACAACAGCGCGTGTCCCTGGCGCGGGCGTTTGTCCAACGGCCGGCGTTGCTGTTCGCTGATGAGCCCACCGGCAGCCTGGATCATGCAACAGGCGCGCGCATCATCGAGATGCTTTTCTCGCTGTATGCCTCGCTGGGCACCACGCTGGTGTTGGTGACACACGACCCTCAGCTCGCAGCGCGTTGCGACCGCCAGTTGGTGTTGCAGGGTGGTCAACTGGTTTAATTGCCCTTAGATGGTCTGTGACCGGCTGCGCTGCCACTCGATCAGGCTGTTCACGACACCGCTGGCGCAAATGATTGCAATGCCGAGCCAGGTGGTTGCGTCCGGAAAGTGCGACCAGATCAGCCAGCCCATGGTGGCGGCAACGGTCATTTGCAAATAGATAAACGGGGCGAGCATAGAGGCTGGAGCGAAACGATAGGCTTGAATTTGTAATAAATGCCCCACGCCACCCGTCAGGCCAGTTGAGAGCATCACGACCCAGACCCAGGGCTCCATGCTCGTGAGCAAAGGCATCGCGCTCGTTAAGGTAAAGGGCAGAGTGCAGGCCAACGCCAAAGTGCCCAGACCAGCGCTCCAGACCATCGTTGTAAACGGATTGTCTTGTGCCACTAAGCGCGTCGTGAGGTGTTGTGTCGCAAACAAGCAGGCGGTCATTAAACCTGCAATGACTCCGGCAAGGGGCAGGCCAGCTGAGGGTCTGATGACTAACAGTACGCCCAGGAATCCAACACCCGCCGCGACCCAACGGGTTTTACGGATGGGCTCTTTTAAAATCCAAGGGGCGACCGACAACATAATCAGCGGCGATATAAAAATAATAGCGGTCGCTTCAGCCTGAGGTAAAAAGCGAAGAGAGGTAAAAAATGTGAGTGTCGCGCCCAACATCGCGATGGCGCGCACGCATTGCAGGCCAGGCGTTTTACTTTGGAAGACACTGAGCCCTCTGGTGGGTAACACAATGCCAAGCACCAGTACCAAGTGAACCAGATAGCGAAACCACACCAAGATGAGCAATGGCACTCCGGTGCCCATCACCCATTTACCGCTGGCGTCCAGCGTGGTTAAGCACAGCAGAGAGAGTAGTAACAGCGCAATACCGATTAAGGGGCGCTGAGTCGGGCGTTGACTCGGTGCAGGTACTGCGGCAGAAACGGGGCGTGGCATGGAGAT
>CAIZGG010000080.1 GCA_903932425.1 uncultured beta proteobacterium | reverse complement strand
TGAACCGTTGAGAGATCGATGTCACGCACATCATCTGCACTGTCGTTGTTCTTAATGAACCCGCCGGTCCAGTCAAAGGTTTCCAGAACAAAGTCATCACCGGGTTTTACCCAGCAGGCCATTGGAATATCCGGATGCCAGCGATTGTGAATTTTTGGATTGTCGTAAGGAGAAGCTTTTAGGTCAACTGAAATTAGGGTTTCGGGCATGGTGCACCTCTTTAAATGACTTGATGGGGTTTAACAACGTCTACGGCAGCAAAACTAATGACTCAACTGAACAGACAACTATGGCTTGATCTAACTCGAGACAGATCGCTATTGTTTGACTCAACTAAACAGACAAATATTGTTTGATTCGGCTCACGTCGGTATCACTGCGGGCGGTCTCGTACACCAGTCGCCCACCTTCAATCACAAACAACCGATCAGCGACATCCATCGCAAAACTCAACACCTGCTCAGACACCACGATCGTGATTCCGCGTAATTGCCGAATATCGTTCAAGGCTCTTGCAATGTCCTTGATGATCGAGGGCTGAATCCCCTCGGTAGGCTCGTCAAGCAACAGTACTTTGGGGTTAGTCACCAGCGCACGCGCAATCGCTAACTGCTGTTGCTGACCGCCAGACAAATTTCCACCCTTGCGAGCACGCATTTCCCACAACACTGGAAAGAGCTCATAGATCTCGTTCGGAATCCGCTTATCTTTGGCGTTCTCAAGACCGGTCTGAATATTTTCCTCAACCGTTAGTGTCGGGAAAATCATTCGTCCCTGCGGGACATAAGCGATCCCCTTGGCTACACGCCTGAAGCTCTCATCATGCGTGACATCGGAACCATCGACTGAAATCGAACCCGACTTGACCGGTAACAAGCCGATCAGACTTTTGAAGAACGTGGTCTTGCCCATGCCATTACGGCCCATAATGGCCACGGTCTCTTTTTGACCAATCTCTAAGTCAATGCCATGAAGTGCTTCGCTTTGACCGTAGGCGACATGCAATCCTTTTACGCTTAGCATGAGAGGCTCCTAGTGTCCAAGGTAAACATCGATGACTGCGGGGTTGCTTTGAACCGTGTCCATTGAGCCTTCCGCCAAAATCTTTCCCTGATGCATGACAGTTACTTTGTGAGCAATTTTTTTCACAAACTCCATGTCATGCTCAATCACAATCACCGAACGATTTTTACAGATACGCTTGAGTAGCTCAGCGGTCAGTTCACGCTCGCGTACGCTCATACCAGCGATCGGCTCATCAAGCATCAGCAGTTCGGGCTCTTGCATCAGTAACATGCCGATTTCAAGCCATTGCTTTTGCCCGTGTGACAACAAACCCGCTTCGGTTTGCAGTAAGTCACTCAAACCGATTTCAAGCGCAACGGCGTTGACACGTTCTTTAACCTGATCTGTGCATTTAAAAAATATCGCGCCCAAAACGGACCGACCAGAAGGAAACGACACTTCAAGGTTTTGAAAGACCGACAAATTTTCGTAAATGGACGGTGTCTGAAACTTTCGCCCAATGCCTCGGCGCACACGTGTGTACTCGGGCAAAGTGGTCATCTCTTCGTCTTTGAATTTAATGCTGCCAGAGGTCGCCCGAGTCTTGCCGCAAATCATGTCAAGCAGCGTGGTCTTTCCGGCGCCATTTGGGCCAATAATGACGCGCAATTCATTTTTGTCGATATAAAGGTTGAGATTGTCGATGGCCTTAAATCCATCAAACGAGACAGTAAGATCTTCAACCGCCAAAACAAAATCAGTGCTGCTGCTCATACTGAACTCCTTCTCATCACCAGGCTGTCTGGGCCGTCAGCAGGCACAGCCATCGCCGACGCCGTTGCGTTTTGCTCGTCAAGCGTCGGTGCCTCATCTGGCGAATTTTCAAGTTCTTTCAACCGCGCACGGATTTTGTGGCGCTCGGCCGAAGTTCGCACCCACCAGGGCTTGACGTGTGATTCAAAGAGACCGGCCAAACCCAGCGGAAACGCCATCGTCACGCCAATAAACAAGGCCGCCATCAAGAACAGCCACAGATCTGGAAAACTCTCAGAAAAAATGGTTTTACTGGCGTTAACAATCAACGCACCGTAGACCGCACCGACCAGACTGAGGCGTCCGCCCACAGCTGCCAAAATCACAAGCTCGATTGACGGAACGATCCCAACAAAGGAGGGGGACATAAAGCCCACCTGCAGAGCAAAGAACGCACCGCCCACACCCGACACCGCGGCCGCCAGGCAAAACGCAGCGACTTTAAACATTGAGACGTCGTAGCCAGAAAAGCGAACCCGGTCCTCTTTGTCTCGCATGGCTAAGAGCAAAGTGCCAAATTTGCTGCGCTGAATAAACGTGCCGATGATGACGAACAGCAGCAACATCCCGGCACAGGCGTAATACAAAATAATTTTTGCTTCGTCGGTGCGTGTATCCCAGCCGTGAATGGTCTTCAAGTCAGTCATGCCGTTTACACCACCCGTGTAGCCTTGCAAGCCAATGATCAAGGTGGTGAGAATCAAAGCAACTGCTTGCGTAATAATGGCAAAGTACACGCCGCCCACACGCCGTTTGAACATGGCGTAACTCACAATGAAGGCCAGTATCGAAGGCACTGCCACCACTGCGATCAACGAAAACGTCAAACTATTGAAGGGCTGCCACCAAATCGGTAAGGCGGTGATCTGATTCCAGTCCATAAAGTCAGGGATGCCGGGAGTCGACTGAATTTTTGTCGTTATGGGGTCCGAGGCCTCGAGCTTTAAGAACATAGCCATGCAGTACCCACCCAGACCAAAAAATACGCCTTGGCCTAAGCTGAGTACACCACCCCAACCCCACAACACAACGAGCCCAATCGCCACGAAGGCATAAGTCAGATACTTTCCGATTAGGTTCAAGCGAAAGTTATCAAAGATCGCCGGAAACACGACCAGCAACACCACC
>CAIZGG010000079.1 GCA_903932425.1 uncultured beta proteobacterium | reverse complement strand
TTCACAGTGCCAAGCAGACTGTACATTGTGGCGGCACGTTCACCGCCAGCATCAGAGCCAAGGAATAGATAATTTTTGCGCTTATGTGAAGATTTACATAAGCGCAATAATGTGAACTCGTTGATTATGCGAAGTCCTGCTTTCACTTGATCATTTCGACCTTGGTCACGGGTTCTCGCCGTGCCAAGCCCGTTCACATAATCAAAGAGACTGTAAAAACTCCATAATCCCCTTTGGCGGTTTATAACGTTGTTGCTTAATGGTGGGTTCTTCTAATCGTGCAAGAGCTTTATCCTTCATCGCTAAATCAGCCTCCACGTACATGTGTGTTGTTGATGGGCTCTCATGACCGAGCCACAGTGCAATTTCACAAGGATCTGAACCAGATTGCAGCAAACACATCGCCGTGGTGTGACGAATGGTGTGAGGTGATACCCGCTGAGCATTCAACTGAGGGTGCTTGATCGATGCTGCATTTACAGCCACGGCCAGACGCCGAGTAACATTAGCTCTCGTCATGGGCGTTCCGTCCTTTGTGGGCAGTAGCGGGGAATCTGCATTTATCTGCGGATTGAGTTTCAACCACTGTTGTATCGCTTTGGCAGTTGTCTTCCACAGAGGAAGACTGCGAAGCTTGCGGCCTTTGCCATTGAGCCGAATGCTACTACAGGAGCTTATGATCACATCGGATGCACGAAGCCCGGTGACTTCAGATACACGTGCGCCAGTATTGAACATGAGTGTCAGCATCAATCGATCACGCTGACCTATCCAAGTGTCGGTTGTAGCGTCGATTACGGCTAGCATGAGTTCGCGTGGTAAGAAGCCGACCATTTGCCGATCAAACCTTTTCATGGGAACTGCGAGGGCTTGCTCGATAATGGCGATATTAGGCAAGTCGCGCCTTGCCGCAAACTTCAGGAACGATCGGATAGCTGCGAGGCGAGTATTTCGGCTTCTGACGGAGTTGTTGCGCTGCTTTTCAAGGTACTCAAGAAAATCAGCCAAAAACTGTGCGCTTAGGTCAGTAATCCTAAACTTGTATGCTGGTAATAAGCGATCAGTTTCGGCATATTTGAGCATCAGCACAAATGTGTCTCGGTAAGACGCGATGGTACGGGGACTCAATGATCGTTGTTGTAGGATGTATGGGCCAAAAAACTCCTCTAGTAATTTTGTAAACGTTGGCGAGATTGGTGAGGCTAGTCTGTTCATAATTCAGCACTCCCAGCAACAAAGTGCTCCAAGTGAGCACCAATCGAATCCATGAGTTCGGGCACACCGGTCAGGTACCAATACGTGTCAGATATCTTGGCATGGCCAAGATAGGTACATAGCCAGAACAGGGCTTGGTCTATGCATTGGTGCTGCTCTCGCCATGTTTGCAACCGTCTCACAGCGAAAGTATGACGAAGATCATGTAGGCGGGGTGCTCGATGGTCTCCACGGACTTGACACCCCATCGAAGTCACTATTCTCCTAAAAACTCCGTCGACAGTTCTGACTGGAACGGCAGATGAGGCCTGGGTAATAAAAAACGGTGCGGTTGGGTCAGCACGGCGTAGCCCAATACAAGCGTGACTGTATGAGCCAAGTTCCCGCACCACGCTATGATGGATTGGCAAGTTTCTTGATTTACGGAACTTGGTTTGCCTTACCGTGATGATGCCAGTCGTAAGATTGACGTCTTGAGTAGTCAACCCTAAGGCTTCAGACAAGCGAAGACCGGCAGCGGCAATTAAACCAAATAAGGCGACATAGGTTAATGGCCGCAAGCTGCCTCTCGGCTCAAGATTGCCGGCCAATTCAAGAATCTGTGCAATTTCTTCATCTGTGTAAATATGAGGAGTTAGCCGACGATGACCTCGGCCCAATATGCCCAGGGGTGGCACCTCGGAAGAGGGCTCAAATTGTCGATAATAAGCAGCGAATGGTCTAATGACTTCTAGTCGACGTGCGGGTGTCACGGCACTTGTCTGCTTGACATGCTCAAGGGCCCACCCGAGGATCAAATCTTGATTTAGCGGGCCAAGGTGGCCGCGCGCATCAGCATAGCGGGCAAATCGCATCAGTTCAGTGCTGGGAGCAACCAAAGCAAAGCCCAGTTCGCGACGCGTATCTAGGTAGTCTTTAACGGCCGTTGCCATAGATTTGTATTTCATGACTGACTCCTAGGCCACGGCATAGCGACGGCTGAGAGCCTCACAACATCAATCTTTGCGTAAATCATCGAGGTGTCGAGTGCTCGATGCCTCAGAATATCTGCGACATCCTTTAGTGTGCCCCCCGTCTCCAAGAGCCGGCTTGCTAAAGTATGACGAAGAATATGCACCTTGGTGTGCGAAAGTCCAGCACGTTGATAGGCCTCGCGAACAACCCGGCGTACAACCCCAGCGGCGATGGGATTGTCAAAGGGAGCAACATGACGGACAAATATAAGTCGACTCAACGATTGTGGTCGCTCTGACTTGATGTAATTAGCAAGTGCAGAACCGGTCTCAATGGGTAAAGGTAGTGTATCTACCCGACGAGACTTAGATTTACAAATATGAATGATGCCGTTTATCCAATCAATATCCTTGAGCTCTAACGAGATCACCTCGCTGCTGCGAAGGCCTAGATCTACCAGGCAGCGTACCATCGCGTAACTTCGTAACTTAGAGGGCATCTCCTCTGGAAACGCTTTTAATAATAGAGAAACTTCTGACGTGCTCAGCACCTGAGGATTAGCAGCGAGACGCCAATTCGCTGGCGAGCCAACGATTGGCAGCAGGTGCTCGATGCGATTACCTTTAAAAGCGTGGAAGTTTAGATAGCTACGCACAGCCGCCGCTGTAACGCCGGCGCTTGCCGCACTAATACGAGCAAACTCCTCTCGTAAAAAGCGTCTTAATTGATCGGGTGTCGGTAAGGTATCCTGTCGTAATTGCAATACAAGTGGTCGTATGATGGCGACCCTTCGATGAGATGTCGTTCTCGCCAAACCCTTCATCTGTTGTAAATATTGCTCGAAATTTTGAAGCTGCAAGTCAACCGCAGACATTTCATCGGTATCCAACGCAATGCCCGTGTTAGCCATTACGACCATCAACTGATTAAGGGCTGCTTTGGTTGCATGGCGCTGTCGTTGTGCAAACGGTTTACAGCGACAACGTGGTAGGTGCCAAGTGACGAAGTGATTTATGTGCTGTTTGATTGATGGCAGGCTTATCTGCTGCCGATTAGCCCAATACGCAAAATGTGCGACGCAATTTAAATACTGCCGTATCGTCAGTCGAGCATAGCCTCGCGCACTTAAATGATCCAAGTAACACTGCGCGTATGGTTTCAAGACGCTTGCATTGAGCCGATGTACAGCTATGGGCGTCAGGGTTTCAAATACATTCATGAAAATCTCCTAAGATGATGTTGCCACCTAAGGAGATACGAATTTTTATGCGAAGTCTAGTTGGTGCCGTTCTTAATGAAACATAGCTGCTGTTGGCGATTGGGCTGATGCTTGCTTCCAAGTTCGCATAATCAACGAGTTCACATTATTACGATTATGTGAAGATTTACATAAGCGCAAAAACTATTTATTCTTGGGGTCTGACGCGGGCGGTGAGCGTGCCGCAACGATGTATAGTCTACTCGGAACGGTAAAACTTAATGGCATCAATCCAGAAACCTATCTGCGGCACGTACTGTCGGTGATCGCCGATCACCCAGTCAATCGGGTTGACGAATTGCTGCCTTGGAACGTCAAGCTGTAAGTCAATCCCATTGCTCGTGGGTAATAGGGTCATCAGACATGTCCCAGACCATTGAGTGGAATTGAACATCAAACCATTCTCTAAACATCGCCCGAGTGCGGCGCTTAGGCCAAAGGCCTTCATCGGTAAACCAAGAGTCAAGGAACTCGATGAAATGTTCGCTCCATCGACGCTCGATCCAGCGCTGTGCGCCTTCAACAGTCTGAACTTTACCCTCTAGCACCAGAAATGCGTCTTGCTCTTGCCGGATTCTATCCAGCGTTAGATAACCTGAGGGCGACGGGTCAACACTGATAATCCAGTCTAGTGCGGGCTGTTTGGGTAGCAACAAAATTAAGTTGCGATTAATAGTCGATCTTGGTTGAGAAGTCATCGCTCATCTCGTTTAGCCTGATCAGGCCATTTTAAACATCGATTGCGTAGTCTCGGGCCGAGGTCAAGACGGTATTCACCGGACCGTTACCGTCAACACATCGTTTGATTGCCTATTTGCGTGGGCGACGTTGATACCTATCGCTTGGTCGGCAACGGTAGAGAGCATCCCTCCGTGCACGACACGCTCGATTGTTGGCGCCGATCCAATATTGACCAAAAGATCAATTTTCATCCGGCGTCAACAACGCAAGAGCGACTGATCACTCGTATCGTTCAGGCCTGTGCTGCCTATCCAGAAATCATCTCAGTGGATATCAACCTCAGAAAAGGACCTGTACTGAGCGCATCGGGTTCGTTAGGCGTCAGAGTGAATTTCGATCAAGCGGCCTTCAGGGCGTTGAGAAACAAACTCTAAAAATCAAGGTTTAAAAATCGAACTCTAATAATCAAACGCTAGCAATCACGCCAGAATAATCAACCTATGCTCGCCTTGCCAAGGCACGAGGAGGTCGAACGCTTCGTCAATTTCGTATTGCCAGCACTAATTCAACGAGCACTAAAGTCAAAAAGCTGATCACCCTGTGCCGCGTGAAGCTGGGCATTGAAGGAAACAATAATTCGATCTAGGTCTCCTTCGTAGGGCATCGCTTTGTGGGGCAGATAGGCCGGAAACAACACTAACTTTCCCTCTTCAGGTTCAACGTCGATCGTATTTTTTTGCAAGTAGGCGTTGCCAAAATCCATATGGGCCCCCGCTTGCCACTGGCTGTAGGGGCCATAGAAGCGAGTGACGCCATTTTGCTCTCCTATCGCGGGGTGAGTGATACGCTTTTCGGTGCGATCAATCTGCACGTAATAAACGCCCGACCACGAGCAATTGCCGTGCGTATGCACATCATGAAAAGCCATACCATTTTGGATTTGAAACCAACACCCCAAAATCTCTAGCTGCAGAGATATTTTTTCTTTTGGCCAAGTGTCTTTGTTAACGGCACTGACGGTTTGTTGAAGCGAGTGCGCAAAGAACTGAATCAGCTGTTTGAACTCTGGCAAATCGATGCGTTTCAATAATTGATCATTGCTGGCATAAAACCCTTGAGTATCAGCTCGTGCATCAGGGTTGTTTAGGGCTTCAGTCGCGCGCATCGCTCGAAATACGCGTGCAAGAACTGGGTTGATATTGGCCGCGTCAGGGCACAGATGCGTCGCTAACGGCACGGGCCAATAAGAAGTAAGCATTTAGATCACCAGTTTTTGAAGAGCAAAAAAGCCAGTACCTATAGCATCAGTTTTTGCAGAGCAAGGTAGGCGGGTTCAGGTCGCTCGTTTGTCTCATGACCTTCTTCAACAAGCTTAGGCAGCTTTAGAACCCAACCAGTTTTGGCAGCAAAGGTGTTGAGATCCTCTAGGCTATCCACATCAAACACAAAGTGCTCGTTATCGGTCTCGTAAGGTGTCACCAACTCTGGGTGTTGATCCATGAATTTTCGACAAACCATGTTGCGACCAGACTCAATAATCTGGCCAACGACAGTGCCACTTAAGACAATGGGGTTACCGCGTTGCCCATTGACAACTGGCATCAGAATTTCACCACTCGGACGCTTTTTAAAGGCCGCAATCAATTTTGTAATATCGTTGGCATTGATCAAAGGCTGATCTGACAGGGCCATAATAATGGCGTCAAAATTACTACCTAAGGCTTCAATGCCCAGCCTGACTGAAGAGGCTTGACCCTCTTCAGGATTGGGATTGCGCACGACCTTTACCGGAAACTGTTCGACGGCGGGCTCGACCACCTCGTGATGGTAGCCCGTGACAACAACAACTTCGTCAACACCCGCACCGCTCAACGCGATGAGTTGCCGATTAATCAGAGGCACACCCTGCAACTCAAGCAACGATTTCGGCACACTGCCCATACGGCTGCCCTGGCCTGCCGCCAATAATATTGCCCCGATGCGGGCGCGTGTATACAGACCGCCTTGTTTTAAGATGCAACCCATGATGCCTCCATTAACTCGTTCGTATGCGACGGATGCTACTTTCTCTTCAAGCTTAAATCAACCAAGCCTTCAAGGCTAGCCAAGTGGCTCACCGCCATAAATCCTGAAATAACGTTTTTACTCAATTGAATCGCCTCTGATTGAGGAATGGTAACCGTCGGATGCAGCCAAAAGAGTTCAGCGCCTTTGTTGCGAATCGTTTGAATCGCAGCTAAGGTTTGTTGCGCCGGATCCGTATCGTAACCATCGCTTAATACATAGACAATATCACGTCTGCCCAGCCCCCTGATACGATTGCCAGAGGGGCCCAACCCACTTTGCCTGACAAAGGACAACAAATTGGTAGCGATGCGTGTGCCACCACCAAAACCGAAGGTGACCGCGTTGATTTTTTCTTGAACACGACCGCTGTCGCGCCTCATTAAGGCAGTCACCTCGATCAGGCTTGTATGAAAGACAAACACTCTGGCATTAAGAACCTGGCAAAAAGAGCGCGCCATACGCAAAAAAAACTGAGCGTGAGACTCCATCGACTTGCTGACGTCAACAAGAATAAACACCTTGGGCGCGATGGTTTTTCGATCCTTCATTGTCAATTGGATCAGCTCGCCAGCCGTACTTGAGGCACGCCGGATCGACTTTCTCAAATCCAACTTCTGCGCATGGGCATGATTTTGATAGTGCTGTACCAATTTACGTTTGAGTCTGGCTTGCAAGGGTGCGATGAGTTTGTCTAATTGCCTGCTGTCCTGCGGCAACCAATCCCCTAAGGGTTTCTCGGTGAGGGGGTCGACCCGACTGGCGCCACCCTGACCTTTTTCTGGTCCGTCGGCTTCGCCTTGCCCGTCATTACTCAAGCCAATTGTTTTACCGGTGTCAGAGGGCTTCGTTGAACCCCCCTCGCCTTGTAACTCTTTAATTAATTCCGGCAAGGATTTGCCCGTTTTCTTTTGGCCTGAGGCCTTCGTAGTGCCTTTGACTTTGCCTGGAAACCAGAACGCCTCAAATAAGCCCGGAAACTGATGCCACTGTTGTTGCGAGGATGAAGCCAGGCCGCGCCAGCATTTTTGAATACGTCCGGGGTCTCGGATTTGGGCCTGCAACGCAATGTCGACCATCGCTTTAAACTCTGCCAGACCAATGACAAAGCCGTTGTCCCGCAAATACGCGACGAAACGGCGAATTTCCTCGGTGGGTGCGGGCGAGTCAAGCATAATGGTTCAATTTCAGCTATGACCGCGAGGCAACAACCCCAGCATCAATGCCAACACGCTGACGTGAGCCCATCAGTTTGGACAATACATGCGTGGAGACTTGCCATTGATCATTGCGCGTTTTTAAAAGCGCAGAGAGCGTACTTTCAAACTCTTGAGGATCTTCAGGCAATTTTGTTAAGTTTTTTGCGCAAAGGATTCTGATCCAATCCAGGGTTTCTGCAATACCAGGGGTCTTATCCAAATCTTCTTTACGCAATTGATGGACAAACGAGACAGCTTGTTGCAACAGCTGGATATCCGCATCGGGAATCAACGTTTGAACAATCTTCAGCTCTCGCGGCACAGAGGGGTAATCAACGTAATGGTACAAACAGCGACGGCGCAGGGCGTCAGACAAGTCACGGGTACCGTTGCTGGTCAAGACGACGAGCGGGCGTGTGGTTGCTTTGATGGTGCCCAGCTCTGGAACCGTGATTTGAAACTCGCCCAGTACCTCTAGCAGGTAGGCTTCAAACGCCTCATCGGCCCGATCAATTTCGTCAATTAAAAGTACTGAGGGCTTGGCACTGGTGATCGCCTGCATGAGCGGGCGTTTGAGCAAAAATTTCTCGCTGAATAAGTCGTCTCGCAAAGTCGTCTTATCGCCTCCTTCTGCTTCGCGTAAGCGAATCTCAAGGAGTTGACGGCTATAGTTCCACTCATAAACAGCCTGATTAAGATCAAGACTTTCATGACATTGCAGGCGATATAAATCTCGACCCAACGCAGTTGCACACGCTTGCGCAATCGCGGTCTTGCCAACGCCCGCTTCGCCCTCAAGCAATAGCGGACGTTCAATGGTCAACCCCATCCAGACCATTTCAGACAGGCTGTCATCGCTGATATACGATGCCTTTGACAACAACTCTGCAATTTGCTGAACGTTCATTTAGTCGATTTACCAAACAGCCCCTTGAAAAAATTTTTAATCAGCATCCAGGCAATCGCCAAGCCATTAAGCTCGGTATGCATGGCAGCAGGCGCAGCGGGTTTAGGGCTTGCCGTTGCTTCGCTCGTGGGTTGGTCTGTACCCGCACTTTGACCAGCTTGGGGAGTAGCAGCCTGTGCAGTTTGAAGAACGGCTGCCTGAGCTTTGATAGAAAAATTATCGGCAAACTGTTGCAAGATCATGTCTGACACCGAGGTCATCATGCGTCCGCCAAACTGGGCAAACTTGCCATTCACAATGACGGTCGCCTTACCAACCAAACTGGTACTACCGTCAGGCACGGCTACTAGCGAAGCCGTTAATTGCATTGAGGCTGAAGAACCACCGCGATCCGCACCTTTGCCCAGCATGCGAATTTCTTTCAGTGCGGCGTCAATCCCTTGAATCTCAATATCCCCCGCAAAGGCGGCATTGGCCGGGCCAACTTTGACCTTTACACTGCCTTTGTAATGCGTCTCGTCTAGCTTCTCTGTGATGGAAGCGCCTGGCATGCAAGTCGCCAAATCGACGACATCAGACAATACCTGCCAACATTGTTCGGGGCTGGCGGGTATTGGGTACTGCTTGTCAATGACGACTTCCATCACAATTTCCTAGTTCAATCAGTTCAGATTTAAGCCGTGCTTTTTCAATTCTTTCCAGATACGGTAAGAAGTGTGTGGCATATCGATGTGTGTCACGCCTTTAAAAGAAAAAGCATCAACGACTGCAGACGTAAAGGTTGGGATGCTACCCACGTGTGGAGACTCGGCTACGCCTTTGGCACCAATCGGGTGATGGGGCGAAGGCGTGACCGTGTGGTCAGTTTCCCAATGTGGTGTTTCAACGGCCGTAGGTAAGAAATAATCCATCAGTGAGTTGCCCTGAATATTTCCTTGGGCATCAAACGACAGAAGCTGACCCATCGCGACCGCGTAACCTTCAGTTAAGCCTCCATGAATCTGGCCTTCAATAATCATGGGGTTAATGCGTGTTCCGCAGTCATCTAACGCATAGAAACGTCTGACTTTAGTTTCACCCGTCGCGCGATCGATATCCACGACGGCCAAATAAATGCCAAAGGGGTAGGTGAAATTTGGCGGATCGTAATAGTGCACCGCTTCTAAACCTGGTTCGAGACCCTCAGGTGGCTGATGATAGGCCGCCCAAGAGATATCTTTCATCGTCTTGAATTTGCCATCCATGCCTTTCACTTTAAAGCGATCGATCTCCCACTCAAGATCGTTTTCGCCAACTTCAAGTAAAGAGGCTGCAATTTTTTTCGCTTTGGCATGAATCTTACGCGCCGCCATGGCAATCGCAGCGCCGGCAACCGGTGTAGAGCGCGAGCCATACGTACCAAGCCCGTAGGGGGCAGTGTCGGTATCGCCTTCTTCTACCCGAATGACCTCTGAAGGAATCCCCAACTCGGTCGCAATAATTTGCGCATAAGTCGTTTGGTGTCCTTGGCCTTGAGAAATGGTACCCATCCTGGCAATTGCACTGCCCGTCGGATCGATACGAATTTCGCAAGAATCAAACATGCCGATCCCCAGAATGTCGCAAATTTTACTGGGGCCTGCACCCACAATCTCGGTGAAGGTCACTAAGCCAATCCCCATCAGTGTTTTACTCTTTGGGTCAGCTCGCGTGGCGGCCTGCTCGGCTCGTAAGCCTTTGTAATCGACAGCATCAAGCACCTTATCCAGCGCGGTGTGGTAATCGCCTGAATCGTACTCAAACCCAAAGGCTGAAGTGTAAGGAAACTGCTCTTTACGAATGAAATTCTTTTTGCGAATTTCAGACTTGTCCATATTGAGCTTTTGTGCCAACACGTCGACCATACGTTCGATCAGATAAACCGCTTCGGTGACACGAAACGAACACCGATAGGCCACGCCACCAGGTGCTTTATTAGTGTAGACACCTCTGACCGTGCAATGTGCGGCCGGTATGTCGTAAGACCCCGAGCAAATATGAAACAAACCCGCCGGAAACTTAGTCGGATCGGCACACGCATCAAAAGCACCATGATCCGCTAAAACGTTGACACGAAGACCTTGAATCTTGCCATCCGTTGTCGCCGCAAGCTCACCCGTCATGTGATAGTCGCGCGCAAAGGCAGTCGAAGACAGGTTCTCGATACGGTCTTCAATCCACTTCACGGGTCGGCCTAAGACAATTGAGGCAACGATTGCGCAGACATAACCAGGATAGATACCGACTTTATTACCAAAGCCTCCGCCAATATCAGGCGAGACGATTCTGACTTTTGACTCGGGGATGCCTGACAGCATCGAGACGACTGTTCGTACAACGTGAGGCGCCTGGCTAGTCAAAAAAGTTGTTAAGTCGCCCTTGATGGGGTCAAACGAGGCCACGCAGCCACACGTCTCAAGCGGGCATGGGTGAACTCTTGGATACAGCAAATCTTCTTTAACAACCACTTGTGCATTGGCAAAGGCTGCATCGGCAGCAGCTTGATCGCCCGCCTGCCAGGTAAAAATATCGTTTGGATGGTGACGCGCCCCGTGAGCACCTTCGGTTTTGCCAACCAAGTCTTCACGCAAAATTGGCGCATCCGGTAAGAGCGCATCAAACGGATTAATGACAACCGGAAGCTCTTCGTACTCAACCTGCACGGCTTCTTTGCCATCGGCAGCAGCGTAGCGGGTTTCGGCAATGACCACAGCCACTTCTTGCATTTGAAAGTGAACTTTTTCATCTGCCAGAACCGCAGCCACGTCACCCGCCAGCGTCGGCATCCAGTGTAGTTTCAGTGGTCGCAAATCGTCGGCGGTCAGCACTGCCAGCACGCCGGGGATCTTTAACGCATCTTCTTTATTAATTTTCTTGATACGGGCATGCGCCAAAGGCGAACGCACGATATCCATGTAAACCATGTTGGGCAATTTAATATCGTCAACATAATTGCCTTTTCCCTGGATGAAGCGTGCATCTTCTTTACGAAGGCGCGATTCACCGATACCCATTAGCGCTGCTTCACGTTCTTTCAAAGGTGAATTCATTTAAATCTCCTTTAGCTGTGCAGATCTTTTGTTCTGTCGCGTGTGTTTGTTCAGAGTCAGGCCGTTGCGGT
>CAIZGG010000078.1 GCA_903932425.1 uncultured beta proteobacterium | reverse complement strand
CATGTCGGCCTTCTACCATGACTCTAATGACATTACCAACCCGCACCATCGCCACGTCGCAGCGATCCGTTTGATCGCCAAGATGCCGACCTTGGTCGCTATGGCCTATAAATATTCACAGGGTCAGCCTTACGTTTACCCGAAAAACAGCTTGTCATATACCGGCAATTTCTTGCACATGATGTTCGCGACACCTTGCGAAGAATATGTCGTGAACCCTGTTGTCGAGCGCGCGCTGGATCGTATCTTTATTTTGCACGCTGACCACGAACAAAATGCCTCAACGTCAACAGTGCGTTTGTGCGGTTCGTCAGGCACCAATCCTTTTGCAGCGATCGCTGCGGGCGTAGCCTGCTTGTGGGGCCCCGCACACGGTGGCGCCAACGAAGCTTGCTTGCAAATGCTCGAAGACTTGCAAGCCAAGGGCGGGATGGCCAAGGTTGGCGAGTTCATGGAACAAGTCAAAGACAAAAACTCTGGCGTTCGTTTGATGGGGTTTGGTCACCGCGTATACAAAAACTACGATCCGCGCGCGAAGTTGATGCAGCAAACTTGCAAAGAAGTGTTGGCGGCCTTAGGTCTCGAAAACGATCCATTGTTCAAACTTGCGATGGAAGTCGAGCGCATTGCGCTTGAAGATCCGTACTTTGTCGAGCGTAAACTGTATCCAAACGTCGATTTCTACTCTGGCATTGTTCAGCGTGCGATCGGTGTGCCGACTGCGTTGTTTACAGCGATTTTCGCTTTGGCGCGCACCGTTGGCTGGATTGCACAATGGAACGAGATGATTTCTGACCCAGAATACAAAATTGGCCGTCCACGCCAGCTGTATCAAGGCGCGACTTCACGCTCAGTTCCTAAGCGTAAGTAAAACGCAGGATTTAGGGGCGTATCAAACAAAAAAGACGACCATCGTGTCGTCTTTTTTGTTTTCGTTTGTCTTGAAGCCAAACGCACCTGAGTCACTCGCCAAGAGGGTGTAGGCAGTTGCTTGTTTCGTTAGAGCAACGCCCAAATCAACAATTTATAAATATTCACGAGACTGAGTGCGGTTTATTGGAACCCTCGGGTTATACTTTCTCGCCGGACTTTAAGGCTCAAAACAACCGCCTTCTGCCCGCTATCCGCAAATCGGTTTGGCCGAGTAAACGGAAGGTATTCCTGCATCGTAACGGGTGAAGCACCCGACAAGGTGAAGCGTCAAATGTCATCAGAACTCGAATCTCTACAGAACTCCTATCTTTTTGGGGGCAACGCCCCATACGTCGAAGAGCTTTATGAGGCTTATCTCGACAATCCTGGCTCGGTGCCAGACAACTGGCGAAGCTATTTCGACCAGTTGCAGCATATGCCGGCCACCGATGGTCAGGCAGCAACCCGTGATCAGGCTCACGCGCCGATCGTTGAATCGTTTGCGATCCGCGCCAAAACCAATGGTTTTGCACAGCGCGCAAAAGAATCTGATTTAGCCGTCGCAACTAAGCAAGTGCACGTGCAGTCGTTGATTGCAGCGTATCGCACCTTAGGTTCACGCTGGGCTGACCTCGATCCGCTCAAACGTACAGATCGTCCCTCGATTCCTGAATTAGATCCAGCGTTTTACGGCTTAAACGAAGCCGACCTTGATCAGGTTTTTTCAGCAGCGAATACTTATTTTTCTAGCGCAAGCACGATGACTTTGCGCGACATTCTCAAAGCCTTGCGTGACACCTACTGCCGCTCGGTTGGCGCTGAGTTCATGCATGCGTCTGATCCTGCAGTCAAGCGTTGGGTACAAGAGCGCCTTGAGTCAACCTTGTCTGCGCCCCCCGTTTCAGCCGAAGATAAGCGTAATCTGCTGCAACAGCTCACCGAAGCCGAAGGGCTTGAGCGTTATTTGCACACAAAATACGTCGGTCAAAAGCGCTTTTCTCTTGAAGGTGGCGATAGCTTTATTGCCTCGATGGATGAGCTTGTACACCATGCGGGTGATTCTGGCGTTCAAGAGATCGTGGTTGGCATGGCGCACCGTGGTCGCCTGAACATGCTTGTCAATATCATGGGCAAGATGCCCGGTGATTTGTTTGCCGAATTCGAAGGTCATCACGCCGAAGGTCTAAGCGACGGTGACGTGAAATACCACAACGGTTTTTCAAGTGACCTTTCCACGCGCGGCGGTCCAATGCACTTGTCGCTCGCTTTTAACCCTTCGCACCTTGAAATTGTGAACCCAGTGGTTGAGGGTAGCGTGCGCGCGCGTCAAGAGCGTCGCGGTGCCGACGGCTATAAGCAAGTGTTGCCCGTGCTGGTGCATGGTGATGCGGCGTTTGCCGGGCAGGGCGTTGTCATGGAAACCCTCAACCTCGCCGAGACCCGTGGTTATGGTACCGGCGGCACGGTTCATCTTGTGATTAACAACCAGATCGGGTTTACCACTTCAGATCCGCGCGATACACGCTCAACGATTTATTGCACTGACGTGTCAAAGATGATCGAAGCGCCCGTATTCCATGTGAACGGCGATGACCCAGAGGCGGTTGCTTTTACCACCCGTCTTGCACTCGATTTCAGAATGAAGTTTGGTCGTGATGTCGTCGTGGATATTGTCTGCTTCCGCAAACTCGGTCACAACGAGCAAGATACTCCTTCGCTGACGCAGCCTTTGATGTACAAGCGCATTGGCGCTCATCCAGGTACGCGTAAGCTCTACGCAGACAAACTGACTGCGCAGGGTGTGCTCAAAGAAGGTGAGGGTGAGCAACTCGTCAAAGACTATCGTCAGTACATGGAAGACGGCCAGCGCACGATCGAGCCTGTTTTAACAAATTACAAAAGCAAGTACGCCATTGACTGGACACCGTTCTTAAATGCAAAGTGGACAGACCAAGCCGATACCGGTGTGCCGATCGCTGAACTCAAAAGCATTGGTGAAGCGCTGACGCAAACACCCGCTGGCTTTACGCCACATACGCTTGTGACAAAGCTACTGAATGATCGTCGTGCCATGGCGCGTGGCGAGTTAAACCTCGATTGGGGCATGGGCGAGCATCTGGCCTTCGCAACCCTGGTCAAGGCTGGCTATGCCATCCGTATTACAGGCCAAGACTCTGGTCGCGGCACGTTCACCCACCGTCACGCGGTATTGCATGATCAAAATCGTGAACGCTGGGATGATGGCACTTACATTCCGCTGCAAAATGTCTCGACTGAGCAGGCACCATTTACGGTGATTGATTCGGTCTTGTCCGAAGAAGCCGTGTTGGGCTTTGAGTATGGCTACTCTTGCGCTGACCCTAACACTCTTACGATTTGGGAAGCTCAGTTCGGCGATTTCGTGAACGGCGCTCAAGTTGTGATCGATCAGTTCATCGTATCTGGTGAGGCCAAGTGGGGTCGTCAGTCTGGTTTGACCATGATGCTGCCCCATGGTTACGAGGGCCAAGGCCCTGAGCATTCATCAGCACGGATCGAACGCTTCTTGCAATTGTGCGCTGACAACAATATTCAGGTTGTGCAGCCAACCACAGCGGCGCAGATTTTCCATCTGTTGCGTCGCCAGATGGTACGCCAGTTCCGCAAGCCGCTGGTGATTTTGACTCCCAAGTCACTACTGCGTAACAAAGATGCCGGTTCTGCTCTTAAAGAGCTATCGACTGGTCGGTTTCAGCCAATTATCCCTGAGCTCGACGAGAAGATTAAAGCGGCTTCTGTTAAACGTGTTCTCGTGTGCTCGGGTAAGGTGTATTACGACTTGGTGCATGGTCGCGCTGATCGTAAAGACGACTCGGTTGCGATTATTCGCGTTGAGCAGCTGTATCCTTTCGCACACAAAACCTTTGAAGCCGAATTGCGCAAGTACCCAAAGGCAACTGAGGTAGTTTGGGTGCAAGACGAGCCGCAAAATCAAGGTCCTTGGTTTTACGTGCAACATCATCTTTACCAGAACATGTCAGCCGGCCAGAAGCTGGGTTATGCCGGTCGCCCCGCGTCGGCTTCGCCCGCCGTTGGTTATTTAGCTAAACATCAAGAACAGCAAAAGGCGTTGGTTGATCAAGCCTTTGGCAAGTTCAAAGTGTTCATGTTGACCAAATAAACTAGCCTACGAAACTTTACCGAAATACTACGATCCCTCACGGAAAAAAAATGGCAATCACCGATGTAGTTGTGCCCCAACTGTCTGAGTCTGTATCTGAAGCAACTTTACTAACCTGGAAGAAAAAACCCGGTGAGGCAGTCACCGCTGACGAAATTCTGATTGAAGTCGAAACCGATAAAGTGGTGCTTGAGGTACCGGCTCCTGCTTCGGGTGTGTTTTCAGAAATCGTACGCGCCGATGGCAGTATGGTCGTATCCGGAGAAGTGATCGCTCGTATCGACACTGCGGGTAAAGCTGTTGCAGCAGCGGCTGCACCAGCCAGTGTTGCCGCAGTCGCGCCTGCGGCGGTCGCGGCACCGGTAGCAGCCTCTGCTGGCAGCGCCGGTGTGGCGTCCCCAGCCGCCGCCAAAATTCTTGCCGAAAAAGGTGTTGCAGCGTCAAATGTTGCCGGCTCAGGGCGTGACGGACGTATCACTAAGGGTGATGCGCTCGGTGCGTCTGCCGCTCCGGCCGCTGCGCCAGCCAAGGCAGCTCCTCTGGCAAACCCCTCGGTGCCAATGACACAATCGCTTGATGGGCGCCCCGAGCAACGTGTGCCTATGAGTCGCTTGCGTGCTCGTGTCGCCGAGCGTTTATTGCAATCGCAGCAAGACAACGCGATCCTGACAACGTTTAACGAAGTCAATATGCAAGGCGTGATTGATTTGCGCAACTTGTACAAAGACAAGTTCGAGAAAGAGCACGGCGTCAAGCTCGGCTTTATGTCATTTTTTGTGAAAGCGGCCGTTGCAGCGCTTAAGCGTTACCCGGTTCTAAATGCTTCGATCGATGGCAAAGACATCATCTACCACGGCTATTTTGATATCGGTATCGCAGTAGGTAGCCCACGTGGTCTGGTTGTGCCGATTCTGCGTAATGCCGATCAACTTTCAATTGCTGAGATCGAAAAAACCATCGCTGATTTCGGTAAGCGCGCCTCAGAAGGTAAGCTTGGCATCGAAGAGATGACCGGCGGCACCTTCTCGATTTCAAACGGTGGTGTGTTTGGCTCGATGTTGTCAACGCCGATTATCAATCCTCCACAGTCAGCGATCTTGGGCGTACACGCCACCAAAGAACGCGCTGTCGTTGAAAAAGGTCAGATCGTGATTCGGCCGAT
>CAIZGG010000077.1 GCA_903932425.1 uncultured beta proteobacterium | reverse complement strand
GCAGACCAGCCGTCCGATCTCAAGGAGTTTGGCATTGCGTTTGCGCTCAATGTCTTTGACCTGATTGCCCAGGTTGTAAGACTGGCTATCTGCACCGTTCAACAGTGACTCCAATGCCAACCAATGCGCAGAGCATAGGTCTTGGATGTGAATGTAGTCGCGAATGCAAGTGCCGTCTGGCGTATCGTAGTCACGACCGAAAACAGAAATACTTGGGCGCTTACCGGATGCGGCTTGAAGCACCAGCGGAATCAAATGCGTTTCAGGGTCATGTCGCTCACCCAACTGCCCTTCAGAGTCAGCGCCCGCTGCATTGAAGTAACGTAAACAGACCGATTTCAAGCCGTAGGCTCTTTCGTAGTCCGCTAAAGCCTGCTCAACCATCAGCTTGGTGCGTCCATAAGGGTTGATGGGTTGCTGCGGGTGCTGCTCGTCCATCGGTGTGTACTGCGGCTCGCCAAAGGTGGCGGCGGTCGACGAGAAGATGAACTTGTTCACACCATGCCCACGCATCGCATCCAATAGGCCCAGCGTATAGGTGACGTTGTTTCGGTAGTACTTGTCGGGATGCTGCACCGACTCGCCTACCTGGATGAAAGAAGCGAAGTGCATGACCGCATCAAAACCACGCGACAGCACAGCCTCCAACACAGCACGGTCGCCAAAGTTGCCCTGCACAAATTCACCGCACAGCACCGCATCGAGGTGACCGCAGGACAGATCATCCAAGGTGGTGACTGTGCAGCACTGCTGGCCAAGCATCTTTACCATGTGAGAGCCGATGTAGCCGGCACCTCCGACAACGAGTATTTTCATTGCCTATCACTCGCTAAAATACAACGGTTCATGATCATGGTTTTCGATGAACTCATGACGTATTGTTTGCTCAATGGCTAGCACTAGGGGAACGGGTGCCACAAAGCCTGTCGAATCTATGGCTGTGTTGTATAAAGAATTGGCACAAAATTTTTTGACCCGGATAGAACTGATCGCCAACCGTTTGCCAGTGATTGCAGCTACCAGATCAAATCCCTTTCCGATCGCGTAACCCACAACGAATGGAAGTCTGAAGCTTATTTTCTCTCCTTGACCAAGAATTCTCTTCACTGATGCCACCAACTGGTTCATGGAGAAGTCTGGCTTATCGATGAAGTTATAGGTATGCACGCCAGGTTTGAATCTCACGGCGTATTCAATGAACGCAGCAACGTTCTCAACATAGGCCATAGACTTGCGGTTTTCACCGTTGCCTACCATCACAAATTTGCCCGACGCAATTTGGCGTAACAGATTGTAGACATTGCCCCTGTTCTGTTCGCCAAAGACCACAGTTGGTCGAATAATTACTAATGTACGCTCTTTTGGTGACTCTGCTTGCCAAGCCTTGAAAACCTGCTCAGCTTCGTACTTGGTGCGTCCATAGTCGTTAAAAGGAGAAATATTCCCAGACTCGTCTGTACCGATCGGTGCGAAACCATACACAGCAACAGAGCTGGTAAAAATAATCGTCCGCACACCTTTTTCGCGTGCAATAGTACAAATATTTCTGGCGCCCCCAACATTGACCTCGTCATAAAGACTCAAGGGCCTAACATCATCGCGATGCTCAGCAGCCAAATTGACGATTACAG
>CAIZGG010000076.1 GCA_903932425.1 uncultured beta proteobacterium | reverse complement strand
CACCAGGGCCCGGCGTGACGTGGTGGCTCATCGACGAACTTAAGTTTGATCAACAATTTTTTTCAATTCTGTCTTTGATTGGTAGTGTCTTGTCGTTGTTTGGTATGTTCATTTTTCGTCGTTTCATGGCCGAAAAATCAATTGTTTATGTCGTAGGCACACTCACCATCGTAGGCACTTTGCTAGCGCTGCCAACTTTAGGAATGGTGCATGGCCTGCACCACTGGACTGCGGCGATGACAGGTGGCGTTGTCGATGCACACGTGATTGCGCTTATCGACACCGCGCTTGAATCGCCGCTCGGGCAAGTTGCAATGATCCCGATGCTAGCCTGGATCGCGCGCTCGGCACCTGACAATCTGAAAGCTACCTACTTTGCAGTGATGGCATCCTTTACTAATCTCGCGCTATCCCTGAGCCAACTTGGCACTAAATACTTGAATCAAATTTTCGAAATTACCCGCGCAACCAAAACAACAACGGCCCAAGCTGCGGCAAACTACACCGAACTTGGACCGCTCTTACTCACCACGATATGTCTTGGCTTCGCAATGCCGTTTATCGCGATTGCGATTGTCAAACTGACGCGATTTAAAAGTAACTAAAGCGTTCAACCAAGGCTATCCGCCCAGATATTGCGTGCCCAGCCCCACGCGTACACCCCTTCGAGATCCGTTGGCCCGGCAGAAATCCCACCAGAACCCGCGACTGTTTTAAACGTCTTTTCAGCGGCATCATACTGATGCACGCTGGCAACATGAATCACTTGGTTTTCGTTGACAAAGCTATAGCAGGTGTTTGTCAACACGGGTGCAGGATTGACCTCAAAGCCATTGAGCTGCGCAATAATCGCAGCAGCGGCGACTTTAGCGTGCTGATTGGCCATGTGACCAGACTTGGGCATCAGTGGTGCAACCTGAATCGAATCACCCAACACGTGCACGTCTTTCGCAGCTGTTGATTCAAAGGTCTTGAAGTCGACTTGTACCCAACGCTTGTTGGCGTTGGCAATACCGCCTTGTACGGCTAAATCACCAGCACGCATAGCTGGCAAAATATTCAAGACGTCGGCCTTCAGGTCGTCTTGCACATCAAACTTAAGCGTCTTAGTCTTGGCATCGACTGCAGTCACATTGAACTGTGGGCGATACTCGAGAATGCCTGCGTATTGTTCGGCCCAGACTTTTTTGAACAAACCAGGCTTTGACGTGACATCAGGGTTCGCATCCAGAATAATGACCTTTGACTTTGGCTTATTCTTTTTGAGATAGTTAGCGACCTGGCAGGCTCTCTCGTAGGGGCCAGGTGGGCAGCGGTAGGGTGCAAGCGGAATACTGATTGCAAAGACGCCACCATCTTGCATCGACGCAAGCTGCTTATGCAACGCAACGGTCTCGTCACCCGCTTTCCAAGCTTGCAGTGTGACACCCGCCTGATTCGCTTGCGCGAGGCCTTCGATGCTGTCAAGCATCAGGCTAATGCCTGGTGACACGACTAGCTTGTCGTATTGAAGTGTTTGACCCGAAGCAAGTTGAACGGTTTTCTTTTCAGCGTTAAACGAGGCAACGCTATCTTTTACAACTTTAACGCCATGCTTTTTTTGCAAAGCATCGTACAAGACCGTGACATCAGCCAAGGTCTTTGAGCCGCCAATCACCAAGTTTGATAACGGGCACGAAATGAATTGTGCATTGGGCTCGATCAGGATGACATTCGCGGTGTTGTTCGAAAGCAGTCGCAGGTATTTAGCGGCAGTCGCGCCACCGTACCCGCCGCCCACCACGACGATTTGAGCCTTGTTGAGGTTGGCGCGCGCAAGCCCCGGCATACCAAGAGCAGCACCGAACAACGCTGAACTTTGTCCTAAAAATAAACGACGATTCATGTTGTGCCTCTTATTATTTTTTGCCCAGCACAGACGCAATCGTCTGCAACTGTTCATCGGTATAGCCCTTGGCCAATTGGGGCATGATCGTGCCGGTCACCGCACCACTTTTATAGTCGGTGAGCTTTTTCAAAAGTTCGGCCGAGCTCAGATGGTTGATTAAAGGCATACCAGCCCCAACCACACCTTGACCATCCGTGCCGTGACAATTGGCGCAGGTTGCAGCAAGGCCTCGTTGATATAACTTGAGCGCGTCTTGGTTTTGCGCTTGCGCTTGCGCTGCGCCCGCCGCAGCGAGCACTATCGCAAGTGCCGTCGCGCTACGCACGACCGAGCGCCCGAGTGCCCCGATATCCAATCCTTGTCTGCTGATGGTTTTCATGTTTTCTCCAAAATACTGAACAGTTGTACTGACCTTCACCTCGTCATTAAACAGATTATGACCGAGCGTTCGTCACAACAGGAAATACTTTAACAAGGGTTTGCCCTTTGGATTCGCTCAATACCTCGACTGATTTGTTATATCGATATATGGCTTGTGTGATCATCCCCGGGGCGCGCTCGACGCGACCTAGGTCAAACGCCTTTCTCTTTAAACCAGGCCAAGGCTTTTTGCCAACCATCTTTTGCAGGCCCCTCTTTATACGTCTGCCGGTAATCAGCGTGAAAGGCATGGGGTGCATCTGGATAAATCACAAACGTTGAAGACTTTGCCGCAGCGGTGGCATTTAGGCCAGTCAAAGCGAGTTTCATTTTTTCAACATCAGAAAGAGGGATGCCAGTATCTTGTCCGCCATAGAGCCCCAAGACCGGCGCACGCGTTTGCGCCGCGAGCTCAAGCGGATGCTCAGGAAAATTTTCACTTTTATCACCGGCTAAGCGGCCGTACCAGGCGACACCGGCGCGCATGACGGATAACTTCTGACAGGCTAACCACGTAATGCGCCCACCCCAGCAAAAGCCAGTCATCCCCACCCGACTGAGGTCGCCATTGTTGGCAGCCGCCCACTTTAAGGCGGCTTCTATATCGCCTAAAACCTGCTGATCCGGCGTTTTGGCCACGATCTTTGACATGATCTCAGCGACCGTGCCCAGCTCAGTGGGCTCGCCGGCGCGAGTGAAAAACTCAGGAGCAATCGCCAAGTAGCCTACTTTGGCTAAGCGGCGCGTCACATCTGCGATGTACTCGTGCACACCAAAAATCTCACTCGCGACGATGATGATTGGCAGCTTTCCCGGCGCCTGCGCAGGCCGTGAGGTGTAGGCCGCGATATTTGTACCGTTCGAATCAAAGGTGACCTCTTCACTGTGAATGCCAGCAAAGTCGGTCTTGATGGCCTGGGATAGAACTGGCAGAGCTGTGCTGGCAAAACCCGTGCCCAAGCTGCCGAGGGTGGCTGCCTTCATAAAGCTGCGACGCGAGGTTGAGCGCGAAGCAAGCAACGCGGCTGCGTCATTAGCGAGATCTGAGTTCATGCAGTACTCCTGGCTGACTTAAACATTGAAAATAGGACAAGTCTGCCGCCGCAACAAGGGTTTTTAGCAGTCACGCCAGACGATCTTTTTAAATTATGTTTGGACATTAGCTAATAATCAAAATACATTATTCTGCGAAGCCACCCCCTTTGTACCTCAAGTTGCCTACATGCTCAATTTGGCAGAAATTTTGCCCGAGGACTTTGAGCTGAGCGACAAGAGCATGGCCGACGTGCAGCAGTAAGCTGGTCAAATGGATACCGACGGCCCATTAGTGT
>CAIZGG010000075.1 GCA_903932425.1 uncultured beta proteobacterium | reverse complement strand
TTTCCTGCCACACCATCCAGCAACTTGATAAAGTTACGCTTTGGTTTGAACTGTAAGCGCAGCTCGGCTAGATAATGCTCAAACTGCAATAGCTGCTTATGCTTCTTCATCAAGCCACCGACTTTGCCGATAAGCTTAATCGCTTCGCCGTAAGCAAAATTGTTAGTCTCATCGATGATCGTTGGAATGACGCGATGGTACAGACTGACCGCATCAACTGGACGCGAGGCTTCGAGCTTGCCAGCAAGCGAGATCAACAACCCCCGGTTATGAGCACTCTTGTGCGCGACCGACCATGCTGCGTCTAGGTCATTTTCCCATAACGCAATCTCCAAGCGTAATGAATAGTTCGGAGTCGACGATGTTGATTTCCGTTGGCTCGTTCGCGCAGCCTCGCGGGCAGTGATCGCGTCGACCATAATCAATGTCAATGCTCGTTCTCGCTGTGCAGCCCATACATCGAGCTTGACTGCAATATCATGCAGCTTGATGTAGTGTTCAAGAACAAGGCGTTCCTCGAACTGGATCCAAACAAGCTCTAGTGCTTCGTCGTTTCGCTTACGCTCAAGATAAGCTGCAACCAAAAAATCGCGCAGACGGTTATCAGGGCGCTCGGCGAATGACTTGAGGCCGCGCTCCGCCCAGTCTAGTGCCAATTCAGGCTGGCTCGCTTTGGCATAGATTTCGGCAATCGCGAGATAGCGATATGCTGACGAAAGATCCCGCGACTTGATCCCGACCAACTCCTCTACATCACCGTTCGCTTCTGCGATTTGCTCCATGATGCGGGAAATCTGAAACCGTTTAGCATAATCGTCATCTACGCGAGCTTTGCCATCACGAGGTTTGATCTTGCTCCACTCAGCTTCGGCAAGTTCACGATATCGCCGCAACCCTTCATTGCCGAGGACATCACGGTAAGTTACAACATCGAAGCTACACACGTTGAACGGCAGCGAAGTTTCAAGCAGAAAAAGGCGCTCGGCCAGCCTGACCGGTTCGGGCAGAGCCATGGCACAAGCCTTGCGATGCAATTCACCCAACGCCTCGACCTTGCCACCGACATCGCCATAAGAATCGTCGATTTGCTTTAGCGCATTTTCGACACGTTCGATTGCGTATTCGGCCAACTCTACTAGGCTCGCTGCAATATCGGTCGTTAAAAGTTCAGAGAGAGACTCCACAATCTGCTCGATATTGTCGGCGAAAGTACTCGCCGCGCGCCAATCGATAAAATCGTGAATATACGTCGCGTCATCGATCACCATTTGATACGTCTTAACCACATTATCGACATCACCTGTGCGTACGGCCTTGAGCAATAGTGACCGATAAAGCCGCTCATCCCGATGCGCCACTTCTAGCAATAGATCGATCAAAATTTCTTGCGGCTGAGCGATCAGATGATTTTTGATGCCGCGCCACGGATCACGCCGCTTGGCCTTTTCGCTTTGATTCTTAATTTTTATTTCTCCCGGCCTGGAGGCGTCGATTTTCGTCTCGCTGCGTTTGTATCGCGATTGCCTTTTGTAAGAAACGCCCTGCTGGCTAGTCACCCAAGAGGTCAAGCGTGCTGCTCAGTCACCTGATCAATCAAACGGTAGAAATCTGCACATTTAATCGATCGAAAGTAAAGCTTTAATATTTTCACGAACACGCCGCAACTGGGCTGGCGTGATCTTTGATTTGAACTTTGCTTTGCGTTCGCGCCAGTCAAGCGACTTAACTTGATCAGATAACACTACGCTTGCTGTCTTACCAACAGCAACTTCAACTTCGAAGGGATAACCTTTGACTTTGGTTGAAAGTGGGCAACATACTGCCAAGCTAATTTTGTCGTTGTACGCGGCAGGACTCAATACCAAAGCGGGCCGATGCCCTGCTTGTTCGCGACCGGCTTGCGGATCAAACTCAAGCCAAACGATGTCGCCAGCCTCAGGAATATAAGCTCTAGGCACTAAAGGATCTCCTTGCCAACCCGACCACCAAAACTTTCTTCAGCATGAATATTGTCAGGCGTGATTCCAGCCAACAAATCGTCAAGCCGTGTGTTTTTAGACACAATCGGTTCAATAATAATTTTGCCTTTAAGCACATTAATGTTGACAGCCTGATCTAACGTTAGATGAGCGAGTTCCATGATTGAACTTGATAGCCGCAGTGCGGGACTATTGCCCCATTTTTTGATAATTGCTTGCATGATTAGCCCCCAATGTTTCTACATTGTAGATACACTTTAAAGTGCTGTCAACAAGGTTATGAGGATCAAACTGCCAGAATGAATAGCCTACTTGATACATTTTTAATCCCTGATAATTCAAGCCAACATGATGACGATTTTTTATCAAGAAAAGTGTTTCAGTAAAGTCTTTTTGGTAACTAAATTGTTAGCGGTTGTAACTCGACACACTCTACCCAACATTTTTAACCAAGCAGTAAGTCAAGGCCACTAAAGCCGTTGATGTACCAATCAAGGCTGACAGTATCTTCCAGGTTTGGGCAGACACATCTGCGCAAAATAGTCAGACAACGGCTCAGTGCGCATCGATAACTGTTCACCCTTGTAATGCAGAACTTCGGTCACTTGTGCGGTCATGTTTTCCCTATGCTTTGGTGTCACGTGGTTAGAGGTTGCTCTAATCCAACTTATCACAAAAGTGTCTCAGGGGGTGAGCCTGTAGTACCAATTGCGGTTGAATTTGGCATCAATTTTCACGCCCACACTGCGCGGGGCGACTGAAACTCAGTTGCCCACTGCTTAAGATGGCGCCAAATCAACTTCATTGGCACTCGACCGCGCTGCGCGGCTTCTTGAACCGCTGCGACTAAGAGCGTAAGCGGCGCTTCGTCTAAAAATGTAGCAATGTGAGCAATCAGACCAACCGGCACAACCCCCGACACTAAAGCCGTTTGCAGTTCTTTAGGTTGCATCACCGTTTTGTAACTCACGCTTGCAGATTGACTGGCCATTTGGAGAGCATGACGCAACTGCTTAGGCTGCCCAGCAGTCATGTCTAGACCTAGCAGGTCAAATAGAACCAGCAACTTTGTAACGCCGAGCTCTTTTAGGGTACCGCCCTCAAGTTGATTAACCGTCGCACGCGACAGCCCAGACAACCGCCCCAATTGGAGTTGAGTTAACCCAAGTTGTTCTCGACGACTTTGCACTAACGCACCGATTTCAAAAAGGTTCATACGTTGCTCCGACAAGATCTCTAGTAAAAACAGTACTGCATTTTGATCTAAAATGTAAAGTATATTTGACATTTAATCAGTTGAACTAAACGCCTTAATCGGCCGCTTTCAGTAATCGGGGTGATAGATATTGCCCCGCACTCGGCGCCTTATCCTCTACGCGCTTCGGTGCCTCATCAGACGAGACAGCACCCCGCGTACACTCGATAGTCAAACAGATTGGCTACGCGCCAAAGGCCGTTCACATGACTACCACTCACAACCCCACCAACAATTTTCAACACCTAACACCCCAACAACAAGCCGCCTACGGTGCCATCTTTGGCGCACTGGCCGCCGATGCCGCAGGTGCGACGCTTGAGTTTTTGCGACGTAACCCCACCCAAGCTGAAGTCGATGAAGCCTTGGAAATGATTGGTGGCGGCGTGTTGCGAACAGCGCCAGGCCAAATCACCGATGACGGTGAATTAACACTTGCGTCGCTGCACGCCCTGACTGGGCAGCGAACGTTTATAACCGACCGTGTTGCTGGCGCCTACGTTGCTTGGGCCAATTCAAACCCGTTTGATATTGGCAACACGACTGCCAATGCGTTGTTACACACCTCGACCAAAGCAATGAAGGGCCTAGGTAACATCGTTCTAAGTGCGGCACGTACAAACAACATGCAATCAAAAGCCAACGGCGCCCTCATGCGGGCCAC
>CAIZGG010000074.1 GCA_903932425.1 uncultured beta proteobacterium | reverse complement strand
GTCGTCAAACACCGCCCGCATCGCAGCCGTACCAAACATATCTTTAAAAATTGAAGACTCAAGCATCGAGATTGGCATAGGGGTGATATTCTAAAAAGAGATGACATATAGTAGGAGGGTGCATTTACCTCGTCAACGTCGCCGCTCAGTCTCTTGTGGTGAGCAACACGGCGTTTACCCTAGATTGCAGGTCGCCAATTGAGCAAAAGTCGGCAAACAACTGAGCCAAATGCTATAAAGAACGATTAGCACGCCGCTTGCTTGGCTATGATTCCTGCTTGCTCGACTCTGTCCCTTGCTCGATTGACCTTGACCCCGTTACCCTAAAAGACTCGACTGCCATGAATGTTCGTTTTGCACACAAACTATTGTTATCAGCCACGCTGAGTGCCGCTGCATTATTTCAAAGTGCTTCAGCCTTGGCGCAAGATTACCCCTCTCGCAACATCACAATGGTGATGCCTTATGCTGCGGGCGGGCCGGGCGACATCATTACTCGACTGTTCGCCTCGGCGATGCAAAAGCAATTAGGCCAAACGATCGTGGTCGACAATCCATCGGGTGCGGGCGGCAGCATTGGCACCGCCAAAGTGGCACGCTCTGCGCCAGATGGCTACACACTGCTCATGATTCATATCAGCCACGCCACCAACGTGTTGATGATCAAGAACCTACCCTATAGCCCGATTGATGACTTTGAGCCAATCGGCCTGGCGACTGTTGGGCCGATGGTGGTCACGGGTCGCAAAGACCTACCAACAAAAGATGCCAAAGAGTTTGTTGCCTACATTAAAGAAAATGGCCCCAAGATCAGTATGGGTCACGCGGGGATCGGCTCTGCCTCGCATCTTTGCAGCCTGATGTTCATGGACGCCTTAGACGTCAAGCTCACCCTTGTCCCGTATAAAGGGGCTGCGCCAGCAATCAATGATTTGATGGGCGGACAGATCGACATAATGTGTGACCAAACTACCAGCACGTTGCCTGCAATCAGCGGCGGCCGCATTAAGGCTTACGCAGTCGCTGGCACGCAACGACTTGCCTCACTGCCTGAGTTGCCTGCCTTAACAGAGGTCGGGGTAAAAGGCTTTGACATCAGCATTTGGTTTGGGCTGTATGCCCCTAAAGGCACTCCAAAGCCAATCATCGAGAAGCTCTCAGCCGCCTTGGCCGCAGCAGTCGTTGACCCCGACGTGAAAGCCAAGCTTGATAGCATTAGCACAACGCCTGTCTCGCCAGAGCTTGCCGTACCAGAAAAACTGCGGGCTCACTTGAAAAACGAGATAGAGACGCTAGGCCCCTTGCTGATTAAGTCTGGAATTACACCGAATTAATACACCGAATTAAAATCCTAGCCCGTCGTATTGCCCGCCCGGCCTTGCAAGGCTAAGCGGGCAGTGCGCACTCGTTCATTAAAACTGCACCACCGCGCGCCCACGTACGCCCGACTGAATCAACTTATCGCAATGCGCTTTTAAATCATCAAAAGCAATTGTGTACGCGATTTGATGGATATGGCTGGGTCGTAAGTCACCGCCCTTTTGCATACGCTGCCACACAGCACCGCGTGTCGGGACAGGATGATTACCGTTAATACCCACCAGCGACACCGCTCGCAAAATAAACGGATAAATAGCAGTCGTAAAAGTTTCGCCGGCGGCATTGCCAAAAGCGCACACGACGCCGCGCTGCTTTGTAGAGCGCAGGGCAGCATCCAGCGGCTTACCCCCGACCGCATCAATCACACCCGCCCATCTTTGCTCTTCTAAAAATTTATCACCGCCTGCAATGTCATCACGCCCGATGACCTCTGCGGCTCCGATACTTTTTAGATAGGCGGATTCAGTCTCTTTTTTGCCTGTGCTCGCCACAACTTGGTAACCCAAGCCCGCCAGCATATCGATCGCAAAGGAAGAGCTCCCCCCCGTGCCACCAGTTACCAAAATTTGACCATGTTCTGGTTTAACACCGCGTAACAACAGTTCATCAACAGCCAACGCTGACGTGTAGGCTGCCAAACCCATCGCCACCGACTCGAAAGGATCGGTATCTTCTGGAACATGGGCAGCCCAACTTCCAGGAACCCGTACATACTCGCTATAGGCGCCGTCGCGTCGCATACCAAACTCGCGCCCGCCTTGAACGGTGACACAGTCGCCAAGTTTGAACTGCGGATGACTAGACTCGACCACCAATCCGGCCACTTCTACACCAGGAACCGCTGGCAGATTCGAGAGCACCTTGCCCACGCCAGTCACTGCACGCGCGTCTTTGTAATTGACGGCCGCATACTGCGATTGAATCACGATATCGCCAGGGGCAAGATCTTCGAGCGTCTGTTCGATCATGCGGCTGACACGTTGCCCGCTCTCTTCGTATAACTTGATAGATTTGAATTTCATGATTGTTTCCGTGACATCTTATGCGCGCTGAATCACCGCAGCACAAGCGAGTAAGGCATCGATCTCAGCCCCCGACAAGCCAAATTCAGTCAAAATTTGGCAACTGTGCTCAGCAAGCGCTGGTGGCCCATAACGCACACGAGACTGCGCATCACGATCGCCCGCAGCGAACCCTGGCATCCGTACCAACCCCGCTACCGAACTATGTGTATCGACAATGACGCCGTTGTGCGCCAACTGAGGCGACTGCATCACCATGTTGTAATCGGCGATCGGTCCACAAATAATATCGGCAGCCTCAAAGAGTTCTTGCCACTCAAACGAAGTCTTGTGGGCGAGCAATACAGTTAACTCTTGCATCAATGCATCGCGATTCGCAACGCGCTTGGGAATTGTTGCAAAATCAGGATGTATCGCTAAAGCGGGCTTGCCCAACAGATTGCACAGCGCGACCCAGCGATCATCGTGATAGGCGGCAATCATGATCCAGCCGTCTTTCGTGGGATAGGCTTCGTTAGGCGCCGAGTAAGGTGCAGCCGTACCGGTGCGCAAGGGCAGTTCATTACTGGACAAGTATGAGGCGACCGCTGATAACTGCAACATCAAAGCGCTGTTGTATAGAGAAAAATCGAGATGCTGACCTTGCCCCGTTGCGTCGCGCACGCGCAATGCAGCAAGCACGGACGAGGTCGATATAAAGCCGGTCACCATATCTACAGCCGGCACTAATACCTTCATTGGTGGCGACGTCGCATCACCAATATTGCTCATCAAACCCGACACAGCCTGCACGATTCCATCCACGCCCGCCTTATCACGCCATGGGCCGGTCTGCCCATAGGCTGAAACAGAGCCAAAAATCAAACCGGGATTGATCGCCTGCAGCGCTGCAAAACCAACACCGAGCTTATCCATGACGCCCGGTCGAAAACTTTCAAGCACAATATCAGTCTGCGCGGCCATGCGTTTAATTAACGCAACACCTTCAGGCTTTTTCAAATCGATTGAGATAGAACGCTTGTTACGGTTGAAGCTCATCGAAACAACCGACTCGCCTTCTTGCCACGGTGGCCCTAGCTTTCTACCAATATCCCCGCCAGGCGACTCAACTTTGATGACCTCAGCGCCCATATCCCCGAGCTGCATGCCGATCAAGGGGCCGGCGCCGATCTGCGTGAAATCAAGCACCTTGATGCCGGTTAATGCATGATTGATGTTCACGTGCTCTGTGCTGCTCATGACTGCCGTCCTATTTATCAATCTTTAAACCAATCGCTTTAATAATCTTTTGCCAATAGAGCAAATCCTTCTTGATCATTGCATCCATTTGTTGCGGATTCAGGTACGTGACAATGAACCCTTGCCCCGTCAGGCGTTCTTTAGTTGCCGGGTCGGCAAGCGCTTTGCCGATTTCAGCGGATAACTTTTCAACGATATCTTTAGGTGTATTCGCCGGTGCAAGGATCGAATACCAAAGTGGCACTTCAAACCCAGGCAAACCGGCCTCGGCAATTGTGGGAACATCTGGCATCGCAGCGGAGCGCACCGCTGTGGTAACACCTAACGCGCGCAACTTGCCGGCCTTGACGTACTGCTCAAGCGAGGCCATCGTGCCGATCGCGCTTTGAACCTGCCCGCCAATCAAATCTGCAATCGCAGGACCGGTGCCCTTGTACGGCACATGTGTCACCTTCACTCCGGCAGAATAATTAAAGACTTCAAAGGCGATGTGCTGGGCTGTTCCGGTACCTGGAGTGCTGTGATTAAACTTGCTGGGGTCAGCCTTGACCAAGGAAATAAAACTTTTTAAATCAGTCGCTGGCACCGAGGGATTGACCACCAGAACCATGGGTACCGAGGCCACTTGCGCGACGGCTACAAAATCTTTTTCAATATCAAACGGAACATTGTTATCCAGCCAAGGGTTAATCGTGACCTGATTCGATGCCATCAAAATGGTGTAACCATCTGGCGCAGACTTTGCCACGAATTCAGAGCCGATATTGCCGCCAGCTCCAGCCCGATTATCGACTACAACACTTTGCCCAAAGGCATCAGCAAGACGGGGAGCGATCGCTCGCGCCAAAATATCATTCCCACCACCCGGAGGAAATGGTACGACAAAGCGAATAGATCGATCTGGAAACTTAATCTCGGTTTGAGCAAGACACTGTTCGGACGCAACCGTGCCGGCTAGCAACATTGCGATCGACAGGACTTGCGCGGCACACTTTCGCGCGTATTGCCATCCAGAAGAAAGAGTTTGAACCTGGTTATTTTTTTTAAGATCTTGAAGCATGTTTGCCTTCTTTATTATTTTTGCAATCTCTGGTGCTTAAGCCGACCGACTTGATTTAGGTAACGTGCCCAGAATGATGCCGGCAATAATCAAAACCGTTGCAATCAATAAAGCAGGCCCCAAGACTTCGCCTAAAAATAAACTTGCGCAGAACAACCCGATCAGCGGTACACCAAGCAGGCCCATCGACACCGCTGCGGCAGGCAAATCGCGGCTCACAATATTCATCAGCCAGTAAGCGATACCATTGCCCAGCAAGCCATTAAAACCGACCAACAACACCATCTCGAGTGACCACTTCACTTGTGGCGCCCCCTCCAGGGCAAACGCCAGGACCACTTGGGTCAGACCACCCACCAGCATCTGCCAAGGTAATAGCGCAAATAGCGGCGTCACCCACTTGTGCGCGCGCCCATAAACGATCGAGATCGCCCAAAGTAAAGCCGCTAACAACACAAACCCATGCCCAATCAAGATATTGCGATCGCTCCAGTCCATCGAACTCGGCTGCAAAATCAGGATGAGACCCGACATACCGATCACCAACCCAAGAATCCGGCGCGGTGTAAACGGTTCGTTTAAAAACAACCACGCTGCAGGAAGCACCCACAAGGGCGTCGTGTATGCCAACACAATAGATTTTCCAGCGGGCATGTACTGCAAGCCCACACTCACCAAAACCGAAAATCCAACCATATGCAACCAGCCGATACTAAAAATGACTGGTAGATCTGCTCGCACCGGAATGCGCAATTGTTTAGTTGCCAGGCACACTACAAAAAAAATAATGCACATGGGGACTAGCCGAAATGCAGTCACCCAAACCGGTGAAACAAATTCAAGGGATTTTTTAGCGATGACCCAGTTCACCCCCCAGATCATCACAAGTAAAGCGAGCAGAAGGATTGCTCGGTGCCGGCGCGAAGCTTCAGACTGCATCAGTATCGTAGCGAAAGCCACCCGCTGCATTTGGCTCGATTCGCCCAATCGTCGGGGCCGGAAAATGCGCCGGAAAAATCAGATTGCCCGTGCCAGCATGCTTGTCAATTAAGGCGGTACGCGAGACGCGTGCCAAATCCTGATCCGCGTCGGCTGTTGTCGACATCTCGGGATAGCGCAATTGAATTTGATGATGAATAACATCACCGGTCAACACGCCACGCTGGCCTTCAGACTCAAGATTGATCACGATGTTGCCAGGCGTATGCCCGTGGCAAGCTTCAATCCACAACCCCTTGTCGACTTCATGGTCGTCAGCGATCAAAACGGCTTGCTTGGCTCGGACAACCGGATCGATACTGTCTTCGAACGCTTGTGTGTGTGTGTCTTTTTTCCCGCTGCGGTACAGCGCATCAGCCTGATCGAATTCAGTCTTTGACATCAAATACTTCGCATTTGGAAAGGTAGGCTTCCAGACGCCATCAACCAAACGGGTGTTCCACCCCACATGATCCCAATGCAAATGGGTGCACATCACGTAATCGACCTCTTCGGGCTTGACCTTGGCCTTAGCCAACGCGCCCATAAAGTCATTATTCATTTTATGAAACGCGGGACGCAGCGGGCGATCCTTATCATTACCGCAGCACGCATCGACCAAAATTGTGAAGCGACCAGTCTTCACCACAAACGAGTGAAAGCTCATCTGCAATCTGCCATCACTCGTCAATTGACCACCAGGCAGTTCACGCAAACAAGTCGTCAGCATATCTTGCGTCAAGTCTGGAAAAAAATCGCGCGCCGGCGCATAAGGGCGCTCAACCTCAACGACTCTCTCGACCATATAGCGCCCAACTTTAGTGATACCCATCCTTTTGCCCCTTATTTTTTGTTTTTAAATATTCTGAGCACAACTGTATTGCTTCGATATCTTCTAGTCAAACCGCTTGATGCTCCGTGCGCTAGCGCTTGAAATACCAGACGAGCACCGCTACCGACACGACCACCAAGGCGGGCCACAGTAAACGCTGAATCTTTGAAGAACTGGGCGCGGCAACCGCAGCGGCCTCGCTCGGCGTACCCTCACCGCCCGCACTCTCGAGCGCAGGAAATTTGGCCTGCAGCGCTTCATCGAAGCGCTTGAAAAAATCTTCGGCCAACGACTTCGCTACGCCATCAATCAAACGTTGTCCCAACTGAGCGATTTTGCCCCCGACTTTTGAATGTACGGTGTAGCGCAGTTCACATCCTGCGCCTTGAGGAATCAACTCGACCTTTGATTCGCCTTGGCCAAAACCAGCGACGCCGCCTTGGGCCTCAAATTGCAACGCATACGATACAGGCGCCTGTATATCTGCCAACTTGACCTTGCCATTGAACTTCGCAGAGACTGGACCGATCTTGACTGCAACAGTCACCACGTATTCACTTTCGGTGACGCGCTCAAATTTTTCGCATCCAGGAATGCACATTTTTAAGATCTCTGGATCATTTAGCGCATCCCAGGCTTGTTGTTGCGACGCAGCCAAAAGGCGATTACCTTGCATATCCATATTTTTCTCTCTAATTAATAATTATCTTTTTACCAACTGCCCCAAGCCATGTGCCAAATCTTCCAGGTGCGCCAGATTGTGAATTGCCAGCATTCCGTCTACTTTTTTGTGCAATACAGCTGCCCCACTTGCTTTGGGCTGATACTCTTCAAAACGTAACATGGGGTTTAACCATAACAGACTGCGACTGTTACGTTTTAGCCAACCCAACTCAGTCTCTAACTGTTCCGGGCTTCCTGTCTCTAACCCGTCGCTAATGAGCAACACCACGGTACGACGGCCCACAAGTTGACGGCTTTGCGTGCGACGCAACGCGGCAAGCGACGCACCGATTTGTGTACCGCCAGCAAAGTCACTGATCAAGCGGTTCGCACCTTCTAACATCGCATCGGTGTCAGTCAGCCGAAAGATCGGGTTTAAATCAGTAAGGTGAGTTCCGAAGGCGAAGACCGAGCGCGCAACCCGTCGTGTGCTTTGATGCAAAAAAGCTAACATCAACCGGGCATAACGCTCCATTGAGCCAGACACATCAATCAAGAGCAACACAGGCAAGGGCTCAAGCCGACGGGTTAGATAGGGCAAAGAGAGAATCTCGGCATCGTAACGGGCCGACTCCCGTAAGGTTCGCCTCCAATCTAAGCGAACACCATACGAGGCACTTTTTAAGCGTCGGGCCTTAAGCTGTGGCCATGGCAGAGGGATCTCACGCGCAAGCCGCTCAACGAGACGAAACTCACTCGCGCTCAAACTTTCGAAATCAGCATGTCTCAAACGCGCGCGGTCGCTCGCCGACAGTGCGGCATCGAATTCAATTTTTTCCTCTTCTCGGGGAGACTGATTGATCGCTGCGCGTACCGCTGCCATTGCCTCCTGCGCTCGGGCAAGACGCTTAGGCTTGGGTGCTGCCTCCTTTGTCTTGGGCAACATTTGCGCGAGCAATTGTTGTGTCAACTCGGGGTTACGAAAATAGGCGTCGAATAACTGATCAAACACCGCTTGATCTTGTTGACGGCAGACTAAGGTTGCAAGCAAGGCCGCACGCAAATCAGCTTTGGTCTCCAAGCCCACCAACACGGCAGCCCGCAAGCCGAGTCCAATACGCGTGCTGTCCATTGGCAGACCAGCGCGCCTGAGCGTTCGTCCAAAGCCGATGATGTTTTCAGCCATCTTGCCGCTACGTGCGTCACCTAGTTGCATCGCAAGCACCCGCACAATGATGGCGCCCCAGACATATTGCTATGTCGAGGAGTCAAGGTCTGAGGCAGGCTGCAACAAGGCTTCAAGCATCGGTTCAAGCGCCGCAATGTCCTCACGCTGTTTGAACAGGATTCCTACGGTATCCTGCACCACCTCAGGGTCAAGCTTCAAGGTATTCAGCGCGACGAGCGCGCGCGCCCACTCAACGCTCTCGGCAATACCCGGACTGCGACTGAACGCATTCACGAAAGGCACACTACGCAGTCGTGCGACGAAGGTCGCTACCTGCTCGGCCAACGCCTCACCTGCTTGTGGCACGTGTGCTTGCACAATCGCAAGTTCGCGCTCACGCTCGGGATAATCAAGCCATTGATATAAACAACGCCGCTTGACTGCATCGTTTAAATCGCGGGTACGGTTACTCGTCAAAATCGTGACAGGCGCGCACGTTGCCTTGATCGTTCCAAACTCTGGGATACTGACTTGAAATTCACCCAAGTACTCAAGCAAAAACGCTTCAAAGGGTGCGTCGGCTCGATCGACCTCATCAATTAACAGTACCGCCCCGGGTTCAGCCGCTTCAAGCGCCTGCAACAACGGGCGCCTGATTAAATACTTCTCTTGATAAATTTCACGCTCGAGTTGATCGGGGTTGACTCCCTCGGGCTGCGCACGCATGTGCATTAATTGAGCGGCATGATTCCACTCGTACAGAGCCTCGCGCTGCTCCATACCGTCGTAGCATTGCAGGCGAATAAGCGGGCGCCCCAAAACCTTTGAGAGCGCTTTCGCTAATTCGGTTTTACCAACGCCCGGCTCGCCCTCAAGCAGCAACGGTCGTTGCAGACGTAGGCTTAAGAAAACAGCGGTCGCTAAGCGCCTTTCAGCTTGATAGCCTGCGGCTGCCAATGCTTCGATCAACGCGTCTATTGAATCAACGCTCAGCGTGCCCGTCATATTTCTTCCTAAAAACTCACCCCGACCTTAGGTGAGCGCCTCTTGAACAGCTCGACGCGTTTGCACTTTAATTAACTGCGCACGATATTCGGCTGAGGCATGAATATCACTATTGAGTTCAGACGAGCCAATCGACACGTCGGCAACAGACTCTGGTGCGAATTTTTTCGCTAACGCCGCTTCAAGACCTGCATGTCGAAACACACCATTGGCAGCGCCGGTGACTGCAACCCGCGGGCCTTGTGCTGTATCCGCTACAAATACACCCACCATCGCAAATCTCGAGGCGCCCTGCTTAAACTTTGCGTAGGCCGCGCGCTTAGGGATTGGGAAGCTGATTGCTGTAATCAGCTCGCCAGGTTGCAACGCAGTCGAATACATACCCAAAAAGAAATCGTCGGCTGCAATCTTTCGTGTGGTCGTATGGATGGTTGCACCGAGAGCCATTGCTGCACTCGGATAACAGGCGGCTGGATCGTTGTTAGCAACCGAACC
>CAIZGG010000073.1 GCA_903932425.1 uncultured beta proteobacterium | reverse complement strand
AGATTGACTTTGATGTCTTCGGGATTGATTTTGACGTACTTAGAAATGACAGCGATCAATTCGCGTTGCAGCGCTGGCAGGTAGTCAGGCGTGGCACTTTGCCCGCCACGCTCGTGGGCCAAAATAATCTGCAAGCGCTCTTTAGCAACAGTGGCGGTCTTTTTCTTCTCGCCAAGCAAAAAAGACAGAAAAGACATCATTTGCCTCCAAACAGGCGTTTGAAGAGGCCTGGTTTTTCGTAGTCGACAAAGCGTAAGGGTTTTTCTTCGCCCAGATAGCGGGCGACAACGTCGCGATACGCTTCAGACACGTCAGTGCTTTCAAGATGAATCGCAGGTAAGCCCTGGTTAGACGCTTGCAAAACAGATTCAGATTCGGGGATCACACCAATCAGCTTGATTCGTAAGATGTCTTCGATGTCTTTGAGCGACAGCATTTCGCCGTCTTCAACACGCTTGGGGTTATAGCGAGTGAGTAGCAGAAATTCTTTGATAGGTTCGTCCGCTTCGATCGCGCGGCGCGATTTCGAAGCCAAGATACCCAAGATGCGATCAGAGTCACGTACCGATGAGACCTCTGGGTTTGTGACCACCAGGGCATCGTCAGCAAAGTAAGCGGCTAATAAGGCACCTGTTTCAATACCCGCAGGAGAATCGCACACGATGTAATCAAAGCCCATGCCTTTGAGGTCATTGATCACCTTTTCGACACCTTCTTTTGACAAGGCATCTTTATCGCGTGTTTGCGAGGCCGGCAAAATAAACAGGTTATCGAGATTTTTATCTTTAATCAGCGCTTGATTCAACGTGGCTTCGCCTTGAATCACGTTGACAAAGTCATAGACCACGCGCCGTTCGCAGCCCATGATCAAATCAAGATTGCGCAAGCCCACATCAAAATCGATCACGGCTGTTTTAAAGCCACGCATGGCCAAGCCAGAAGAAAAACTGGCGCTCGTGGTGGTTTTGCCCACACCACCTTTGCCTGAGGTCACCACTACGATACGTGTCATGACAAACTAACCCTTATATAAGACTGCGATAGTTCACTGAAAATAAATGACTGGAGTGCTACGTACAAACGATATCTGCTCAAGAATAAACGGTTGAAGCGTAAAAAAGCTGGCAATACTTCACATTGAATCAACGACAAAAGTGACTAAAACTTAGTTGCCTATTTTTCAAGTGGCGTCAGATGCAACGCGTCTTTTTGAAGCTGAATCACGGCTGGCCGCTGGTGTAGGTCGGCAGGCAACTTTGCATCAATCACACGATAAATACCCGCAACGGCAACAAGCTCGGCGTCAAGCCCCGTTGTGAAGATGCGTGCAGCGGTGTCGCCTCGTGCGCCCGCCATGGCTTTACCACGTAGCGGCCCGTACACATGAATATTGCCGTCAGCGATGACTTCGGCACCACGGCTCACCACACCCATCACAATTAAATCGCATTGGCGCGCGTAGACCCGTTGCCCTGAGCGTAGCGGGCCACGCACCACCATGGTGGGGGCTGCAGCGGGGGTATCGTTGTTTGTAGCGGTGTTTTTCGTTGATTGCGTGCCTGCAGTCGCGGATGCTTGAACTTTGCCCTCGCTCGTGGTTGGCGCCGACTCTGTGGCGTCTGCGATCCCATCAGCCGCTGCCGGTGTTGGAACATTGGCCGTCACAGGTTCGGCGACCGAGGCCGCTGTTTGCGTATCAGAGGCGTTGCGCACAGGGCTCGTTGATAAATCGACTGCCGCCAGCCCACAGGCTTTGGCTGCTGTCAGGTTATCGCCTTGCGCTACCACGCCAATCACAGGCAGTCGGTGGTCGGCGAAAGCCTTGAGCAAGGGTACCCAATCAATGGTTGCCTCGACAGCACCAGCATCAATGACCACAGGTTCGTTTTCAAAAAAAGCGCCTGCGTCAGCCATGCGTTTTTTAAGCGCCTTGATCAGCGATTGCGTATCGGCATGCTGCAGCACAACACGAATCGCATAGAGTGTTGCACTTTTAAAATCGAGGGCTGAAATTTCGGTCGTCATGGCAAAGAATAATACCTCAGACGCCGGCGGCCCACGTGTCTTTGAGCGTCGTCACCCGATTAAAGACGGGTCTTTCAAGGCTTGAGTCGACCGAGTCGACGGCAAAGTAGCCTAAACGCTCAAATTGAGAGACCACTCCAGGGGTTGCGACCGTGCCGGGCTCGAGCCAGGCTTTGACGCTTTGTACCGAATTTGGATTTAAGCAGGTCAAAAAGTCGCTGTCGCCTGCATCCGGAAAGGGCTCTGAAAAGAGTCGGTCATACAAGCGGATTTCGGCTGGTATCGCTTGCACTGCACTAATCCAGGTGACGGTACCCTTGACTTTGACGGCATTTGAGCCCGCCGTGCCGCTTTTGGTGTCAGGGTTGTACTCGGCATGCACTTCAGTGATTTTGCCTGAGGCATCTTTGACAAAGCCGGTGCAGGTCACCACATAACCGTACTTCAAGCGTACTGAGTTACCCGGGTACAACCTGAAGTATTTTGGGGGCGGTACTTCGGCGAAGTCTTCTTGCTCAATCCAAAGCTCACGGGTAAAACCAAACTGGCGCTGACCCGCCTCTGGGTCGTGCGGATTACGGGGGGCCTGACAAGGCTCGACCCGGTCCTCTGGAAAATTCGTGATGACCAGTTTTAGGGGGTCAAGGATGGCCACTGAGCGTGGCGCAATCGGGTCTTGGACTTCGCGTAAAGCTTGATCCAGCAAGCTGTAATCAATGCGGGCGTTATTTTTAGACACACCCGTACGCTCGCAAAACAGGCGCAAAGCCTCGGGGGTATAGCCGCGGCGACGCAAGCCGGCAATCGTTGGCATGCGCGGGTCATCCCAGCCGTTCACATAGCCTTCTTTGACCAGTTGAAGCAATTTGCGCTTGCTCGTTACGATGTAGCTCATATTGAGCCGCGCAAATTCGTACTGATGGGGCAGGGGGGCGGCGAGCTGACCAAGCTCGTTCAGGCGGTTTAAGGTCCAGTCGTAGAACGGACGTTGATCTTCAAACTCGAGCGTGCAGATGCTATGGGTAATCCCTTCGAGCGCATCTTCGATCGGATGCGCAAAGGCATACATTGGGTAGACGCACCACTGGTCGCCAGTGCGATGGTGGGTCGCGTGTCGGATCCGGTATAAGACCGGGTCACGCATATTGATATTTGGCGATGCCATATCAATTTTTGCGCGCAGTGCCATGCTGCCATCCGGGTGCTTGCCCTCGCGCATTTCGCTTAGCAGGCGTACCGAGTCAGCGGCAGGGCGGTCGCGCCAAGGCGAGTTTTGGCCGGCTTCGGTCAGTGTGCCGCGCATGGCACGCATTTGTTCAGGGCTTTGTTCGTCAACGTAAGCGTGTCCGGCTTCGATTAAAGCCAGTGCGCAGTCAAACATCACACCAAAATAATCACTGGCAAAAAATAGGTGTTCAGTGCCGTGTGCCTGCCAGTTAAACCCCAACCATTTGACCGCATCGATGATGGCGTCAACGTACTCTTGATCTTCTTTTTCAGGGTTGGTGTCGTCAAAACGCAGATGGCAAACGCCGCCGTAGTCGCGCGCGAGACCAAAGTTCAGACAAATGCTTTTGGCATGACCAATATGCAGATAGCCGTTGGGTTCGGGCGGAAAGCGTGTACGGATCTTGGCGGGATCAGGCGAGCCCGCGGCCTGCACAGACGCTGGCCCTGGCCGGCCGGCCCAAAGCTTGCCCGCAAAGCGCTGGGCGCCCAGATCGGCTTCAATAATATTGCGTAAAAAATTGGTCGTTACCGGTGAAACAGAGTCTGTGGTCATACAGGATTTTGAGTATTGAAGCCGTATTTAAAGGATCATTTTGCCACGACCGGTCTACACTAGTCTAAATCATGGAAATTTCAACCCTTATTCTGGCCCGTGCGCAGTTCGTCCTCAGTCTGAACATGCACGTTTTGTTTGCCGCGCTCGCCATGGCGCTGGGCTGGATTCTGTGCGTTTTTCGCTTCCGTGCGTGGCAAACCCCCGACTCGGGCTGGACAACCGCTTATCGCTTCTGGGTCAGAATTTTTGCCTTGTCCTTTTTTTTGGCCTTAGCGACAGCTTTGCCAGTATTGGTTGAGTTTGGCACCCTTTGGCCCGCATTGATTGAGCGTACGGGCAACGTAGCAGGCCCTTTGCTAGCCTTTGGCCTAACCACTTTTTTTGTCACAAAGTCTCTGTTCATGGGGGTCGTGCTGTTTGGTCAACGGCGCGTCTCAGCTCAGGTTCATTTTTTTGCAGTGCTGATGGTTGCCCTTGGCTTGACCTTCACCTTCTTTTGGGCCGTCGTCTTGCACACCTGGGCGCAGGCACCCGTTGGGGCCGCGTTAATCGATGGACGGTATCAGGTCTATGAATGGAATGAAGTGATCTGGACGCCGTTTGTGCTTTGGCGTTCCTTGGGCTTCGTGGCGGGTGCCTTTTTGTTGGCAGCCTTGCTCTTGCTCTGTGTCACGGCCTGGCAGTCTTTACGTCGCCCACTTGACGAAGGTGAGCGGCTATCGTTTCGTACCGGTGTGTTGATCGGCGCGTGCGCGGTGCTGTTGTATTGGGCTGCCTTTGACGGCAATGCCAGAATGGTCGCCCGCTACCAACCGGCCGTTGCCGCTGCTCAGGTGGGCCACTGGCAAAGCGCGGCGACAGCGGATTGGGTCTGGCTGGGATCGCCCAACCTTCAAACAGGTTCGACCGAGGTCGTTTGGGGCTCAGCGTTAAGTGCCCAAAGATGGTTGGGCCGCAATATCAACGCAGGCCTCGTGGGCTTGGATCTGGCTAGCGAGGTGTTGCCACCCGTCCCCCTATTATTTTGGCTGCTGCGCGCTGCATTGCTGGCGGGTGCTTTAGCCAGCCTACTGATCGTGTTGACACTATTGATCGGGCTGCGTAAAGGGTTTGATCCGTTGCGCCAGCCCAAGTGGTTGTCTCGCGCACAAGTATGGGGCGCTGGTTTGGGTACCTTGACCTGGCTGCTGAGTTGGAACCTTTCAGATTTGGGTCGTTCACCGTATTTAGTTTGGGGATCGTTGTTACAACAAGACGCAGTGGTTGCTGCTGCACCCTCGACTCTTGCCTGGGTGTTAGCGGGGGCAGTCGCGACCTATGCTGTGATGTTGGTGGGTTTTATTCAAATGCTCTGGCATGCCGCGCGTTATGGTGTGGTGCCCGTACGTAAACCAGGGATGCGCCCATGATTGACGCGTTGTCGGCTTCGTTAGGCTTAAGCGCGGGTAATCCAGCGTTCTGGATGCCTTTGCTCATGATGGTGTTGCTCTTTATCTTGATTGTTGGTGCAGCCTTGTTTGATGGTTTTGATATTGGCGTGGGCGTCTTGGTGCTGTTGGCCCCTAAACAATCACGCTCGCAGTTGATGGTCGTGTTGAGCCCTCTGCGCGATGCCAATGGCTTTTGGTGGCTCTTAGCCCTGGGGCTGTTCTTGACAGCGTTTCCGATGGCTTGGGGTGTGGTGCTGGGTACGCTTTATGTACCGATGTCTTTGACAATGATGGGTGTCATGCTGCGAAGTGTGGCTTTTGAATTTCGCATTCGGGCCGCAAGCGACAAGCGCGATCGCTGGATCGCTCTGTTCTGGCTTGGTTCGGTTTTAACGGCACTAGGCCACGGCGCGTTAATTTCTCAACTCGTTATCGGCGCTAAGCTAGAGGTGCCGGATTTGTGGTTTACCGGCTTTATTGCGGTCTGTGCGGTGGCTGGATATGGCTTATTGGGTGCGTGCTGGTTGGTCATGCGCCTGCAAGAGGCGTTGCAGCTTTTTGCGGCCCACTGGGCGCGCCATGCGATCCGCTGGGCTGCCGCCGGTATGGTGGCGGTGTCGATTGCACTTGGTCTGGCAAATCCAGCGATTTTTTACAAATGGAGCAGCGCCACAAATCTTGGGATGGCGGCCCCCGTTTGGTTGCTGATGTTGGTGTGCTTTGTCGGTATCGACATGAGCCTGAGTCGAGTAGTGCAACCGCGCTATCGTCATTTAGTGTGGTTGCCCTTTACCTTGTGTTTGATTTTATTTTGCGCAATGCTCAGCGGCTTGACCTACAGTATGTTTCCGTTTGTCGTACTTGATCATCTGACGTTATGGGATGCGGCGGCAGCACAAGGGTCGTTGCAACTTGTGCTGGCCGCCACAATTGTGGCCGTACCAATTATGGTGATTTTTAATCTCATGACATATCGTGGGTTGTTTGGGCGGGCACCCTAACGCCTGCAAGGCGTATGCACTTGCCTTGAAGGGCTCGTGCGTGCTGGCAAAATGTTTAGTCTGTTCGTGCCCGCGTGTCCCGCAGATCGTGCTTAATGTGCCAGTGGTAAACGAAGTTCGACCTTAAGCCCCGCGTGATCCGCCGCCTGGTCAAGGGTGAGTGTGCCGCCATGCGCCTGCGCGATGGCCTCGGCCAAGGCTAGCCCTAATCCCACATTACCCGTTCGAGTGCGTGCTTCGTCGAGCCGCACAAATGGTTGAACCGCCTCGGCACGTCGCTCAGGCGGGATGCCCGGGCCGTGATCAGTCACCGAGAGCACTGCCCACGCGTCGCTGGCGCTTACAGAGATCTCTACGGGCGGCGCACCGTGATGCAGGGCATTACTAATTAAATTGTCGAGCAGGCGTGAAAGCGCGGCGCCATCTGCGCTGACCATGACCGACGCGGGTGTACCTGCCAGCACGACCTCGTTGCGTGCACCGCTCCAGTTGGCGACACGCTCAGTGACCCAGTCATTGAGCGCAAACGTCGCAAAATGATAGGTGGCTGGGTCAGAGCCTCGCAGGTACTGAATAAATTGATCCACCATCTGCTGCATGTCTTGTAAGTCTTTACGCATCCCCTCTTTTAGAGAGGTGTCGTCACTCATCTCAATGCGTAACCACATTCGCGAAAGCGGTGCCTTTAAATCGTGTGGCAACCCTGCAAGGAGTGTGCGACGTGTGGCGTCCGACTGGCTGAGCGCTTCGAGCATCGCATTAAAGCGTTCGCCTAAACGTTTGATTTCAGCGGGGCCTGCGGGTTCAACGCGTGCGGGTTTGCCGGCCGCCAGGCGATCGGTCGCATCGACCAGACGTGTGATCGGTCGCGTGATGTGCCACGAAAACCATGCGGCGAGTAGCAGTACCACAGCAAGGCCGCCCAGCCACCAAATGATCAGTGAGGTGGCCAATGGAGGGTCAATGCGATCAAGCGGGATCACCAGCCATTCGCGGTGTCGGAGCAATTCGGTTTCGTTAGGGCGTGTGAGTGAAATATAGATTTCTGGAATAGGGCCGCGAGACAGAGCCACGCGACTGTCTCCGCTCAAGCGATTATTCAGGCGTCCAATTAATCGTGTCAGCCCACGTCTGACATCATCGCTTGCAAACTCTTCGCGCGGCCAGGGTCTTGCAGGTGCGAGCACATTAGGTTGTTCAGTTGTCGAAGGCGCGTTTGAGGATCCCTTTGGCGCGAGCGGCGCTTGTCCATCTTTGGCCTGTGGCATGCGCGTGGCCGCCTGCTCGTTTCTGGCGGCTCTGCGTTGCAGTCGAGCGTCGTTGGGCAAAGGCTTGGACCACATTCGCCAGTGCCCTTGAGAGGCCTGACGCACGAACTCCGCCCGCTCGGGCGGTGGCACGTGTTCCATTGAGTACTGCAAGGTTCGAATGGTTGTGGCCAGTAAATCTAGCGCGACGGTCTGGGCATGATCTCGCTGGTAAATCGAAACAAGATAGAGGGTGGCAGCCTGACCGGCCAACACCGTTGCCAGCACTAACAGTACCAGCCTAGAGCGGAAAGACTGCGGGAACAAAAACTTAAGCGCGTTCACGGCGAAAAGCGATAGCCGGTGCCCCATACCGTTTGTATCCAACGAGGCTGTTTGGGGTCGTCTTCAAGGGCGCGGCGCAGACGCAAAATGGCAATGTCGATGGCGCGATCGTTGCGCTCGCCCGATTCGTCATCGCGCGCCAGTGTGAGCAGTCGTTCGCGCGAGAGCGGTTTGCCTGGGTTGCGAATCAGGGCCTCGAGCAAATTAATTTCACCCCCGGTAAGCTTCACGACCTCAGCGCCGCGCAGCAACTGGCGCATGACTGGATCAAACGTGAAGACGCCGAACTGAACCGGTGCGTTTTTGGTAAGGGCTGAGGCACCACGCTTGCGGCGCAAGACGGCCTGAATCCGAGCAAGTAATTCGCGTGGGTCAAACGGTTTGCCTACATAATCGTCGGCACCTGCCTCAAGGCCGATAATTCGATCAACCGACTCGTCACGTGCGGTTAATAGAATGACGGGGATATCTTCGCCCTGCGCACGCAAGGCACGGCAGGCTTCGGCCCCGTCACCACCGGGCATCATTCGGTCAAGCACAATCAGTTCGGGCGCAAAACGCAAAATGCGCGCCGCGAGGTCAGTCGCGTCGGGTGCAAGCAAGGTGTCAAAGCCATGCTTGTTCAAATAGTCGGCCAGTAGTTGACGAAGTGCAGGGTCGTCATCGACCACTAAAATCTTGATACGCGGTTCAGTGCCAGTTCGAGAGTCCATGGCTAGAGTGTGCAACGTGGCGTGGTTTTGGGCAAGTGACTTGAAATCAATTGAAATGAACTTCTTGTGCTGCGTGTAGCTTAGATGAATCCCCTACAATACCGGCATGACAACGACGATTGATGCAAAGGCCGAATCTGGCGCCGCCCGCGTGCTGGCAACGGTGTTTGGCTATGAGTCGTTTCGCGGTGATCAGCAGGCCATTGTCGAGCACGTGATCGGTGGTGGTGATGCCTTAGTCTTGATGCCCACGGGTGGCGGAAAATCCCTTTGTT
>CAIZGG010000072.1 GCA_903932425.1 uncultured beta proteobacterium | reverse complement strand
CCAATGTGTGCGACACCAAAACTGAACGGCAGTTCTCTTTGACGCGGGAATTTTTTCATCCATTCTTTTAGCTCATCGGCTGTTGCCTTTGATATGGAGAGGGCACCATCAAACTCCGTAATAGTCTTTAACCATTTTTCAAAGATCGGCTGTTCACTCGCTGGAAACCAATGAGAGTGTGTGATTGGTAGCAAGTCATAGACCACGACGTACAGCACTGCACCCCTCTGCTGCGCCTGTTCAAACCAGGATCTTTGTTCATACACGTCGCTTAAACAAAGATCTAGCCCCAAAAAAATATCTTCTGAAAGCATTAATACGGGGTCGTCTGCCAAAATATCAATATCGATTTGAAGAAACTTTTTGGTGAACTGCCTTGCATAAAAATATCCCTGCGCACCAAACGCGGTGTACACAGGTTCAACGCGATACCCTTGCGGCGGGCTTTCAAGCAGGCACTTTAAAACGCTACGGACAACACGCTGAATGCCCGTGTGCAAGTCTGTGTGTGCCAAAGCGGTGATGTCAACTAATAGCTGGCGATCTGCGCGAATATTTGGTAACGACTGCTCAAGCGCCTCACTGACCGCAGTTAACTCTGGCAGCTTCGGCAAGCTATCGGCTAACGACCTGATTAGGTGGCTTCGGCTTTGCGTAGGCTGAGCATAAAAGGCCTCGATACTGCGGCGGTAAAGTTCAGCACAATGCCAGGGAGCAAAAGCCTGCTGAACGGCCTGCCTGCCGGCTTGACGGAGGTTTTGCCTTTTGGTTGGCTCACGCCACAGAATAGTCAGTGCCTCTGTGAGTTCAGCATTTTTGAAATTATCTTTCAAACGCCAAACACCGGCAGGTGGTAGCTCGACCATGCTACCGTGGGCGTTGCAAATAGTGGGTAGTCCTAAGGCCATGCAATCTAAAACTGAGCCTGAACTTTCGCCGCGCGATTCTTGACGCAATTGCACTGCAAGATCTGCAGCATTTAAGTAGGCTTTAAAGTTGGCATCGTCGGCCCAGCCGGTGATTTTGATGCGATCACTCAAGCCTGATTCGCTAATTTGCCTAACGAGTTTTGCGCCATACTCACCAGTGCTAGCGCCCACTAAAACTAATAGGCAATCTTTATTTTCGGCCAAAGGCGAAGCCAGCCAGGCCTCAATTAATTCGGCGTACATCTTGTTTGATACGATGTGACCAAAGCTGCAAACCAAGAAAATATCTTGTTCTAAACCAAGCCCTGCTCGTGCAGACTGCTTAGCGGCAACTGGTGGTAACACCCGCAAATGTGGGATGACTGAAAACCGCTCTGCGAGCTGAGCGTTATAGCGTTGCCCGGCAAGCGTTTTAGCGTGTTCAGAATGTACGATCACGCCCATTGCCGCCTGAATTAAGCACAAGCTATACGGGTAGTTTTGTATGGCAGCCTGGATATCTTTTGAATGTGCATAAGTTGCTAAGGCGCCATAGCCGTGATCCGCATATAAACGCATCGGCAAACCTAGCAAGGGGCCTGTGCCATGTTCACTTCGGTAATAGGTCGCATCACCTAAAAAGATATCGTGCAAGACGATGACACCTGGAAACCGTTCAAGCAAATCCCACATATGGGCATGAAACGGCGAATTACCAATTTGATAAAGCACACGGTCGTAACGATGACCATGCTTCGTAAACCAGGCAACGCTATAAATGCCAGCGTTGGCATTCACCCATGTGCTGTCGATCTCATCCTGATCAACAATGACGTCAACATCGTAGTATTTGGCAAGCTCGGGTAACAACTCTAGACTGTACGATGCGATACCAGTGTGCTCTGGCGGCAGGGGTGAAACATAGGCCAACCGCGGCCGTCTTTGAGTTGGTAACTGCGCGACGCTTTTTACCTGATGCCCCTGCTCTAGTAATATTGACAGAGTCGCAATAGCTTCAGCATAAAAATCAGTCGTTGCGAGGTTTAGTGAACAAACCTTTGCAGGGGGTAGCGAAAAACGCTGCTCGCAGCTTAGGTCTGAAAGACCTTCAATAGACAGCCAAAAATATGCACGTTTTAGTTGCAACACTTTTGTTTGATACCAGACTTGACACGTTTGCGATTGACCACCCTGCTCGCCGTTTTGCAGCACCTCGGACGAAGGCAAACAAACTGCTGTTGGGACATGATCACCCAGCAGGCCTATACTTGCAGCGCTTTGATCTTGCCAGCCGCACCAAAGATCGGTCACTATGACCAGATCTGGATTAACCTGGCTTAGCACCGCTTCCCGAATGTGCTCTGATACTGATCTAAGGGTTAAGTCACCTGCGTCGCAAACCGACTCAAGGCCCTTAGGTACAGACCAATACAGTATCTGTTGCTTTGGCATTAACTCAGAAAAACGGTCTCTAATCCAAAGGTTACTACTTTGCTCACAGACTTTAAGCAGAATATAGAGTTGATAACCGTTGGCACTCGCAGCTTGCGCGAGTGCTGTTGCAAGTGCCAATGCAAAGCGCTCTGACAGCGTGATTGAATCTTTCGCCGAAAGGTTACTTAAGTCAACTACTAGTTTTTTACGGTGCGTCAAAAGTACCAGATGTTTACAACTAGTTAAAACCCAATATGCACTCAATCACTTAAGATAAGTCAGGGGATGAATCTTTTATGAAAGCAAAACCGGCAGCATTAATTTTTTAGCTTGCTTAGCACCTGGCTTACGTATCAAAAACAGGTTTGACACGCTGCCTGCTGGCAGTTCACTTTGCACCTCTTTGACCTCTAACAATTCACACTTGGCCTCAGCGATCAACGAAAATATTGCATGCTGCGGCAGGCAGTGACTTGCCTCAATCAAGCTATCTTTGGATAAGAACTGTGCAATCGAAAAAGAATAGTCAGGTATGAACGTAGGCACCTGAAACAAGGCAAGGCCATCGGCCTTAAGTGAGCGCAAGGCGTTGCGAATAAACTGGTGGATAATCGGTGGTGGGTAATGTTCAAAAGTATTTTTTGAATAGAAAAAATCAGTTTGTTCAAGGGCTGCGAAGGGGTTGCCCGAGCTTAAATGAAACTGACAATTATGTACGCCGGCATCGACAGAGGCTTTTTTTGCCAAAGTAATCTGGCTGTCTGATACATCATAGCTATGCAGTTGTTTAAATTTGCTGGCTAAGCCCAACGATAAGCGACCAATACCACAACCAAATTCCACCGCCGTTCTATTTTTTAACTCGGTTAAACCAAAACACTCTAGCGACTGAAGCAACTCTTGCGCTTGAACATGACCAGTCGCCCAAAACTGAGAAATATTTGTATCAACTGAGTCTAGCGTTTCAGGCGAAACCGCTGGCACCGAAAAATGCGGCTCTGTCGGACCAACCTTGGCATACTGTCCGCGCACTTTTGCAACGCAGTCAACTAACTGACCAAGAGTTGCAGAATACTCAATCTCTAACGTCGGAATAGAAGCCACTGCATTGAGCTGCGAAGCTGCGCTTGCGGCGATATAGTTTTTACGCTTCAACAAAAATTCTTCAGAGCCCATAAAGCGCTTCTGCAAATGATACAGATCATCGCTGCCCATGTTGGCGATCAAAGCTTCTTCAGACTCGGGGTCGCGCCCAAGTATCATTCGATAGCCCCAAAGTACTTCGTCACGTGTGATCGACATATATTTACCTTCAGTGATTTATTTAAACTTTTCGGCAGCCGATTCTTTGGCCCACTGCAATTCTTTCATGATCTTTAACCCGCTTTCTGAAAGCGACGGATCAACGGTTAGCTCTAAACGCAGGCTTGTCAGACCATCGTCTTCCATCCAAGTCACACCCTCATGTACTAAAGTTATTTCAAGGGTGTATTCACCAGCAATCGGGGGCGCAATCACCGACACGGGTACTTGTTTGCGCACGGCAGGTTCGATCGCTTCGGGTAGCCTTGAGCGAATTCCGTCATAAATAATGACATTGCCCGTTTTGTCTATCCAGTGATAGCAAGCAAACACGGGTTGAATTTGCCCTGAAACCCAAGTGATTGCTGACAGGTTCTCAACCAAGACATAGAGTTTGGCGGGGCGCCCGGCGTAAAGTAAGCCCGCGTTACCGACCAAGGTGATGACACCTTGGTGAGCGCCCGTCTTAGGCTTAACCTCTGGGCTAAGTTTGTCTGGTGCTACTACGTGGTCTGGCTCGCTGGTTGTCTCGGCGTTTTGTACGCTCGCGCTCGCCCCTGAGGGCTGCGCAATGACAATTTCGCCAGGGCCGTCGGGCAAACGCTTTAGCATCTCGTGCAGGTTGCCGCCATTCAATAAAAACTGACACCAATACGAAATCTCGTTGCTGGTGGGCTCACGCTTAAATTGCGCCTGACAAGCGTGATGCAGTAAGGTCTTTGCGTGGGCAAGCTTGAGTTCTTCAAGCGAACCGTATTTAACATTGTTGTGCTTGATTGGTTGGGTCATACGGTCAATAACTCAGGTAAATAAACAAAGCGCTTATCGAGCATAAAATGGGTGAACAGCAACGGCGAAGTCACACCCAATTTCGATGACGGTTCTACTACATTTGGCGTTTGCTCATAAGTGATTTTGAAATGATTATCACCCTGTTGCAACAACAAAGGCTCTTCGATATTTAAAATAAACGAACGCTCATTCGTGACATCAAAGGTCTTTCTCTGTAGATTATTGACAGTCACTGTGATGTGACATTGTGATTGGGTGGCGTTTTCTACACGGTGGCCGTAAGCGCAAAAATTTCTGGCGCTTTTTACACCCTTAACGGCAAGCCGAATGACCTCGCTTGCGACAAAATATTCGCTATCCGGCTCTGCAGATAAACCGGTGCAGGTGATTTGAATACTCTCTTCGTTGTTTGCATCATCTTGCTCAAAAAGACGCGCCCACAGATACTCATTACGCAACAACATATTTTCAGCGATCAAGGCCGAAACCGCCGCGGGTGCAGCATAAGCATCCGGCGAAAATTCGCCATCAAAATACTTTTCAAGCAAATTAGTCGCTCGATCGCTAAGCCCTAGATCCCTATGCCCTTGCTCACTAAGCGCCTGATACCAACGTGCACTCAGTTCACGCTTGAGAGAGTCGCGCCATTTTGTCTGAAGGGTCAAACTGTTTGTTTCATT
>CAIZGG010000071.1 GCA_903932425.1 uncultured beta proteobacterium | reverse complement strand
ATTGCACAACCCAGGGCAAGTAGAAAATGAATGGGTTCTAAACGGCAAACAAAGCGATCAACCGCCAAAAAAACGCCAAGCAGTTGGTTAAACAGACTACTGCCAAGTGCGTAAATGCAACAACCGAAAGAGAAGCCAACAAGCGTCAACACCAAGGCCTGATTTACGACGTATAACGGCAAGACATTTCTACCAAAGCCAAAGAGCCGAAGCAAGGCTAAGTCTTTGCGCTTGCGATCAATGTTCGCCATCAGGCCTCCCATCATTGACGCCGCACACCCCAACACCGCAGTCCACGCGATGACGCTAAATACCACGCCAAGCACTTGATCAATCGATTGAACCGTCTTAATTTCGGCCAAGCGACTCGAGTTTTGTATCCCTTGATCGGTGAGTTGATTGGCTAAGGCCTCAACACTTTCGATGCGATCGGCGTATATCCTGGCGCGCGCAAACCGCTCACGTTCGCGTGGCTCGTCTCCGTTTGCGACTTGCAAAAGAGGTACCTTAAAGCCATCGCGAAAATCTTCAAGCGCGACCAGTAAAGTCAAATCTAATAAGGCAGCTGGTCGACTAAAAGATTCGGGTGCGAGCACCTGTTCAACTTTGACGCTGACTTGAGCGCGCTCGGTTTTGTTGTTCAAGCTTCTCAAGACCCTCAACGTAATTGAATCCCCCGCAGCCACCTCAAGTTGTCGCGCTGCACTGGCGCTTAAGATCACCCCTGCTGCAGATTGAAGTGCGCGTGTGTTGCCTAGTAAAGGATCGTTCTTTGCTGTTGGTATGAGCTCAACATTTTCAATGACGTGGCTGCTATCTTTGTATAAATCTGCAAGGGCGTTAAGGCTTCTTGTTAACGGCAATACAAAGCCAACCCCAGCCATCGACTCCACTTTGGCAAACCAGGCACGATCCAGGCTTGCGCTTGCAATCATCTTGATCTCTTTGTTGCGTGGATCTGCCATCAAATCTTGCCGCATCTGGCTAACAATGCCAAACTTCAGGCCAAACAACAGCAGCAACGGCGCCACGACAGCAACCACAGAAGCAATCAGACAAAGCGACACCATCCGATCGTGCCATAAATCACGAAATGATAGATTGAGCAAAACGCCCAGGCGCGGGGAGGTATTGACGTTAATCACTAAAAATCGTCCGTCTATCAGCTTGTATCTGCGCGGTGATTTGTCGAATGCCCAAGTCAGCCACGATTGACCACTCGTGCGTCACGATTAACGCTGAAATCCTCAGCTCACGGCTGATGTCAACGATTAACGAAAATAACTCCTTTGCTAACAGTGGGTCTAACGCGGCAGTGGGTTCGTCAGCGAGTAATAACATCGGTTGATGCGCAATCGAGCGTGCAAACGATACACGCTGTCTTTCGCCGATTGAAAGATCTCTGGGCAACCGTTTGAGTAGTGGCCCAAGGTTCAAGCGCTCAATCACCGTTTGCTGTACCGTCGCACTCAGAGCTGTTCCCGACATTTTTGTCGATAATTCAATGTTCTGCTTAACCGATAAAAAGGGTAACAGGCCGCCAGTTTGAGGCACAAAGCCCATGCAATGCTGTCTGACACGCGCCCAATATTTTTCTCTCCGTTGCAAAGACAAGGATTTGTTGCTGGCCAGATCCATGTCTTGCAGACGAAACTCTTCGACCTGATCTGGCTTCAAAATGAGCCCAAGAGATTCAAGCAAAGTGCTTTTGCCGCAACCGCTTGGTCCGACAATCGCGGCAACCTCTCCCGTCGATAACTCTAACCTTGGCATACAAACGCGATAGGCCTCATCCACTCGCCCGCGAGAGATTTCCATGCCTCGAATCGACAATAAGCTATCTCTCACGTTAGGGCAAAGACTCAAGCGGAATTGGATAAACGTTTTCGCTTGGGTCACTATTTTTGGCAAGCGACTGCCAAGCATCAACGTCGGCGTTATAAATTTGGTATTGCCTGAGCTTGACGTTTAAGCGCATGATCAATTGACTTTGTGCGGTCACAGACATGCTCTTCCACATATCTTCATCAAGATTCAGCACGTCACTTTTGTAAGGTAAACCCTCAAGATATTCGTCAAGCAAGGCCTTGCCGAGTGTCTGGGCGCTCGCAGTACTGAGTCGATTTGGGTCTCGACCCATGTTTGCCGCCACCGAGCGCAGTCTCTCGAACATCTCTGTGGGTGAAACCATCGAAGCATTTGCAGCATCCGCAATCTCTTGAACCTGTTTACTTAAGTCACTCAGTTGCGCTTTCGTCAACAAGACCCGCACCTCGGTGGCTGGCAAGTTTTGTTTAATCAGGTCTCGATCGCTGATCCAGGCCTTGATTACCGGGGGAGCCTGCGCATTTTCTTTTTCACCTCGAAACGCTTATTGCATGGCCT
>CAIZGG010000070.1 GCA_903932425.1 uncultured beta proteobacterium | reverse complement strand
TCATGGGCTAAACCAGACAAAGAACGCACGTACTGCGCGATATCGCCTGCAGTCGCGTGATCTATCGCACCAGCCAACGCTGGCATCACGCCGTTACGGCCTTTCGTAATTGTCTCAAGCAGTACCTCGGGCTGGCGCCCGTACATTGAGTCCCCCTCAACCAAGTTAGGAAAGCTGACACTCCCTTTTGCATCTGAACCGTGACATTGTGCGCAGTGATTCATAAATAAACGCTCGCCAATCAAATGCGCATCAGGATCAACCGCGATGGTCGGAATATCCATTTTTGCGAAGCGAGCATAGATCGGCTTGACTGCGGCAGCTTGCTGGGCTTGATCCTGAGTGACCTCTTGTGCCGTCGTGAACCCAAGACTGCCTTGATAGGCACCTAAACCAGGATAAAGCACCAAATAGCCCAGACCAAAGAGACACATGATGACGTACATCATCGTCCACCACCGTGGCACAGGATGATTGAGTTCGCGTAGATCCTCGTCCCAGACATGGCCGGTATCTTCAACCTTGCCTGGTCCACGCTTGAGCCACTTGCGTTGAGAGAACAATAGCCACAAACACCAAGCGATGCCAGCTAGCGCCACAGTCGCCACGTAGTAGCCCCAAGCACTACTTACAAAATCGTTCATGGTTGCGTGCCTCCGAGTTGACTTGGAGCGCTCTCATCCGGCAAAGCGAACGGCAGATTGGCCGCTTCACGATTGGCCCGTTGTCGCTCGGTCGAATAGGCCCACCACACGATTCCAAAAAAAGTCAGCATCGCCAAGACCGTGGACAAGGCGTTGAGATAAGCGTTCATTGTTTGACTCCCTTGACAGCTTGCTGTGTTTGAAGCGCCTTGCGTATGCCTGTTCCCAGTCCTTGCAGGTAGGCGATCAAAGCGTCCTCTTCGGTCTTGCCGCTCAACGCCTGAGGCGCAGCTTGAATCTGCGCCTCGGTGTAAGGCACCCCTAAGAACTGCAAGGCACGCATCCGATCGCCGATGTCATCGCTTTGCACAGGGTTAGCCGCAAGCCAGGGATAGCCAGGCATATTGGATTCGGGCACCACGGCACGTGGATTACGCAGATGAATGCGATGCCAATCATCAGAGTAGCGCTCGCCCACTCTTGCCAGATCAGGCCCAGTGCGCTTGGAGCCCCACAAAAATGGATGATCAAACACTGATTCACCCGCGACAGAATAGGGACCATAACGCTGCACCTCGGCACGCAGCATTCTGATTTGCTGCGAGTGACAGCCCACGCAACCTTCGCGAATGTACAAGTCACGCCCCATTAAGCGCACGGCGTCGTAAGGCTCAACCCCCGGCGCTGGCTCAGTAGTCGAGTGCTGAAAAAATAGCGGAACGATTTGTACCAAGCCGGCGAAGAGCACCACTAAGATACAACACACGATCATCAAACCGATATTTTTTTCAAGCGTCGCGTGCGAGAAGAAACTGCTTTTTTCTTGTGCCATGGTGCTCTCCTCAGGCCTGGGCCGCGATGTCTGTGTGAGTATTGAAAGCCGTCGCAAGAGGCACGACAGGGTTCACTGCTACTTGACCCGCGATAGTCTTGAAGACGTTATAGGCCATCAGCAGCATCCCGCCTAAATACAGCAAACCTCCGAGTAGGCGGATGAAATAGAACGGCATCGTGGACTTCACTGACTCGACAAAGCTATAGGTCAACGAGCCATCTATTTCTGTCGCGCGCCACATCAAACCTTGCATGACACCGGCGATCCACATGGCGGCGATATACATGACCACGCCAAGCGTTGCGACCCAAAAATGAATTTCAATCAAACGGGTGCTGTACATTTTTTCTCGCCCCCACAAGCGAGGAATCAAGTAATACAGCATGCCGAAGGTAATCATCGCGACCCAACCGAGCGCGCCAGAGTGCACATGGCCGATCGTCCAATCGGTGTAATGCGACAGGGCATTGACGGTTTTGATCGACATCATCGAACCTTCAAAGGTCGACATACCGTAAAAAGACAGAGAGACCACCATGAACTTCAAGATTGGGTCCGTACGCAGTTTGTGCCACGCACCTGATAAGGTCATGATGCCGTTGATCATGCCGCCCCACGAGGGCGCCAACAAAATCAGTGAAAAAACCATACCCAGTGATTGCGTCCAATCGGGCAGTGAGGTGTAAAGCAGATGATGAGGACCTGCCCACATATACGTGAACGCCAAGGCCCAAAAATGCACAATAGAGAGTCGATACGAATAAATGGGGCGCTCTGCCTGCTTAGGAATGAAGTAATACATCATGCCTAAAAAGCTAGTGGTCAAGAAGAAACCCACGGCATTATGACCATACCACCACTGCACCATGGCATCTTGTACTCCGGCATAAGCAGAGTAGGATTTCCAAAGCGACACGGGCATTTCAATATTGTTGACAATATGCAAAATTGCGATCGTCAAGATATAGGAGCCAAAGAACCAATTAGCCACATAAATATGCTTGACCTTACGTTTGACGATGGTGCCAAAAAAAACAATGGCGTAGGCAACCCAAACCAGGGTGATCAAAATATCGAAGGGCCACTCGAGCTCTGCATACTCTTTGCTGCTGGTCATACCGAGTGGCAACGTGATGGCAGCCCCCACGATCACCGCCTGCCAGCCCCAAAAGGTAAACGCTGCCAAGCCCCGACAAAAC
>CAIZGG010000069.1 GCA_903932425.1 uncultured beta proteobacterium | reverse complement strand
CAAGCTCTGATGCAAACCGCGTGCCCAGTGCCGGATAATAAGCTGATGATTCCAAAGGTGTCATTAAGTTGGTTTGAAGCGTAGAACTTTAGCGATAAATACAACCAGTGGCAACGTAAAAATGCGCTAAAAGCCTTGCCGGTTGAAGATGTGCAGTTGGATAACGCCAAAAAGCCTTCGGCTTTTTCTCCTGGTACAGGGTTTGTGAGGTTGCCAACAGAAACCGAATGGGAGTTTGCAGCGCGCGGCGGCGAGAACGTGTCTCCGTCCGAGTTTGTAGAGCCTGTTTTCCCGATGGAGACTTCCTTAAACGACTACGTTGTGTATGGTGGAGCTCAGTCGTCACGCGGTCAGCTATCGTTAGTGGGTCGTCGCAAACCGAACCCGTTCGGGCTCTATGACATTCTAGGCAACGCAGACGAAATGACGTTTGATTCTTTTCGCTTAAGTCGACTTAAGCGGCCTCATGGCCAGGCGGGTGGTTTTGTTGCACGGGGTGGAAATTTCAACACCCCTGAGGACGAAATCAGAGCCTCTTGGCGCGAAGAGCGCACCTACTATACCGAAGCCGAACCCAATCGCCAAAAAACCGGAGGGATGAGGTTAGTGCTTGTATCGCCCGCTCTGACCTCGCAGAAACGTACTACTGAAATCGAACAGAGTTGGGCAAAACTAGGCGCGCCTAATGAACAGGACGTCCCCTCTGCTGCGTTGGTCAATGGATCGATTGAGCGTCTGGGCGCGTTAGCGGCTGAGATGAAAAATGAAAAACTGATTAGTGAAGTCAATGCAGTCAAGCTTGAATTCAAAGCTAATACTGACGAACTGCAAGCGCAGAGAGGCGTAGCGATCCGTTCATCTCTTCAGCAAGGCGCTTTTATGTGCGTTCGCTTAAACAACGATGGTCGCATTGCAGAGGTATTTCGCACGGCCTATGAGCGTGATTGTGCGAAGCCTGATCCAGCGAATGCTCCGCAAATTGAGGCCTGCGAAAAGCGCAGGGTTGCACTCGTTAGCCGTGAGCAGGCGCTTGATCTTGTAATGACAATCTATGCCGACACGATCGTTGATTCTGCCTCTATTTACACCGCCCAGTTTGTTGAGCCTGAGGTAAAAACCAAAAAAGCGCAATTAACCGCGCAACGCTCTGGCAATCTTGACAGGTATCTTGATACGCATTGGTCCCATCTTAATGGTTACTTTAAAGACCAAAAAATTAATCGACCTGAGTGGCTTCGCACTTGCAAGGCGGTCTCTAATTGAAGTGGTTTCGAAATAAAAGTCAGGCAACATCTGACTTAAGTATTTTTAGATAGCAGTCACGCAGTATTTCATTAAAGTATTTTGTACATAAAATTAAGGCAGTCTCTAACAGAAGTATTTTTTTAAAATAAAAAAGGAGTTCATGATGTCTAGCTCGATCTTTACACGTTTACGTTTGGCGGTTGTTAGTGTAGTTTGCAGCGTTTTCTTAATCGGTTGCCAGGGCGTGGGTGGGGGTGGTGCTGTTGACCCTCGCTTGACGGCAGGTGACACCGCTCAGTTCTTTAGTAAATCGGGCTTACAAGCTTGCGCAGTTGGTGCTGGCGCTGGCATATTGGCTTGCGCTGTGAGTAACGCAGGAAACAAAGCTGCTTGTATGGCGATTGCGGCAGTTGCGGGCT
>CAIZGG010000068.1 GCA_903932425.1 uncultured beta proteobacterium | reverse complement strand
GCGTCGGCGTTGCCGTTGTGAACTATAAAATGCCACGTTTGCACACTAAGGCCGAGGTCTTAGAGAATGCGAAAAAAATCGGCGAGATGCTGATTGGTATGAAGCAGGGTCTGCCCGGAATGGATTTGGTGATCTTTCCTGAGTACAGTACTCACGGCATTATGTATGACGCGAAAGAGATGTACGAAACCGCCTCGACTATTCCGGGTGACGAGACCGAAATTTTTGCCGCAGCTTGTCGTAAGGCAAATGTCTGGGGTGTATTTTCGTTGACCGGAGAGCGTCATGAAGAGCATCCTAACAAAGCTCCTTACAACACCTTAATCCTGATGAATAATCTGGGTGAGATTGTGCAGAAGTATCGCAAGATCATGCCTTGGACGCCGATTGAGGGCTGGTACCCTGGCGACTGCACCTATGTGTCTGAAGGCCCTAAGGGATTAAAAATTAGCCTGATCATTTGTGATGATGGTAATTATCCTGAAATCTGGCGTGACTGTGCGATGCGTGGTGCAGAACTTATCGTTCGCTGCCAGGGCTATATGTATCCGTCAAAAGAGCAACAGGTGATGGTGGCAAAATGTATGGCCTGGATGAACAACACCTACGTCGCGGTTGCCAATGCGACGGGATTCGACGGCGTTTATTCGTACTTCGGTCATTCAGCGATCGTCGGGTTTGATGGGCGTACGCTTGGTGAATGTGGCACCGAAGAGATGGGTGTGAATTACGCTGAATTATCAGTCAGCTTGATTCGCGATTTTCGAAAAAACGGTCAGTCGCAAAACCATCTGTTCAAGTTGGTACACCGCGGCTATACCGGCAAGATCAATTCAGGTGAAGAGGTCAATGGCGTGGCTGCGTGCCCCTACGAATTTTATGGGAAGTGGATTAGCGACCCTGAAGGGACACGTAAAATGGTTGAGTCGTTTACTCGAACGACGGTCGGCACGCCAGAGTGCCCGATTGAAGGGATTCCCAACACGCCGACTGAGCATCGTTAACGCACGCGAGACGGGATATCACTTTGGATCGGTTAGCAGACTATCGCGTCTCGAATGAACCTTTTTATGAGACAACCGGCGATGAGGTCACGCTCTTTGAGTTGGCCTATGCGCAGAAGCTGCCTTTCATGCTGAAAGGACCCACAGGGTGCGGCAAGAGTCGCTTTGTTGAATATATGGCGTTTCGGCTTGGACGCCCGTTGGTGACGGTTGCCTGTCACGAAGACCTCGTCGCGTCAGACTTGATTGGACGCTACTTGCTGAATGCCAGCGGTACCGTTTGGCAAGACGGTCCTTTGACGCTTGCCGCACGCTATGGCGCCATTTGCTATCTCGACGAACTTGTTGAGGCGCGCCAAGATACAACGGTTGTGATTCATCCGCTAACCGACTCGCGCAGGATTTTGCCACTCGATAAAAAAGGCGAACTCTTGCAGGCCCATCCAGATTTTCAGTTGGTTGTTTCTTATAACCCTGGCTATCAGGGTTTGAATAAAGAGATGAAGCCATCCACGCGTCAACGTTTTGTCGCGTTGGCGTTTGATTACCCGGCCACCGCGCAAGAGGTCAAAATTCTTTGTTGCGAGACTGGGGTGTCAGAGCTCATTGCGCAAAAATTGGTGGGTATCGCCCAGCAATCGCGCGCGTTGACTCGACATGGCTTAGCCGAAGGCGTATCAACGCGAATGTTGAGCAATGCGGCAACCTTAATCCGACAGGGGATTTCGGTACGTGCCAGTTGTGAGTTGGCCCTAGTGAACCCCTTGAGTGATGATCTTGAGGTGTTGCGCGCGGTACGGGCATTGGTGGATGCCCAGTTTGAATGAACGCGCAGAGCGCTGAGCATACGGTCGGTTCGCTCGGTCTGGTACTTTGTGCCCTGACAAAGAAAAATATCGCGATTGAAATCACCCCGACCGATACGTCGCAAGCTGCAGAGTTTCGCGCCTCTCAATCCCGACTGATTTTGACTTCGACGCAGGTTTGGCTTCCGGATGCGGCGTCTCTCGCGCTGAGTTGCAAAGAGCAAGATACACTGCAATTAGCGCGAGTCGCGCATGCCGCAGCACATCTGCTCTTTAGCGAGGCCGGCCGCCCGACTAAGGGATTGAAGCCGATGGGGGTGGCTGTTGTGTCGGCCTTCGAGGATGCACGAGTCGATCGCTTGTTATGCACAAATTATCCGGGGATTCGAGCGTGGTTTGAGCTTAGCATTGGGTCGCAAGCTCAAACGAGTGCAAGCTATTTCTCGTCTTTGATTGAGGCGCTTTCGAGAGCATTGGTGTTAGGCCAGACGGGGCAAGAGCCATTTTGGGTGACCAAGGCGGTCACTCTTTTTCTTAAGCACGAGAGAAAGTATGGTCTTGAAGATTACGATGGCTTTCGTCGCATTGCTTCAATCATGGCGAATGATCTTGGTCAGATGCGTGTGCAATTTAACCCCCAGCAATACATCGTGCCGGTGCTACACCATGATGATCATTCTTATCTTTGGAACTTTGAGCAAACAGGCGCCCAGCCAGAGCTAAACGAGAGTGTCCTCACGCGTGTTCAAACCGTTGGCGAATCTGCGGATGATGCTCGGGGCTCGGAGTCCGTCGCGTCAAGCGTGGCCCGTTCAAGCTACCTGTATCCAGAGTGGAATCAACGCGCAAACGTGCTGCGTGAGAATTGGTGTACGGTCACAGACTATGCGTCTTATCCTTTGGCGGGTGAGAACGATGCACAGACCATGTCTGAGAGCCTTAACCTGAGGCCGCTTAACCTGAGGGTGTCAGTCGCTGAGAGGCCTCAGACGCAACGACAACAGTGGCAGGGCAATGAGCTTGATCTCGATGCCTTGATCGACTTTCAGGCCTCACAGCGACGAGCTGTTGGCACAGACCCTCGCATCTTCCTTAGCCAGCGCTTGCGAGCGCGCTCCCTAAGTATATTGCTGCTGATGGATCTGTCCGCTTCAACAGCAGATCTGGTGGGTGAACCCCAAATTTCAATTCTTGCGTTACAAAAACAAGCCGCGATTGAGCTAGCTCGCGCGGCTCGTGCACGTCACGATCGTGTCGCGATCCATGGCTTTAGCTCGAACACGCGCCATGCAGTGAGCTACCATCGATTTTTAGAGTTTGATCAGCCTTTGACTGAGTCGGTGTTTGTACGCGTTGCGCAAGCGCGGGCTGAGTATTCAACCCGCCTTGGGGCGGCCCTCAGGCACGCAACAGTCGCTGCCGGTCAAGAATTGTCCGAAAGGCGCGTAGTGATTGTGCTGACCGATGGGGCGCCGTCAGATATTGATGTGTTCGATCCCGACTATCTGATTGCAGACGCAGCGCACGCGGTCAGCGAAGCCCGCGCCGCTGGAGTCCAGACGTATGGTTTAGTGATGGATGCTCAGGCTGCTCGCTATACGGATGCGGTGTATGGACTGCGCGCCAGACAGATGTTTGAATATCCTGAATTTTTGCCGCGCTATTTGTCGCGGCTATATCAACAGCTCAGGCGCTAACAGCGGTTTACCAGGCTAAAAAAGCTTAGTGGTCGAGTTTGCCCGCGCGAGTCTGACTCTTAATCGCCACCAGGGGCAAGAGTTTGCGGGCAGGCAATCCGCACAATACGACGGTCTTGCAGACGTACGGCGGTAAGTTCGCCGCCCCAGACGCAGCCCGTATCCAGGCAGATCGCGTTATCGCGTAGCATGAGCTTTAACGTTGACCAGTGGCCAAACACCATGGTGACGTCTTGCGTTGCGCGATCTTTAACGTCAAACCAGGGCATGAGGTCGCCTTGAGTGGGATCAGGCGCCCCTTTCAACGACAGCGCCATGCGCCCTTTGCTTGTGCACATACGCAAACGAGTTAGCGCATTGATGATGACGCGCAGTCGCTTGCCGCCCGTGTGACCCTCTTTCCAGTGGTCGGGCTCATTTCCGTACATTTTTTCGAGGCTTTTGCGCCAATTTGGGGCGCGCAACGCCTGTTCAACTTCGTTGGCAAGCGTAAGTGTTTTTTGCACATCCCATTTTGGCAGTACGCCGGCATGAACCAATAAATGATTGAGTTCAAAGTGTGCCAATGGGCGCCAACGAAGCCAGTTGATCAGATCTTCGCTATCGGGTGCTTCGAGTATTTCGAGCAGCGTGTCGTTTTTTCCTAAGCGCCTGACCCCTGCCGCGACCGCGAGTAGATGCAGGTCGTGATTGCCCAAAATCGCAACGCTACGCTCTTCGAGCGCCATCAGACGTCGCAGTGTTGCCAACGATTGTGAGCCACGGTTGACGAGATCGCCAGCAAACCAAAAGCGTGCCAGCGGTTCTTGTGCGATTTCAGGATGCGCGAGCAGCTCGTCAAGCGACGAGCAACACCCTTGAATATCACCGACCATCCAGATGCTGCGCATACTCATACTGCTGACTTCCGTCCTAGCCAGACGCCGAAGGTTTTACTGATGATCGCATTGCGGTGCTCCATCGCCAAAATCGCAATCAAGGCCAGGATCATTGCACCAATGTTGGGGAGCAACGCCGTGACAACCGGCGGCCATTTATAGAGCAATCCGACGTTGAGCGCGAGTTGATTGATCATAAAAAAGCCAGTGCCTAGCAAGATGCCAAGAAACACTTTTGCGCCGACACCGCCCCGACGCGTTTGCATAAACCCAATCGGTGCTGCGATCGTTAGCATCACAACCAAGGTGAAAGGGTAGGCAAGCTTGCGCCACACCGCTACGACCTGACGATCGGACTGCAACTGATTGCGATCAAGATATTGGATATAGTCATGTAAGGCCTTGAGCGTCATGCGTTCGGGCGTCAGGATACGCGCAACCAAGCGTTCAGCACTTAAGGTTGTTTCAACTTGACGGGTCGCGAATTTTTCTTTCACAACGACTGGGCGATCAGAGACTTTGGCGTCTGCCAACATATTTTTCGTTTCAGGCGCAATGCGTGTTTCGATCACATTTTGCATAATCAACTGCCCGTCAGCAAAGCGTGCAGATTCGGCGGTTGACATCAGCGACAGCGCCGTACCTTCTGGAAACTCGAAGATACTTAAATTTGCCGCGTTGCCTGAGGCCAGCAGGCTGCCAATATTAATGACACGTGTGCCACCCCCGTCAGTAGGTTCTTTGAACCAGTAGCCGCTTGCCAGGCGCCCACCCTCTACGCGACCGCGCATCAGCAGATTGGCTTCGCTGCTTTTGATTTCAGCAATCGGGGTGATGAACTCGGAGAGTACGGTGGCCCCTAACACGATCGGGATCGAAATAAGCCAGAGCATTTTCAGTAAGCCCATGCCGCTGACGCCAGAGACACGCAAAATCACAAGTTCGTTGCGCTGCGCCAGGCCAGCCAGCGCCAAAATGGCACCAATGAGCAAACCGATTGGTAAGAGGTCGTAGAGGCGCGTGGGTACCGAAAGCGCCTGTAGGTAAAACAAGGCGATGAGCGGAAATTTTTCGCCAACCGTGTCCATCTCATCGACCAGTGTGAAAAACATGAACAACCCAAGCAGGGCCACGAGCACCACAGCAGTGGAGCGATAAATTTCACGGGCGAGGTAACGGCGGGCTGTACGCATAGGATTAGTTTAAACCCCTGCACAGGCTGAGGAGCTTCAAACTTGTTATTTTATTTGTAAGGGAATAGGCTTGGCATCTGACAGGCTAAGCCTGCTTTGAACGCGAGGCGTCAAGCTCGGCACGAATCATTCGCAACACTGGGTCGGTTTCTGGGCGCACGCCATGCCAAATATAAAAACTTTCAGCGGCTTGTCCGACCAACATCCCCAGCCCATCGTGTACGTGTCGAGCACCATCGGCTTGCGCCTGAAGCATGAACGCAGTGGGTCGCGCGGCATACATCATGTCATAGGCCGCGCCGCCTGTCGCGTAAAGCCCCGAAGGGACCGCGGGTGCGATATCGCTCAGGCTGCTGGCGCTGGCATTAATCACCAGATCCCAGCCCTGCGCCCTCGCGGCCTGTTCAAGCCCGCCCGCTGAAAGGTTGGCCGACTTTGGCAAGTGCTCACGTGGCCAGGCTGCAACCAAGTCGTGCGCTCGCTCGGCGGTGCGGTTGACGATGTGTAAGTGCGCGCAGCCAGCTTCGAGCAACGGCCCGATGACGCCACGGGCTGCACCGCCTGCGCCGATCATTAACAGACGTGCCTCTTTGAGTGGTAGTCGTAGGCGTTGCAAATCCATGACTAACCCAACACCATCGGTATTGCAGCCGTGTAAGGCTCCGTCTTGCATCCAAAGCGTATTGACGGCCTGCGCTAACGTCGCCCGCACGCTTAAATGCTCGCGTGCCATCTGCCGGGCCTCGAGTTTGAAGGGTACCGTGACGTTTAAGCCTTTACCACCCTTGGCAAAGAATTGTCTGACGGTCGGCGCAAACTGATCGAGCTCAGCGGGCAGGCGACTATAGTGCAGGGGCAAGTTGGTTTGCAGTGCAAATTGCTGGTGAATCGCGGGCGAGCGACTGTGTGAAACAGGATTGCCAATCACGGCGCACACTATCGGTTGCGTCGCAGATTGGCTTGCGGGGGTGTTGACAGCCATGGTTAACGTGCCTGTAGGGTTCCGTCGACAAAGTGCCAGGTGCGAGTAAGCACAATTTGATCGACTTGTTTAGCCATTTCGCGCGGAAACGGTGCAAAGGGTGAGGCCAGTTGGGCGATGCGTCTGACGGCTTGGTTCAGCAGGGCCTTATCCGAGGGACGATCAATACTGATATCGGTGAGCACGCCGTCCGACCGGATGGTGAGGCTAGCTTGCACCGAGCCATAGGCTTTGCCATCGGTGCCTGTTGGATACTGTTGCGTGCCGATTTGTTCGATCCGCAGGCGCCACAAATTGACGTATTCAGCATAGCGGGCAACTTGCGCCGAGGGTGCATCAAAAAGTTTACGTGGGCGTTGGTTATACCGCTGTACTTGCTCTGACAGGGCGGTCAGAGATTGATTCTGCAGCACTTGCTCTTGATCACGCTCGTCTTGTCCGGGTTGTTGAGCTTCTTTTAAAAACTGTTCGGCAGGCCGACTCTCGGGGGCTTGTTGAGCAGACTTCAACTGAGTCAGAAGCTGTTGCTGCTCGGCTTCTAGTTGCAGGCGTTGTTTAATCAGGCGTTCTAAGACCACTGCCTCTGGCACGTGGCCCACGTAGGGAAGGTTGCTTGAGGCAACACCGCTCGTCGCTTGACCACCGCCGTCTACATTGACCTGCGCGAGCACTTGGGCTTTGGTCGGCGTGCTTTCGGTCGCTGCGTTCATCATCACGATTTCAAGCTCTGAGACCGGTGGACGAGCAGGTGGTGCGCTGTGCCTCTGCCAGCCTAACAGGGCGGCATGGCAAAGAATTGAAAGGAATATCCCCCAACGCAAAAAATGCGTTGAGCGGGAATCCGGTTCGAGAGGCTCAACCGGCAAGCGTGCAGCAGGCGAGGGCGTTGACGTGTTCAATACAAGTTTCAGATAAAAGGTAACTAGAGGGCTGAGCCTGTATTAGAGCTTTCCGGCGGCGCCGTGGCAAGAGCGTTCGCTGGCGTTACCGCTTCTGTCGTCGCCGAGAAGTCGGCGCTGATTGCGCTGGCGTCAGCGTCAACCGCGGCAGCTGCCGGTGGCTCGGTTTGGTCAGCCTCAATTTCAGTTGCAGTGGCCAGGCCTGCGTCTCCCTCATCCGCAAGATCCGACGCTTCAATCATCGTATCGATGAGGCTGACGTAGCGCGCTTCGAGTTCAAGCGCGAGCTCGTCGGCCCCAGTGATGTGTAATTCGATTTGTTGGCCACGGCCAAGTTGCGGCAGGCCCGGCAAGCGTGCCACCAGCGGTGCATTATTTAACCTAATCAAGTCTTCTTTTAAGACCGTGGCTGTGCACGTCGTGATCTGCTGTTGCTGCAGCCAGCGCAGACACCAGAAGCGCTCCATGTTGTTTTGAAAGTCGTTCCAGGCAACATATTGCGCTTCAAAGCCACCAATAATCGCAAACAGATCTGCATCGCGAGGCTTGAAGGGCGCGACCAAAGGTGCCGATACACCGTGCTCAATGGCCGCAATCAACTGCCACTGATTCACCAGATCGACATAACGTCGAAGAGGTGAAGTGCACCACGCGTATTGCGGCACGCCAATCGCTTCATGCGGTAAGGCTTGCGTACTCATGCGCACGCGCCCCATTTGTTGCGAACGATAAATGCCGGGCAGGCCACACGAGGCCAGTAGGCCGCCCCACGTGCTGTTCGCCAGGATCATGTACTCGGCGACTAAGCGATCAAGGGGGGCGTTACGACGTCGGGGCAAGATCCTGACCAGGGTGTTCGGATCATTTGGATCACCATCGACATAAAAACTGTATTCGACCCGGTTATTGTTTTCTGGTTTGCCCCTGACGTGCTCACGTTGCTTGGCCAGCGCCAAGGCAAGTTGCCAAAGAGGCCGAATCCAGTCGTTATAGGGCAACACTTGCGCGGTATCGGCGAGCGCCTCTTCGGTGAAGGCTTCATCAAGCAGATTGTGACGTAAGTTTTCGCGCACGGCGACGCGCTCAAGTCGGCTTTCATGTCCAAGGATTTCGCCGGTGAGCGGGTTGGCCGTGACATAAAGTGATAAAGCGGGCACCGCGCGACCGGCATCCAGCGAAAACGCCTCGATCACCTGGTCGGGTTGCATGGGGATTTTTTCGCCTGGCATGTAAACGGTAGACATCCGGGCGCGGGCCAAGGCATCTAAATCGCTGCCGCGCGTGACTGCAAGACCGGGCGCGGCGATGTGGATCCCCACCCGAATGTTGCCGTCAGTCAAAGTGCTGACTGACAGCGCATCGTCAATTTCGGTTGTGGTGATGTCGTCAACGGAGTAGGCCTCGACCTCGGCCACCGGTAACTCTTGCCCAACGCGCGCGACTGTCGTTTCAGCAAAGTGTGTGCCGCGCGGAAAATGCGTCGCCAGAAACCGTCCTTTGTGTAATGCCAAGGCATGCGGCCAGGCACCCAAGCTCAGCAGCAAACGTTCGGGCGCCTGGCGAGTGGCTGTGCAGGCCGCGTCTAACGCCTTCCAGGCTTGCGAGTTTTTATCAGGGCGCGTAATCAGACTGACGGCAACCTCACCGATCTCAGCAGGCAATGTGCCGGCCACCATTTGATCAGACCATTCTTTTGTGAGGGCCGCTTGACGTTGTTTTTTTTCAAGTGCCGCTAACGCTGCCGTGAGGATTTCGGGCGGAGCCGCTTTGTAGCGACCGCGACCGCGGCGATAAAAATAAACAGGTGCACTATGCAGACGCAGCAACAAGGTTGTTTTTTCGAGCGTATCTGGCGCGTGGCCAAAGTAGTCGGTGCCTAAGGTTTCGACATCAAACTCTTCTTGAGGTGCGCACTCCCACAGAAACTGCAGATCGATCTCTTGGGAGAGCGTTTCGGCCTGGCTCAGTAAGGCCTCAGGTGCCGGGGTCGTAAAGGTGTACAGGCAATTACTGCGCTTGATTTTGCTGCGCTTGCCTGTGCTGGATTCGACCTGTAGGGCGGCGTCTGCCTCGGACAGGATATGACCCGTTTTAAAGGCGCCATCTTCTTCAAATAAAACGTACATGCGGTGTTCCGGTTAAAACTAAAAGCGCTCGCTGAGATTGAAGCGAGCTGTCATCAGGCGAGCGGGTTAAGCCTGTGTCGTCGCAAGTGCTTCAAGGAGTTTGGTATGAATGCCGCCAAAGCCGCCGTTGCTCATCACAACGATGTGATCGCCTGTTCGGGCTTGAGTTGCAACTGCTCGAACCAGCCCATCGATCTGGGTGTGGGCTTGCACGCGCGAGCCTAACGAGGCGAGCACCTGCGCGGGATCCCAACCGAGCGCCTGTTTGCCCTCGGTTTGCCCAAAGCAGAATACGAGGTCGGCAGCGGCAAGCGCTGAGGGCAAGCGGGCAGCCATCGTCCCAAGTTTCATGGTGTTTGAGCGTGGCTCAAGCACCGCCACAATGCGTCCACTTCCCACTTTGGCACGCAAGCCCTCAAGCGTTGTCTGAATCGCTGTAGGGTGGTGAGCAAAGTCATCGTAGACGGTTACGCCGTTAACCGTGCCGCGAATTTCCATGCGCCGCTTGACGCCGGCAAACTGACTAAGCGCTTCGATACTTTGGGCCGGTGGCACGCCAACGTGCTCGGCGGCCAGTATTGCGACCAAGGCATTATGCTGGTTGTGCGCGCCGGTCAGCGTCCACTGGACGCGCCCTAGCCTTTGTGTGCCGTTGAAAACGTCAAACGAGGTGGCCTCAGCGCTGCGAGTATGCCAACCCGAGGCCTGCCCTGTCGTGATGAGGTTGCTGTAGCAACCGCGTGCCAGCACGCGTGCTAAGGCTTCGTCCTGCGCGGGGGCAAGCACCAGGCCGTTGCGAGGCACCGTGCGCAGCAAGTGATGAAATTGAGTTTCGATCGCAGCTAAGTCCGGAAAAATATCCGCGTGATCGTATTCAAGATTGTTCAGAATGGCAGTGCGTGGCCGATAGTGCACAAATTTTGAGCGCTTATCAAAAAAAGCCGTGTCGTACTCATCGGCTTCGATCACGAACAATGAACTTTTCGGCTGATAGCGTGCCGACACCTCAAGTCCAGGGGCCACGCCGCCGATTAAAAAATTTGGTTCGAGCCCTGCCTGATGCAGGATCCAGGCCAGCATCGAACTGGTCGTGGTTTTGCCGTGCGTGCCCGCGACCGCCAATACGTGCTGACCCTGTAGTATTTCTTGGCCAAGCCATTGCGGCCCTGAGATGTAAGGAAGACCGGCCTCGAGAATCGCTTCAATCAGGGGGTTGCCACGCGACACCACATTGCCAACAATAAAGAGATCGGGTTTGAGTGCAAGCTGGCTAGGATCAAAGCCTTCGAGGAGTTCGATGCCTTGTTCTTGTAGCTGCGTACTCATGGGTGGGTAGACACCTGCATCGCACCCCGTGACGCGGTGGCCCGCCGAGCGTGCGATCAGCGCGAGCCCGCCCATAAATGTGCCGCAGATTCCTAAGATGTGCAAATGCATGACAATTCTCCCCGCCGCATTGTAGAGTGAGACGGTATGATGCACGCTATGAAACGACGAACTGTTCTGTTGGGCTTAGGCGGCTTGGCTGCGATGGCAGTATCAGGCTGGGCTGCTTGGCGTGCCTCGTCACGTTCGGCGCCCGCTGCAAACCGCTCGGTGGGTGTGTCAGCTGAGTCCGTGCGTGCGCAGCCCAATCCACGGGCTCTGTATGATTCGCGGCTGCCTGGGCTCGATGGCCAAGAGTTTTTACTTAACGCGCTAAAAGGCCGGCCCCTTGTGGTCAATTTTTGGGCAACCTGGTGCGCGCCTTGCGTTCAAGAGATGCCCTATCTCGATAGTATGGCCAAAGAGCTGCCTGAAATAGTATTTGTGGGCATTGGCATCGATACGGCACAAAACATCGCTCAATTTGTTGCTAAACTACCAGTATCGTATCGGTTGTTAGTTGCCGGTCATGCAGGTATTGCGATGGTTCGCGAGTTAGGCAATAGTGCGGGTGGCTTGCCTTTTACCCTGCTATTCGATGCAAATGGCAGCATTTTCGATTCAATTCTTGGTCAGGTTGAACCCGTCGATTTGCGACAGCGCGTTGACCGTCTCGTTGCCAAATCGAAGACGTAGATAGACAAATCGCAGCAATTAGCGTAAAAATGCGCTCTGTTTAGTTGGTTTATCTTTTTTCGATCGCTGGTCGTTCGACTTTTTGCCTCTCAATTACCGAGCCTTACGCATGGCGCAACGCATTCTTGTCTTGAATGGTCCGAACTTAAACTTGCTGGGGTTACGCGAGCCGCACCTCTATGGTCACACGACCTTGGCTCAGATTGAGGCGCATCTCACGTCCGTTGCAAGCAGTTTGGGCGTGACGCTCATGGCCTATCAGAGCAATCACGAAGGCGAACTCGTTGATCGCATTCAGGCTGCCCGCACTGACGGTACCGACTATATAGTGATCAACGCAGGTGCCTACACACATACGAGTGTAGCGATTCGAGATGCCTTGGCTGCGGTCAAAGTACCTTTTATTGAGGTGCACCTGTCAAATGTTTATAAGCGTGAAACTTTTCGCCACCACTCTTACTTGTCCGAGTTAGCGGTGGGGGTTATCGTGGGCTTAGGCCCCTATGGGTACGAAGCCGCTCTTCGGTTTGCTGTGCAGTCTTCGCAAACGGTTTAAGGCCTGTCAGGCTTCGCGTCGTTCAATCTGGAACTTTACGGAAATATCATCATGGATCTTAGAAAACTCAAAACCTTGATCGACCTCGTGTCCGAATCTGGCATCGCCGAGCTCGAAATCACCGAGGGCGAAGGCAAGGTCCGCATCGTTAAGTTCTCGCAAGCACAGCACCCGGTCGCTTACAGTGCTCCGGTCGCAGCACCTGCCTATGCTCCTGCAGCCCCCGCGGCGGGTGTACCGAGCGGCGCGGCGCCCGAGGTGGCTCCGGTTGCCGCTGGGCATACGGTCAAGGCTCCAATGGTCGGTACCTTCTATCGTGCGGCAAATCCGGGTTCTGCCGCGTTTGTCGAAGTTGGCCGAACAGTTAAAGAAGGCGAACCGCTTTGCATCATTGAGGCGATGAAGTTGCTTAATGAAATCGAGGCCGACAAGTCTGGCGTGATCACCGAGATCTTGGTCGAAAACGGTGAGCCCGTTGAATACGGCCAACCGCTTTTTGTGATTGTCTGACATGTTTGAAAAAATTCTGATCGCCAACCGTGGCGAAATCGCGCTGCGCATTCAGCGTGCGTGTCGCGAAATGGGTATCAAGACTGTGGTCGTACACTCTGAGGCTGATCGCGAGGCGAAATATGTGCGCCTGGCTGATGAGTCAGTGTGTATTGGCCCCGCTGCTTCGCGTGATAGTTACTTGAATATGCCGGCCATTATCGCGGCGGCCGAAGTCACCGATGCTGAGGCGATTCACCCCGGCTATGGATTTTTATCCGAAAACGCTGACTTTGCCGATCGTGTTGAGAAAAGTGGTTTCGTATTTATTGGGCCCCGTCCTGAATCGATCCGTTTAATGGGCGACAAAGTCAGCGCCAAACAAGCGATGATTGAAGCCGGCGTACCCGTGGTGCCTGGCTCGCCTGGTGCCCTACCCGATGACCCTGCTGAAATTCTGCGCTTAGCCTCTGAGGTCGGTTATCCGGTCATCATCAAGGCCGCTGGCGGTGGTGGTGGTCGCGGTATGCGGGTCGTGCACACCGAGGCCGCCTTGTTGAGCTCGGTTGCGATGACTAAAACCGAAGCCGGAACAGCTTTCAATAATCCCGAGGTTTACCTCGAAAAATTTCTTGAAAATCCGCGCCACATCGAAATCCAGGTATTGGCCGATGGCGGCCGTAACGCAGTTTGGTTGGGCGAGCGCGATTGTTCAATGCAGCGTCGCCACCAAAAAGTCATCGAAGAGGCGCCTGCCCCTGGCATTGCCCGAAAGTTGATCGAACGTATTGGCGAGCGTTGCGCCGAGGCGTGCCGCAAAATTCAATACCGTGGCGCTGGAACCTTCGAGTTTTTGTACGAAAACGATGAGTTTTATTTTATCGAGATGAACACCCGCATACAGGTTGAGCATCCGGTTACTGAGTTGATCACCGGCATTGATTTGGTACAGCAGCAGATTCGCGTTGCCGCTGGAGAAAAATTCACTCTGCGCCAGCGCGACATTAGTTTTAAAGGCCATGCGCTTGAGTGCCGCATTAACGCTGAAGACCCGTTTACCTTTGTGCCAAGTCCTGGCCGAGTCACAAACTGGCATACCCCTGGCGGCCCTGGCGTGCGCATCGATTCTCATGTCTTTAACGGTTATTTTGTGCCGCCGCACTACGACTCGATGATTGCTAAAGTGATTACGTATGGCGATACCCGCGAGCAAGCCGTTGCGCGTATGAACATCGCGTTATCTGAAATGGTTGTCGAAGGAATTAAAACCAATATTCCTCTGCATCGCGAGTTAATGGTGGATAGTCGTTTTATGGCCGGTGGAACAAGCATCCATTATCTTGAACACAAACTTGCCGCGCGTCCCTAAAGACGCGTTGCCACACGCGCTTGCACGTGCTGGGTCGGCTAGCCTTGCAGGCGCTTGGCATCGCAAGCTTGAACGTCTGACCCTTAAGTTAGATAGATTTTTAGCCTCTCGCTAACGGAAACTCTCATGCGTGAATTGGTGTTGTTGTGTCCGGGTGCCTTAGCTGAACCGCTGTCTGACGCCTTACTCGAATGCGGTGCCTTGTCGGTGTCAGTTGAAGATGCTGACTCAGACACCGATGATGAGCAGCCTTTATTTGGCGAGCCCGGTAGCGAACCAAACACACAAGCCTGGAGCCGCAATCGAGTCATCGTACTGTTGGCCGACGGCACCGACCCCGAGCAGTTGCTCGCGGCCGCTCGGCTCGATCTTGATAGCACCGCTGAGCTTGCTTGGCATCTCAGACAAGTGCCCGATGCAGATTGGGTGCGTCTGACGCAATCGCAGTTTGGTCCGATTACCGTAGGTGCCCGGATTTTGATTGTTCCAAGCTGGCATGCTGATCAAATGCCCCTGGCACCCGAGCCTAACCGGATCGCCATTCAGCTTGATCCTGGTCTGGCGTTTGGTACCGGTAGTCATCCCACGACGCACCTCTGTTTAGAGTGGTTGGCTGACGAATTGCCGAAGGGTTCTTCGGTGCTAGATTACGGGTGCGGCTCAGGTATTTTGGCGATTGCAGCGGTGCTGCTTGGCGCGGGCAACGTGACGGGTGTTGATATCGATGAGCAGGCCGTGCAGGCAACGCGCGACAATGCTCAGGCCAACAACGTTGAGGTGCAGTCGATGCTTCCTGATGATTTGTTGGACGGTCATTTTGACGTGGTTGTCGCCAATATTTTGTCTAATCCTCTAAAAGTGTTGGCGCCAATGCTTGCAGGGCGTGTGCGTTCGGGGGGACAATTGATTCTGTCAGGTGTTCTGGAGCGGCAGGCCCAAGAGGTTGCGGCCGCGTACGCGCCGTGGTTGGCGTTGTCAGTCTGGCAGGCGCGCGATGGCTGGGTATGTCTGTCTGGCAAAAAATCCTGACTTTTTTGCGTCCGAACTTAGCTCTAATATGTGCGTCGATCTCTGAGGCTGTTCAATGAGTCTTGTCACGCGTTGTCCAAAGTGCCAAAGTGACTTTATGGTGTCGCTCGAGCAGTTGCGCGTGCATGATGGACTGGTCCGGTGTGGCAATTGCACGCATATTTTTGATGGCCAGGCGGCGCTTGAAAGTCAGTTGCCTGTACTCACGCAACGCGCGGCACACTTGCGCGAGTCTTTAGATTCTTCTTCAGGGGCAAGTGCTCAAGTTGCTAGCGAGCAGCTTGGTGCACCTCCGCAGCGCGAATCGAGTGCTCACGCCAAGAGTAGTTTCAATCGTGTGCCTCACCGCTTAGTTCTGCAACAGCCTGTGCAAGAGCCCGCGCGAGCACCGGTGCAGGCACCAAGCGCCCCCTCGGTGCTGCGGCGCCGCGCGCAAACTGGCGCAGAGCTGGATCACGAACCCGAAGAGCCTTTTACCGCCATACAACCCGAGCCGTCTTTTTATCAAGCGCAGCCGTCACGCGGACCTGAGCCGAGGTCCGAGCGCGAGCCGACCCTTGAGCACGAGCCGACCTTTGGACGCGAGCCTACTCTTGAGCGTGAACCGCCCCTGGGGCGCGAGCCGATGCTGCGGGTGCAAGGTGAGGCAAGGTTGCGCGACGATATTCGACCGTCGTCCAAGCACGGCACCCCTGATTTTTTAATCGACGAGACGCCTCTTGATGGTTTGCGCCGCGCGCTCTGGACGCTCTTGGTGTTGGTGGCTGGTGTGCTTTTGTTGATGCAACTGGCCTATGTGTATCGCAACGAGTTAGTGACTCGCGTGCCGAGTTTGCTGCCGATGGCGCGTTTAGCGTGCGTTCAATTAAGATGCGAGGTATCGTTTGTACGACACCTTGAGCGTATAACGGTCGAGTCCACTGCGCTCGAACAAGTGGCTGCGGGGCAGGCCGAAGGGCAGTCCAGTCAATTGACGCTTAAGTTTTCGATGCGCAACCGCAACGATAAGATTCAGCCTTGGCCGCATATCGCTGTCGAGCTCAAAGATGCCTCAGGAACTGTGGTCGTCAGAAAGCTGCTGGGCCCTGAGTTGTATTTGCCAGAATCTCTGGTGGCCAAACCATTTAACGCCAATCAAGAAGTGCACCTCAGTGTGCCGATTGTTGTCACTGATTTGCAAATTAGCGGTTTTCAACTTAATCTATTTTTTCCCTAAGAGACCTGTATGACCAAGCCCGTATTGATTTGTGGTTCAGTGGCGTTTGACACACTTGCCGTATTTGACGGTCGTTTTAAAGATCACATTTTGCCTGATCGCATTCATGCCTTGAGCGTGTCATTTTTGGTTCCCAGAATGCGCCGTGAGTTCGGCGGTTGTGCAGGCAATATCGCTTACAACCTGAAGTTGCTTGGCGGTCATCCAGTACCTGTCGCAACGGTAGGGGAAGACGCTACTGATTACCTTCAGCGCTTTGAGCAACTTGGCATCAATACCAGCATGATTCAAAGCTTGCCTGATACCCTAACGGCGCAATGTTTTATTACGACCGATCTAGATGACAATCAGATCACCGCCTTTCACCCTGGCGCGATGGATCGCTCTGCCGAAAACGATTTAACGGGTCATCAAGGCGCGTGGGCGATCGTTGCTCCTGATTCTAAGGCGGGTATGATGGCCCATGCGAAGCGCTTACATGCGCAGGGGACACCGTTTATTTTTGATCTAGGTCAGGCGATGCCGTTGTATGACGGAAAAGACATCCTTGAGATGGTTGCACTTGCGCAGGCACTTACGGTGAACGATTACGAAGCCAGTGTGGTTGAACAACGCACCGGCAAAACGATTGCACAATTGGCTGAGGGTTTGCAGGCAGTGGTCGTGACCCGAGGTGCCGGCGGTGCCACTCTGTACACTGAGGGGCAAGAACATCACATTGCGCCAGTGATCCCTGCAGAAGTACTCGATCCAACTGGTTGTGGTGATGCACATCGCGGTGGCTTGCTCTATGCATTGACGCTTGGCTGGACTTGGCTTGAAGCCTGTAAGCTAGGCAATTTAATGGGTTCAATTAAAATTGCATCACGCGGGCCCCAAAACCATGCGCCTTCGCGAGCAGAAATTGATACGCTGTTGCACGCTCACTACGGTAGCCACTTACCAGGCTAGGGTATTGAAAATTTTTGGAGTGTTGTTATGAATTCAGTTTTATGCGTTGTGTCTACCAGCCGTGTGCGCGTGGCGCTTGGCGTCGCCTTGCTCGCCAGCGTTGCCTTAGTGTCTGGTTGCGCGAAGCCCAGTGCGTCAGCCAATGTTTACACCTATGGGCAAGCGCAACGCGACCAAGTCGTGCGCAATGGTACCGTGGTGAACGTTCGTCCAATCACGATTCAAAACGATCACACTTCTGGTGCTGGAGTCGTTGCTGGCGGCGCGGTAGGTGGCGTGATGGGTAGTACGATTGGCGGTGGTACGGGCCGCACGCTCGCCGTGCTGGGCGGCGCGATCCTGGGCGCGTTAGCTGGTGATGCCATAGAAGACAAAGTTGGTAAAAAAGACGGCCTTGAAATCACTGTTCGCTTAGATAACGGCGAGACGCGTGTGATTGCGCAAGAGGCCGATGTGCCTTTGGTGCTGAATCAACGTGTGCAAGTCGTGAGTGGCGCCGGCCCAACGCGGGTCACACCTATGTCTGGCCAGTAGTCTGACGATCTGGGCTCACAAGCAGGGCGCGCTCGCAGCGTTGTGTGAGCGTTGTGTGATGTGTGCGACGCTTGCCCTGCGCGGGGTGCCTTGTTGCCTAGTATCTGGTACTAAGGTGTACCCGAGGTTGGTGCCGCTTTGGGATGCACATGGACAGCTAGCGGTGTTTCTTTATCGAACATCAAGGTTCTTTGTGGAAACGGTAGTTCTATCCCGGCCTGCTCAAAGGCTTGCAGAATTTTGAGCCGCAGATTGCTCTGCACCTCATTGACGGGGATGCCAGATTGCAGAGACACCCAGAATCGCAGGTTGAACACTAAGCCGTTGTCGCCAAAGTCTTCAAGAGTAATGAGCGCAGCGGGCGTGCCCAAGACGTGAGGCTCGCTTTTGCTAGCCTCTTCAAGAATCTGGCGAACCGTCTCGACATTTGAGCGATACCCCACTGTGACTTTTACATCTTTGCGCGCGCTCGGTGTTGAGTATGTCCAGTTAATAAGTTTTTGTTCAACCAAAACACTATTTGGGATCAAAATATCGTTGCCTTGCGGGCCATGAACAGTTGAAAAGCGCAGACCGATTGAGGTGACCGTACCCAAAACAGTATCAATCTCAACCAAATCGCCAATACGAATTGGTTTTTCAATCAAAAGCATCACACCACTGATCAGATTTTTTAAAATATTTTGCGTGCCAAAACCTACGCCAATCGCTAAGGCACCACCTAAAAAGGCAAAGGCGCTTAGTGGGATATCGACAAGATCCAAGGCGGTCACAATCAGCGTGAAGCCCGCAACCAGTGTGAGCCAGCGCCCCAATACAACAGACTTAGTGAGGCCCAGATTCGCTTTGTGTACGGCCAAGGCCAGCGTGCGGCGAATCAAACCAGAGATCAGGCTAAAACCCAAAACCAGAATGATGATGGCGCCGGCTGTCTTTCCGATCGTGATGCCACGTTTAGTTTTAATCTCGCGGCCATCTACCAAGACAGAGTCATCGATGACAAAGAGTTCGTAATGCCAGATGTCTTTGCTGAGCGCGACCACAACTGCGCGCGCAGCTTTAAAGCGTTGGGTTAAGGTCTTGTTTGCGTCAGCATATTCAAGCTCAGCGCCGACTATCTGCAGATATTGATGCACGCGGCCAATCGCTACATAAAGGTTACGCGTGGTATCGATTTGTTGTGAAATTGTTGTGAGCAACCCGTTCAAAAAGTTTTTTTCCGCGGCGTTCGTCGCCTGCTGCAACTGAGTGCCGAGGTCGAACGCTGTTTGTGCTTTATCTGCGATGATTTGTGTCAGGTAAGCCGAGCCTTGAGCGAGTTGCTTAGTCAGGGTTTGTTGCCTGAGCATCATGTCACTGAGGTCGCTTGCGATATCAGCGTTTGAATACAGTTTTTGACGAATTTCCCAGAGCTGTATCGTCAGTAAGTTCAAATCAATCTGTGTCCGATATTTTTCGCGCTCGACTAACGAGGCCTCCGCGAGTGCATCAGCGGTCCGCCAGCCGCGTCGTGCAGCAACGACTGAGTCGCCGTCAACATTAGGCGTGCTTTCAAGCTTCTCGAGCTGAGCTTTCGCCAAGGCCGCTTGTTCGAGCGTTCGGTTGATCCGTCCGCTGGCTTGCTGCTCTTGAGTACGAAGTTGGTCGATAGCCTTCTCGATACCAACACGAATTTTTTTAAAGTCGTCTGCTGAAAAGCTAAACCGATGTTGATAAAAATCCCAGGTTTGCCTCAGTGAGGCAAGCACCAACGCAGCGGTGGACTGCTCAACCAGGATGGTGTCGCTATCCACCGAAAAATTGATCAGATCGAGATTGATTCGAGTCAGACGCCGTTCGATTGCTGCTGAGGGCTTATTGGCCTGCGTCGTAAGCGCTGCGAGCCCCGAAGGCCTTTGCATGCTTTGGCGCAATTCAGCCTCAACAGCCGCACGTGATTTTTTGAGTTCAGTCAGTTGCTCATCAATAATCGAGCGGCGCTGAGTTAAATGTTGAATCTGCGCCTGCCAGCGCATGATTTCAAACTGTAAGTCGTCGGCGACTGCGAGCGCCCAGGGGGCTGAGCCAGCCGGAGGCTGCCAGGCAAGCCTCTCCTTGCGGGCGTTTTCGAGCTTATCGCTTAACCGGCGTAGATTTTTGAGGTTGTCAATAATTTGAATGTACGCGTCACTTTGATGCGCCAGGTCTTCAAGATTCTGTTTCGCGCTTGTAAGGGCAGCAGGATCAAGCGCGTTGACCTCTTTGAAAGCGTTTTGCGCTTTGGCTAAATCGCTTTGGGTCGCGGTCAGACGCGTTTGCATCTCTTGCTGTTGTGCATCGATGTCAGTGGCACTTCGCTCAGGTGACTGCGCGGGAGAGCCTGCGGCTTGGCTTGTGCCAGTACTACCGGCCGGCGTTAAGGTCGGGCGCAGAGGAATCGTTGGCAAAGATTGCGCGCACCCTGGCGATGCCGCTGAGCCCCACAAAATAAGTGTGCAGGCCAAGCTTGCGAGCCAGCGTATTGGGTGTGCGCGCCTTGGCGCAACCCTCAAGCGTGCGTTGAGTGCACTTGCCCGCACCGTCAAATCCCGAGTAATGAAAAGCTGACGCGATTTAAGACCATCATGGCGATTTGAGCCAAGATCAAAAGCACGAGGGCCGAGAGGTCAAGGCCACCCAGATTAGGCATGATGCGTTTGATCGGTTCAAGTAGTGGTGCGGTTAATGTGCGCAGTACTGGCATGATTGGTGCCAGCGGATTAATCCACGACAAGACGGCCTGGATGAGTGTTAACCAAACGATCAGGTTCAGTGCCCAGCGGGCAACGGTCACCAAAGCCGCGCCTAGCAGGCCCGGAATCAGTTTTGGGCTGAGCATGCTGCCCGTTGAAGCCAGCCAAAGTAAAGATAGAAAAACCACGGCAATTAAAAAAGCCCCGGCCAGGCTAGCGCCATCGAAGCCTTTGCCCGAGGGGATCAGACTGCGCAGTGGTTGCACGAGCCAGTTTGTCGCCTGATGTATTGCTTGCGACATAGGATTGAAGGGGTGAAGCTTGACCGCGTAGATCCAGGCTCTTGCCAATAAGGCTGCACCTAAAAGAGAAAAAATAATTTCAAGTAAAAAGCGCAGGATTTCGCCAAGCATGTGGCAACTCCGGTAAATGACTCGCAAGGAACGCAAGCTAGATGGCTGACAATCGAGAGGCGACGCCTCGGTGTCATTATCGCAGCTTCTGGGGGTTGTGGCGCAAGTTGAGTACTTGAGCGTTGAGGCAAAAAAAACCGTCCGGTGAACCGGACGGTTTGAACTTGCTAAACCTTCGCTATCAAGCTCAGGGACGGCCACCCGTAGGAAATGGCCACGACGCTGCAGGATTTAG
>CAIZGG010000067.1 GCA_903932425.1 uncultured beta proteobacterium | reverse complement strand
TGGTTCGCATGAAAGGTACCAACGAAGAGTTGGGCAAGAAAATGCTAGCCGATTCGGGTCTGCCTATCATCAGCGCCGACACAATGGCTGATGCCGCAACCCGCGTTGTCGCGGCGGCTAAATAATTCTGCCAGGGATACTGATATGTCGATTCTGATAAATAAAGATACAAAAGTCATTACCCAAGGTATTACCGGTAAAACCGGTCAATACCATACGCGCACCTCGCGGGCCTATGCCAACGGCGAAGCTGCTTTTGTGGCGGGTGTACATCCTAAAAAAGCCGGCGAAAATTTTGAAGGGATTCCGATTTTTGCCTCAGTCAAAGATGCTAAGGCAGAAACCGGCGCCAACGTTTCGGTGATCTATGTGCCTCCTGCAGGGGCTGCCGCCGCAATCTGGGAAGGTATCGAAGCCGAACTAGATTTGGTGATTTGTATCACTGAAGGCATCCCTGTTCGCGATTTGCTTGAAATCAAGTACCGCATGGCACAAATGAACAGCAAAACGCTGTTGCTTGGGCCCAACTGCCCAGGTCTGATTACTCCGGATGAGATCAAAATCGGCATCATGCCAGGTCACATTCATCGTAAGGGCCGTGTCGGCATCGTGAGCCGCTCGGGTACTCTGACGTACGAAGCCGTGGCACAAGTGACTGAACTCGGTTTGGGTCAGTCGAGTGCGGTTGGTATCGGTGGCGATCCAATCAATGGCTTGAAGCATATCGATGTGCTCAAGTTGTTTAACGAAGATCCTGATACCGATGCCGTCATCATGATCGGCGAAATTGGTGGTCCCGATGAAGTCAACGCGGCCTTGTGGGCAAAAGAGAACATGAAAAAGCCGATGGTTGGCTTTATTGCTGGCGTCACAGCGCCTGCAGGTAAGCGCATGGGTCATGCGGGTGCACTGATTTCTGGTGGCGCCGATACGGCCGACGCTAAGCTTGAGATCATGGAAGCTTGCGGAATCCGCACAACCAAAAATCCTTCTGAAATGGGCAAGTTGTTGAAATCAGTTCTGTAGACTTCAACGTTTTAAGCACCAAGCGCCGACCTGCTTTTAAAGCAGGTCGGTTTTTTTTCGCTGTCCGTGTTCAAATTAGGGTATTCGAATTTTTTGGATGTCATCGATGACAACGCCACAACCCTCGCCCCCGCAACGCGGTCAAACAATTTTGCAACGCCTGCTGTTGCTTGCAGTGATCGGGATTGTTGTCAGCGTGATTTTTCATTACCTTCGCTAAAGGCTGTCTTTACGTGATACCCCGCCATTTAACGATTGCCACGCGTGCGAGCCGGCTTGCCCTATGGCAAGCCGAGCATGTGCAGTCTCGCTTGCGTCTTTTGTACCCAGAGATGCAAGTCGAGCTACTGAAATTAAGTACCCGCGGCGACGAGATTTTGGATCGCAGCCTGTCAAAGGTTGGCGGTAAAGGCCTGTTCGTCAAAGAGCTAGAGAATGCGTTGCTTGATGGCAGGGCTGATTTAGCGGTGCACTCGCTCAAAGATATGCCAGTTGACATGCCCGAGCTTTTTGAACTGTCAACTATTCTGACGCGTGCAGATTGTCGAGATGCCTTCGTGTCAAATCACTTTGAGACGCTGGCTGATTTGCCTGAGGGGGCCGTGGTGGGTACCTCAAGCCTGAGGCGCGAGGCGCAACTGCGCGCTCGGTTTCCGACGCTCAAGATTGAGCCTTTGCGTGGCAATTTAGATACCCGTCTGGCCAAATTGGATGGTGGGTATTACGCAGCAATTATTTTGGCCGCTGCAGGCCTTGAACGCCTGGGCTTGGCGCAGCGGATTCGCCACCGTCTGTCAGTACAAGACTCGTTGCCCGCAGCCGGGCAGGGTGCTTTGGGTATCGAGATCTTAAAGCAACGTTCTGATCTGCTCGAAATTCTAGCGCCGCTCTCGTGTCACGAAACAACTGCTTGTGCGTTAGCCGAGCGGTCTGTGTCACGGGCTTTGGGTGGCTCTTGTCAGGTGCCTCTGGCGGCGTATGCTGCAATACAGGGGCAACATTTAACCATTCAGGCGCTGGTTGCAACCCCAGATGGCACGACTATTTATCGCGCACAGGCGACTGGGTTGGTGCCCGAGGCGTTAAGTCTGGGGCTGAGGGTCGCCCAAGAGTTGCGCGAACAAGGTGCAGCGGTGATTTTGGCAGATCTGGCCGTGGCATCTGAGTCGAACACCCCTTAGGGCGCATGTCACAAGCGCACCCCACCGCAATCCTGACTCGACCTGCTGGGCGTCACACAGCACTCGTGCAGGTGTTGACTCAGCGGGGCTGGCCCATACTCGAATGCCCGGCGCTCGAGATTCATTCCGTTCCCTTGCAGGCTCAGCACGAGCCTTGCCCCCGACCTGAAGCGTTTGATTTGGTGGTTTTCGTGAGTCGCGCGGCGGTTGCAGGTTACAAGCATCAATTGCCTGAGGGTTGCGCTTGGCCTCGGGGTGTTCAGACTGCCTGTATGGGGCCGGTTACTGCGGGCGCTATCAAGCGTGCCTTTGGTGCTGAGCTGACGGTTTTGCACCCACAGGGCGCAGCTTCACAAGACTCTGAAGCGCTTTGGCCACTGATTCTTGCTCAAAAGACCTTGCCACGCAGTGTCTTGATTTTGCGCGGGCAAGATGGGCGCGAGTGGTTAAGCCAGAGGCTTCTCGCCTTGGGCATTGCCGTGACGGTGCAGCAAACTTATCAGCGTGAGGTCGCTTCTTGGCCAGAGCCCCTTTGCGGGTCGTTGCGGGAACTGGCCGCCGCGCAGGCGCAAGTGGTTTGGCTGTTGACCAGTGGCCATGGTGTCGAGGCCATCGTGCAAAAGATGAAGGCGCTTAAGCTTTTGCCATGGTTTGAACAGTCTGCGTTTGTCCTGACGCACGAGCGCTTGCGTCCCGTTCTGGGTAAAGCCCTTGGTCGAGAGTTCGCGCAGCTCTGCCACGCGGTCGCGAGCCCTGAGGATGAGGCAATTGTGTTGTGTTTTGATCAAATTGTTAACCAGCTCAAACAGACTTAATGCATTGAAAATGCACGTTTAAGCGGGGCAACGACTACAATACCGAAATGACAGAACCTATCTCTACACCCCAGCCGTCAGCACAAGCCGACCAGGCAAAACCAGTCGCGGCCGCTGCCGGACCCACCTCTGACTACTCTTCGCGGTCTCGGCGTAAAAGCACGGGCCCCTCGTGGTCAGTGACGCTGATGCTTGTTTTTTTGTTGCTCGCCGTTGTGATCGGGGTAGGGGCTTGGTTTTCGCAAAAGCGCTTTGATAGTGCCGGGCGCGAAGTGGCCACGCAAGTGCAGGGTTTTACAGCTCAATTAATTGAAACCAAACGAGAGGCCAAACTTGCGCTGAGTTTGGTCGAGTCGCAGGCCAAACTGATCGTTGAACTGCAGCGGTCACTGGCCGAATCTAAAAGTCAGTTTGAGGTTCTTGAAGAGGCCTGGGCGACGTTCAACAAGGGCATGGAAGACTCGATGCTTGCGAACGACATTGATCGCCTTGTGACGCTGGCAAGCCAGCAGCTGCGTTTGGCTAGTAATGTCAACAATGCGGTCATGGCACTTGAAACAGCTTTGTCAACGCTGGTGCGTGCCGATCGTCCACGTTTTGCTGCCGTTCAACGCGCGATTAGTGCAGACCTTGACCGCTTGCGCTCGGTGCCTCTGGTTGACGTCAGTGCGCTGTCTGTGCGGCTTGAAACACTGGCTACTTTACTTGTACGTGCGCCTTTGTTGGTGCCTGATGCCGCCGTCCCTAAAGTCGCTGCGATTTCTGTAGCGGCCCCGCAAGTCAGCGCTGTGCAGTCTGAGGCCGCTCAAGCGGGCGTTGCACCGACTGCGGCCCTGCCTGTTGAGGCGACGCAATCGGGTGCGTCGGCAACGGTTTCGCCCGAGGCCACCACGGATCAGGCTTGGTGGGGCCTAGCCTGGCGTAAGGCCGTTGTATGGTCTAAAGCAGTGGCTGTGTTTGCCGCCAAAGAATTAGCGAGCGTTGTGAGTATTCAGCGCGTTACGGACGCTAGCGCGTTACTCATGTCGCCCGAGCAAGGCAGTCAACTACGCGCTAATCTGCGCACCCGTGTATTGACTGCGCAGATGGCGTTGTTGATGCACCAGCCCTCGGTCTGGCGCGCTGAACTCTCTAGTATCGAGGCCTCTGTCGTTGCACGTTACGACCCCAAGGCGGTCGATACCGTTGCAGCTCTTCGTCTGGTGCGCGAACTGGCGACTGTGCCGGTTACTGCAGCGTTGCCTGACATGAGTGATAGCATCGCCGCACTTGAAGCCGTGCGTTTGCAAGAGCCCAATAACAAAAGCGAGGATTAAGTATGCGTACTTGGTTCTGGACGCTGCTGTTGACGACGGTTGCCGTGGTGCTGGCCGTCGCGCTTCGAGAAAATACCGGCCAAGTGCTGATTATGTTGAACACGTGGCGCATACAGGTTTCATTTGCGTTCGCCGTGTTGGCACTTGTTGCGAGCTTTATCGCGCTGTACGTTGCTTTACGTGTATTGGCTTGGTTCACAGGCATCCCCATGCGGGTGCGAGCCTGGCACGGTCGCAGGCAGGTTCGGCGTGATCACGAATTGCTCGAACAAGGCTGGACCGAATTGCTTGAAGGGCGCTATTCCAACGCCGAAAAAGATTTGACGAAACTCTTTGATCAGACTCGCAGTGCTAATCGTCAAGTGTTAGCCGGTTTATCGGCTGCGCGTGCGGCGCATGCGCTGGGCGAGTACCTGAGGCGAGACAACCTACTGGCGCTCGCCAAAGACAGGGCAGGCCAAGACACTGGTTTAACCGAGGCAGTGGCTACCGCCGCGGCTGATTTGTATCTAGAGCAAGGGTTGGCCCAACAAGCGCTTGATGTGCTGTTGCCGCTGCAGCAAGCCGGTGCGCGCCACGTACATACTCTGCGTTTGTTGTTGCGGGCCTATCGCCAGTTGGGTCGTTCGGATCAGGTGTTTGTGTTGGCTCGTACGCTCAGCCGGCGCAAAGCTTTGCCGGCGATTGAGGCGCGAGCCCTGATTGAAACTGCGGCAGCCGCTCGCCTGCGTGAGACCTTACATTCTGGTGACTGGCAGAAGATCTGGAAAGACCTCAAGCCTGACGAACGGATATTGCCCGAGGTTGCCTTGGCAGGTGCCGCTGCCTTCGAGGCTTCGGGGCAGCCACAAGAGGCCTCAAAGATTCTCGAGGCTGCGCTTGAAAATGCCCTCGATCCTCGCTTGCTAGAAGCCTATGCTCGGTGCGAGCCTGCTCAGGTGGCGCGTAGACTCGAAAAAACTGAAGCCTGGTTGCAAAAGACGCCTGAAGCACCCGAGTTGTTGACGACCTTAGGCAATCTTTGTTTGTCGGGCCAGCTATGGGGCCAGGCCGAGCTGTACCTCACGCGTAGCCTGGCGCGTCGCAGCGATGCGCGTGTGCACGCGTTGCTTGCAAGTTTGTTCGACAAGCTTGAGCGTCCGCAAGAAGCTGCCGCGCAGTGGCGTCTGGCAACAGCGGTTAGCACGACCTTACCTGTCTTGTTGGCTGACTCGTATTTGCCTGCCGCAGATGTTGAGTCAGACCCTGGTGTGTTTCATGCCGAGGGATTAGCCTATTTAACGGATAGTGGATTTCCGGTTGATTGGGCGCAAGGCGCGTCTGGTTCAAACGCAAGCTTCGGTGGCACCGAGGTGCAGCGCGCTTCAGCAACAAATTCGTTTACGCCTTCACCGCCCAGTGAATTTGACGAGTACTTTGACAGCGCCCCGATCGCGCACTTGGCCGAGCCGGCTGCCGTGTCAGGATACGCAGGGCTTAAAACAGACCCAGAAACGTCAAATTCGTCCGTCGCTGCTCAGGGTTTAGGGCGGGGCGAGCGCACAAGTTCGTCAACAGCCCCGCTTACCGCTGAAGGTGGCGATCCGACACCATCAATATCGTCAACCCCTTCAGGTACCGGCGATCATACAAAAAGTTAATTCGTCACTATAAAGATCAGGATTCAAATATGAGTAAGTATGCAGTAGAAGCACCAGGTATTGTTGGGCTGCCGATTGTCGGTAGCGATGAATTGTTTCCGGTTCGTCGTGTCTATTGTGTGGGCCGTAATTACGCAGAGCACGCAAAAGAAATGGGTTTCACCGGTCGCGAAGATCCTTTCTTTTTCTGTAAGCCTGCTGACGCTTTAGTGGCGATCCCTGCGGGCAAGCCCGGCCAAATTCGTTATCCTTCTAAAACAGCTAATTTGCACTATGAAATGGAATTGGTTGTAGCGCTAGGCAGCGGTGGGGTTGATATCCCTACTGAGCAAGCCAACGATTGCATTTTTGGTTACGCGCTCGGTCTTGACATGACACGTCGTGATTTGCAAAACGAATGCAAAAAACAAGGCCGTCCTTGGGAAGTTGGTAAAGGCTTTGATGAGTCAGGTCCGATCGGCCCGATTCACCCACGTGCACTGACCGGCACCTTGTCCCAAGGCAGTATCACGCTGTCGGTGAACGGTGTTCAAAAGCAAACAAGCGATCTGTCGCAAATGATCTGGAACATCCCAGAAAGCATTGCGTATTTGTCGGGCCTGTTTGAATTAAAGGCGGGCGATTTGATCTTTAGTGGCACACCTGAGGGTGTAGGTGCAGTGGTCAAAGGCGACAAAATGGTTGGTCACGTCGCGGGCTTGGGCGAGTTTGAAGTACACGTTGTTTAGTAGGCGTGTTGTTCAATCAGCCTGACAAATTGTACGGCTTGAACCCTTAGCTGAGGGTTTAAAGCTCAGAGCACGTTGCTAAAGTACTTTGCTTCAAATCACACCACGCGCTTTCCAGTCGGCCTGCTGTGAAGCACTGATACCCAGAGATTCTAAAATCTCGGTGGTGTGCTGACCTAGGGCAGGTGCGGGGCGTGTGATCTGTCCTGGCGTCT
>CAIZGG010000066.1 GCA_903932425.1 uncultured beta proteobacterium | reverse complement strand
CTCGCCTAATTCGATTTGAATCTTTTCGCGATCGGTCGTTTTTTGATTAAGGCCGTCTACACCGACTTCTAATCCGCGGAGCGCTTTTTGAAACGATTATTGAAAGGTGCGGCCGATGGCCATGACTACGCCTACCGACTTCATTTGCGTGGTCAAGCGTGCGTCTGCTGTCGGAAATTTTTCGAAAGCAAAACGAGGCACCTTGGTGACAACGTAATCGATGGTTGGCTCGAACGAGGCTGGCGTTGCCCCGCCCGTGATTTCGTTTTTCAGTTCGTCTAAGGTGTACCCTACTGCCAAACGGGCAGCAACCTTAGCGATCGGAAATCCTGTTGCTTTTGACGCCAACGCCGACGAACGCGACACACGCGGATTCATCTCGATGACAATCATCCGGCCGTTGTGCGGGTTGACCGCAAACTGCACATTTGAACCACCGGTATCAACGCCAATCTCGCGTAAGACCGCGATCGAAGCGTTACGCATGATTTGATATTCTTTATCAGTCAGCGTTTGAGCGGGCGCCACCGTGATCGAGTCACCCGTATGCACACCCATTGGGTCGAGGTTTTCGATCGAGCAAACGATAATGCAGTTGTCGGCGCTATCGCGCACGACTTCCATTTCAAATTCTTTCCAGCCGAGCAGTGACTCTTCGATTAGCAGCTCGCTGGTTGGCGATGCCTCGAGGCCGCGACGACAAATGGTTTCGAACTCTTCAGCGTTGTACGCGATCCCGCCGCCGCTACCACCCAGAGTAAAGCTTGGGCGAATGACTGCCGGAAAGCCCGACGTGCCGATTTCAGCGCCAATACGGCGCTGAACTTCCCAGGCCTCTTCGAGCGAGTGCGCGACACCTGATTTGGCAGATTCAAGACCAATCGCGGTCATGGCGACTTTAAACTTTTGACGGTCTTCGGCTTTTTCGATCGCGTGCGCGTTCGCACCGATCAGCTCAACGTTGTATTTTTTAAGGACACCGTGCTTATCGAGATCAAGCGCGCAATTTAATGCCGTTTGACCGCCCATCGTGGGTAGCACTGCATCAGGGCGTTCTTTTTCAATGATCTTTTCAACAACTTGCCAGGTAATGGGCTCGACGTACGTGACATCGGCGGTTTCTGGGTCGGTCATGATGGTGGCAGGATTGCTGTTGACCAGCACTGTGCGATAGCCCTCTGCTTTGAGGGCCTTGCAGGCCTGTGCGCCTGAGTAATCAAACTCGCACGCTTGCCCAATCACAATGGGGCCAGCGCCAATAATCAGAATAGTTTTTAGGTCGGTACGCTTGGGCATGGTGACTCTTTATTTGTTGCTGGCCATCAGGCTCATGAATTGATCGAACAAGACAACGATGTCATGCGGCCCGGGGCTTGCTTCGGGGTGCCCTTGAAAACAAAACGCAGGGCGGTCAGTTAACTCAAACCCTTGCAAGGTGCCGTCAAACAGCGAAACGTGCGTTGCACGGGCATTAGCCGGTAAGGTTTGAGCATCCACCGCGAAGCCATGATTTTGCGCCGTGATGAATACCCGACCCGAAGCAAGGTGTTGTACCGGATGATTTGAGCCGTGGTGGCCTGTTTTCATCTTGACTGTCTTGGCGCCAAGGGCCAAGCCCATAATTTGGTGCCCTAGACAGATACCAAAGGTCGGCAACTTACGCTCGAGAAACACTTTGGTCGCCGCAATCGCGTAAGCGCACGGGTCTGGATCGCCGGGCCCATTGGACAAAAATACGCCGTCAGGGTTGAGCTTAAAGACCTCATCGGCCGTTGTTTGTGCTGGAACCACGGTGATACGGCAACCCCGCTCTGCCATCAAACGCAAAATATTGGATTTGACGCCAAAGTCGTAGGCCACCACGTGGGGCAGTTGGCTGTTGTTTTGGCCAAAACCTTTGCCGAGTTGCCAGGTCGACTCTGTCCAGTTAGCCTGTTTGGTGGCAGAAACAACTTTGGCCAAATCTTGGCCAGACATGCCCGGAAACTTGGCCGCAAGCTTTAAGGCCTGGTCTGCATCGTCACCAACCAAAATACAGCCGCCTTGCGCACCACCCTCTCGCAAAATACGGGTGAGCTTGCGGGTATCGATTTCGGCGATCGCGACAATCCCTTGCGCTTTCAGATAATCGGGCAACGATTGAGTTGAGCGAAAGTTGGACAACAGCTCTGGGCAGTTGCGCACAATCAAACCGGCTGCGTGAATTTTGGTGGATTCGACGTCTTCGAGGTTAACCCCCGTGTTGCCGATATGCGGATACGTTAAGGTAACGATTTGACCGCTATAACTTGGATCTGTAAGAATTTCTTGGTAACCGGTCATGGCCGTGTTGAACACGACCTCAGCAACGGTTTGGCCATCAGCCCCGATTGAAACCCCTTTAAAGACGGTTCCGTCGGCGAGCGCTAGAATTGCGTTAGCACGCTTTGACTGGGGGGCGTTTTGCTTGGCTCGTAGTTCATCAAATATATTCGGCAGCACAATCAACCCCAGCGTTAAAAATTAGTAAGCAAACCTTGGAAGTATAACTGATGCCCAGCCTTCTCGAATCCCTTCGCACCCAAACCACCGTTGTTGCCGATACGGGCGACTTTGAGAGCATGCGGCGTTATCTACCCACCGACGCCACTACAAACCCCTCGCTGATCCTAAAAGCAGTGCAACAAGACGCCTACCGTCCAATGCTTGAGCGCTGCGTGAAGGCCAATCCAAAGGCAGCAACGAGTGACCTGGTTGACCAGTTACTGGTGTCTTTTGGGAAAGAAATCCTTAATATCGTGCCCGGTCGTGTATCAACCGAGGTGGATGCGCGCCTGTCCTTTGACACCCTCGCCACCATCGAGCGTGCGCGCCAGCTCATCGCGCTGTATCAGGCTGCGGGTTTCGGTCGCGACCGAATCCTCATCAAAATCGCCGCGACCTATGAGGGTATCCAGGCAGCCCGCGCACTAGAAGCCGAAGGCATCCACTGCAATCTGACGCTGTTGTTCTCGTTGGTTCAAGCCGTTGAGTGCGCCGACGCGCGGGTTCAGTTAATTTCGCCCTTTGTGGGCCGGATCTACGACTGGCACAAGAAGCAGCAAGGCAGTAACTGGAACGAAGCTGCAAACAGCGGCGTCAACGACCCGGGAGTGCTGTCGGTCTCAAAAATCTACAGTTACTACAAGAGCTTTGGCATCGCGACTGAAATTATGGGCGCGAGCTTTAGAAATACTGGGCAGATTTTGGCGCTCGCCGGTTGTGATTTATTAACCATCAGCCCCGACTTGTTGGCGAACTTGAGTGACACACACGGTGAGGTGAGCCCTTGTCTCACCCCCGCCTACGCAAAAGCCAACGCGCCAGAACGCCTTCCTTCAGGCGAGCAGGCTTTTCGCTTTTTGCTCAACGAGGATGCGATGGCAAGCGAGAAATTGTCTGAAGGGATTCGGGCGTTTGTGACTGACGCACGCAAGCTTGATGCGTTGATCGAAGCGCAGCGTTAGATACAAACGCCTCGGGCATACCTTTCGGCAAGGCATCACCAACTGAAGCTTTAAAGCTTTTCAGTTTCACCCGATTTAGGCTGCCAGCGCATGAGGCGTTTTTCGATGATACCGACAATCGAGTCCAGCACCAGTGCGCAGGCGGTCAGAACAACAATACCGGCGATCACAGTATTTACGTCAAGCGTGCCCTCAGCTTGCAAGATCAGGTAACCGACCCCGGCGGCAGAGCCCAAATACTCGCCCACCACTGCCCCCACAAACGCCAACCCTACTGAGGTATGCAGGCTTGAAAATACCCAGCTGGTCGCACTGGGCAAATACACTTGCCTGAGCAACTGCTTGCGATCGGCGCCGAGCATGCGCGCGTTGTCGAGCAACGTGGGGCTTACCTCGCGCACGCCTTGGTAAACGTTAAAGAACACAATAAAAAACACCAGCGTGACAGCCAACGCCACTTTTGACCAAATGCCCAAACCGAACCACATGGCAAATATCGGCGCCAAAATCACGCGAGGCATTGAGTTCAAAGCTTTGATGTAAGGGTCAAGAATGTTGCTGGCCATCGGCGACAAGCCTAACCACAAGCCCATACCCAAGCCCGAGGTCGTACCGATGAAGAACGCCAGCACTGTCTCGGTTAGGGTGATACCTAAATGTGAATAAATATCGCCATTCGCGACAAACCAATCCCAAATCCTGCCCCAGACGCCAAGAGGCTTACCAAAAAAGAAAGCGATTTTGGGATCAGCTGAGGCGAGCTGCCAGCCCCCAATGATCAAAATCAGAATACCAATCTGCCAGACACGCAACGATAGCTTTGAGGTGGGTTTTAAAAAATTCAACATATCAAGCTCGCTTTTGCTGGGCGTAGCCCTTCAGGACTTCGTCGCGCAGCACTGCCCAGATCGCGGCATGCAGTTCAAGAAAACGCGTTTGCATACGTACCTCTGCCACATCGCGCGGACGTGGCAGATCGATCACAAACTCACCAATCGGGTGCGTGCCGGGGCCAGCAGACAACACCACGACGCGATCACTCATGGCAATCGCTTCATCTAAGTCGTGAGTAATAAACAGCACCGCTTTACGCTTGGCCATCCATAACTCAAGCACTTCATTTTCCATCAGCTGACGAGTTTGAATATCAAGCGCAGAGAAAGGCTCATCCATCAAAATAATGTCAGGATCACGAATCAGCGTTTGAGCGAGCATTGTGCGCTTACGCATACCGCCAGACATTTGATGTGGATAGCGATCTTCAAAGCCGCTCAGCCCCACGCGCTTCATCCATTCGCGCCCTTGCTCACAGGCTTGCGCACGCTCGACACCCGCAAACTCAAGGCCTGCAACCACGTTATCGAGTGCCGAACGCCAAGGCAACAACGCCTCGCCTTGAAACATGTATCCCGCGCGCTTGTTGATGCCATTTAACGGGGCACCGAAAGACTCGACGGAGCCACTAGAAGGAGTAAGCAGCCCTGCGGCGATATTAAGTAAGGTCGATTTACCGCAGCCGGTGGGTCCAACCACCGACACG
>CAIZGG010000065.1 GCA_903932425.1 uncultured beta proteobacterium | reverse complement strand
CCGTATCCCCCTGATCGTTGGCCGTGGCCTGACGAGCAAAGCGCGCGAAACGCTTGGCTTGCCACCCTCGACGCTGTTCCGTTTCCCACACAATCCAGCCGCCTCGAAAAAGGGCTTCACACTTGCTCAGAAGATGGTTGGTCGCGCTTGTGGCTTACCTGAAGGTCAAGGCGTACGTCCCGGTTCATACTGCGAACCCAGAATGACCTCAGTTGGTAGCCAAGACACCACTGGCCCAATGACACGCGACGAGTTGAAAGACCTTGCTTGCTTAGGTTTCTCAGCAGATCTGGTCATGCAATCGTTCTGCCACACGGCAGCGTATCCAAAACCTGTTGACGTCAAAACACATCACTCGTTGCCTCAGTTCATGAGCAACCGTGGCGGTATCTCCCTGCGCCCCGGCGATGGCGTGATCCACTCCTGGCTCAACCGCATGTTGTTGCCCGATACCGTTGGTACTGGTGGCGACTCACACACTCGCTTCCCAATCGGCATCAGCTTCCCGGCTGGTTCTGGCTTGGTTGCCTTTGCCGCTGCCACAGGCGTGATGCCCCTGGATATGCCTGAGTCAGTGTTGGTGCGCTTCAAGGGCAAGATGCAACCTGGCGTGACTTTGCGCGATCTGGTGAGCGCGATCCCCTTGTACGCCATCAAAGCGGGTTTATTGACTGTTGAAAAGCAGAACAAACAGAACATCTTTTCGGGCCGCATCCTTGAAATCGAAGGCTTGCCAGATCTGAAAGCTGAACAAGCGTTTGAACTGTCAGATGCTTCAGCCGAGCGTTCAGCTGCAGGCTGCACGATTCGCTTGAACAAAGAGCCTGTCATCGAGTACATCAACAGCAACATCGTCATGTTGAAGTGGATGATCGCCAATGGCTACTCAGACGAGCGCAGCATCACACGCCGCATTCAAGCAATGGAAGCCTGGATTAAGAACCCACAACTGCTTGAGCCTGATGCTGATGCTGAATACGCAGCAATCATCGAGATTGATCTGGCTGAGATTCACGAGCCAATCGTCGCTTGCCCAAATGACCCCGATGATGTGAAAACATTGTCAGACGTTGCTGGCGCCAAGATCGACGAAGTGTTTATCGGTAGCTGCATGACCAACATCGGTCACTTCCGTGCAGCATCGAAATTGCTCGAAGGCAAACGCGATATGCCCGTGAAGTTGTGGATTGCGCCGCCAACAAAAATGGATGCTGCTCAACTGACCGAAGAGGGCCACTATGGTGTCTTCGGTTCTGCTGGCGCGCGTACAGAAATGCCAGGTTGCTCGCTTTGCATGGGCAATCAGGCACAGGTGCGTGAAGGTGCAACGGTGATGTCAACCAGCACACGTAACTTCCCGAACCGTTTGGGTAAAAATACAAACGTGTACCTGGGTTCTGCCGAGTTAGCTGCAATTTGCTCAAAACTCGGTCGCATCCCAACCAAAGAAGAGTACCTGACAGACATGGGCGTCTTAAGCAAAAACGGCGACCAGATCTACAAGTACCTCAACTTTGATCAGATCGCTGACTACAAAGACGTCGCCGATACGATTGCGTCTTGAGGCTTCACTGAGCGTCGTTTAAAAACCTCGCTCATCTGAATCACCCCGTAGAGCTGGACACTCATCCGGCTTTACGGGGTTTTTATTTACGGGTGTTTTTTCGTGCGTGGCGCTCAACCGGCTGTCACCATAGCTTCCATTGAGTGAAGCAGCCTATTACGAACAAGTCATACCGTGTTTCGCTTCATCGCGAGAACAATCTTCGACTCGTCTAGATAGTTCGTTACACTAGAGCCCTTTATTGCTGCTTTTTTGGTTTCCGACATTTTTATGGCTCGTGCTCGCGCTTCCTCTACTTCAAAACGACTTAATCGCGACTCTTCACGCTTAGTCACTCTATCACTCGCCTTGCATCACTCAGGTAGCCGGGTTGAGGATCGCTTTTGGGAAACCGAACTCGCGAACACCTTACATAAACTCATGCGGGCCGGAAACGATGCCACGCTTGATGCAGCACTGGATCACCTTTCTACCACTAACTTAGGTGGCTACGAAGTACTGATCGAACAGGCTGAGACGCATTCTGAGTCATGTGTGCTTGAGAAAAATGGCCAACGCTTTGACGTATTACTTGTGATTGCACCGTTAGTGGCCTGGACACGCTACAGCATCCCCGCAGTGCCGTTAAGCGACAGTACCGTTCAGACTCTGGCCGGGCATTTACAAACACACGTCTTGGCGACTGGCGCTCGAATCGCAATGATGCCCCAGCTCATTAGCCTGGATCAGATGCCGCGTACGCTTTGCGAAACCTATGATTGGCTGCATAAGCTCGGTGCCACGGCCTTAGACTTACCCAGTGGGCCTCCCAAGCTCAATCACGAACCCGACGCATTCAACATGTTGGCCGATACCCGCTACATTGCGATTGGCGTTGCTGTGCCAGAGGGCACAGCAGTCTTTCGCTGGCAAGAAACGCCCAGCGAGCTTGGCGATGGTCGCGAGGCGTGTCTCGAAAAGTGGACAGCAGATACCCAGCCGATTTTTGCAAATCTGTTGGCGGGCTGCGGCTTTGAAATTTTAGTGCCTGATGCGTACTACGTCAGCAACCGCGAAGCCGATCGTCGAATTCGTCCCCTCTCAGTAAAGTCGGCAGTCGTTTGGCTTGAAGGTGCGCTACAGCTTGAAGCCAGTCAACTGCGCGCAGTGATCGTTGGATGTGGCGAGCGTACTGTCGAAGAATACCGAATTGGTTTTACGCAAAAAAATCAAACTGAAGTGGTCTACGGTTGCCTGTGGCCGCTCTACGGTCGCGAAGAAGACGAACCCCTTCTAGAGGGGCAACCTGCACCAATCGAAACGCTCGACGAAATCACAAACTTACTCAAAGAGTGTGGCATTACCGATATCCGGCGCCTCTCAAGTATGTTGAGCCCCGAGTTCTGCGATGATTGTGGTGCGCCGTATTTTCCAAATCCTTCGGGCGAAATGGTACATGCCGAACTACCCGAAGATGCTGAAACGGCACCCGCGCACTTTCACTGATCATGCAAGCCGACGTCTTTTGCCGAGTCGTCGATAACTTTGGCGATATCGGTGTCACTTGGCGTCTGGTGCGCCAATTACAGCGCGATCACAACTGGTCAATCCGTTTATGGGTGGATGATTTAAAAAGCTTTCAACGCCTTGAAGCGCGCGTCAATCTGCAAGCCTTGCAACAAATCATCGAGCACATTGAAATTATTTACTGGGGCGATCCCGCGCCAGACCTGATCCCCTACCCGCTTGTGTTGTGCAGTTTTTCATGCGATTTGCCTGCCACCTACATTGCACAGTTGCACCTCAGGCCCGCGCTGTGGCTCAACCTTGAATACCTGAGCGCAGAAACCTGGGTTGAGGGCTGCCACGGACTGCCCTCGTTACGCGGTGACGGTTTATCTTCGTACTTCTTTTTTCCGGGTTTTAATGCAAAAACGGGTGGCCTGCTACGCGAACGTGATTTGTGCACTCAACGCAACCAATGGCAAAAAAATTTCGCAGGACAAAGGCGGATGCTCGAAGGTTTAAAGGTGTCTGCCGAAGCACTTGCCGTGTGGCAGCCTCTGCCAACGGCCTCGCCTCGCGCAGGCGACAGCAAATTTGAACAACAACACGACGCTCAGAACGAGCCTGCCCGCTTACTCACCTTGTTTTGCTATCCACAGGCACCGGTCGCGCAGTTGCTTGAGGCGCTCTGCGCAGATTCGCGCAGCTCGGTTGTATTGATCCCGGAAGGTATTGCCCCTGAGCTTGCCACAGGGCGCCTGGGGCCTTTGCAGCAGGTATACATCGAACGCATCCCTTTCGTGTCACAGCCAGAATACGATCAACTGTTATGGATGGCTGATCTGAATTTTGTGCGCGGTGAAGATTCAATTATTCGTGCAGTCTGGTCAGGCAAACCGCTTGTTTGGCAAATTTATCCGCAAACAGAGGGCACGCATTTGGTCAAGCTCGATGCCTGGTTAAAAATTTCTAATTTACCTGCTGACATCCAAGACTTGCTGCGCCTCTGGAACGCAGACATCCACCCGACCGACCTGCCTAAACGCATTGAACAAGCACTTGGCGGCCAGGCGTACGTTCAATGGTCAAAGCAGGCTCAGGCACTGAATCACACGCTTGCGCAAGAAACCGACTTTGCCCAAGCGTTACACGACTTTTGTAAGTTGAAGGTAACGCCTTAGGCTGCAGCGGTTGCCACCACAGGTGCTGGCTCTTTGATTGGCAAGTTAATTAAGGCAGCCATCCCAGATAGCGCAATATCGGCGTACCACATCCACTGATAGTCGCCAAAAGAATATAAAACCAAGCCTCCCACATAGGCGCCTAAAAAAGCACCAATCTGATGAGACAGCAGTGTTAAGCCAAACAGCGTTGACAGGTAACGCACGCCAAACAGCTTGCCAACGATCGAGGCCGTTGGGGGTACGGTGGCTAACCAGGTTGCGCCTAAGCCAATCGCAAAAATATAAAAAGTTAGTTCAGTTTTGGGTGCCATCAAATACAACGCAATCAACACCGCACGTGAGCCATACATCACAGCCAAAATATTTTTGCTTTTGAAGCGATTGATTTGGGCGCCGACAAAAATACTGCCAAAAATATTCGCTAACCCAATAATCCCTAAAGACCACCCCGCCACGGCCGGCGGCAAACCGCACAGATCGACCTCGCCGGGCAAGTGCGTGACTAACATCGCAATATGAAAACCACAGGTAAAGAAACCCAAATGCAGTAAAAGATAACTGGGATTTTTAAAAGCCTCTTTGACTGCCGCCCCAAGCCCTGTACCAGCACCCTGTGGCGCTGCTGGCGCCGTCACATTTTTAGTCAGTTTATTGATGAGCGGAAGCGAAAGTAATGCTAACAACACCAACGACCACATGGCGTTCATCCACCCTAACGATTGAATCAGTCTCGTGGTGATCGGGGCAAAGACAAACTGTCCCATCGAACTACCTGCGTTGATCAAGCCCGCAGCGTTACCCCGCGCCTCGGCGGGAATCCGCTTGGCCACTGTGCCAATCAAAATAGAAAAACTACAAGCACCATTGCCAACGGCTGAAAGAAAGCCGATGGTAAAAATCAGCCCCCACGTTGAGCCCATCAGGGGGATCAGTGCGGTGCCCAGAATCGTCAGGCACAAGCCACCTAGCAGCACAGGACGCGCACCATGGCGGTCTGCGATCATACCGGCGAGCGGTTGAGCAGCCCCCCACACAAATTGCCCCACGGCCATGGCTAGACTAATACTGACGATCCCCAGGCCCGTCGAGGTATTCAAGGGGCTAATAAAGAGCCCCATCGTTTGACGCGTGCCGTTGATGATCATGATGATGGCT
>CAIZGG010000064.1 GCA_903932425.1 uncultured beta proteobacterium | reverse complement strand
TTGCGCCAAGATCGCGCGGGGGCCGTACACTATCACCTCTTTCAAGTTGCTGCATTGCAAAAATGATCACTGCTATCTATCCTGGTACCTTCGACCCCCTGACCCGCGGTCACGAAGATTTAGTGCGTCGCGCGGCGAGTTTATTTGACTGTGTCGTGGTGGGTGTGGCTCACAGCCGCAACAAAAAACCCTTCTTCTCGGTTGACGAGCGCGTTGAAATTGCCCGCGAAGTGTTGGGGCACTACCCCAACGTCAAGGTAGCAAGCTTTGCAGGTTTGTTAAAAGACTTTGTGCGCGAACAAGAAGGGCGCGTCATTGTGCGTGGCTTACGCGCGGTATCTGACTTTGAATACGAGTTTCAAATGGCCGGCATGAATCGTCATTTGCTGCCTGAAGTCGAAACACTATTCATGACCCCATCTGACCAGTACCAGTTCATCTCTGGCACCATCGTGCGTGAGATCGCCGAACTGGGTGGCGATGTCAGTAAATTTGTTTTCCCGTCGGTCGATCGTTGGTTACAAGCCAAGGCCAAAGAGCGCCGCGAACTGGGCATCACGCCCCCGCTAGGTAGCTAAACAAGGTGGCGCTGCGCATCACCGACGAATGTATCAACTGCGACGTGTGCGAACCACAATGTCCTAATGATGCAATTTCGATGGGCGCAGAGATCTATCTGATCAACCCTAGTTCATGTACCGAGTGCGTCGGGCATCACGAAGAGCCGCAATGCAAAGTCGTGTGCCCGGTCGACTGTATCGAAGTGCACCCTGAGTTTGAAGAAAGCGCAGAGGCACTACTCAAAAAATATCACGTACTGACACGCCTGCCTGCATAAGTATGACTGAGTGCACAAAGACGTTTAAACGGGCACTCCAACGAGCACTTGACTCGGCCTGAGCACCGGCATGAGTGCGTCGACTAAGCTGGCCAAATAACCGGCTTTGCCTCAGGGTGAACTTTCACCAACCGGCTAGGTTGACCCGTCACATTGGTGAACCAGGCTGCCGCCACTTCACCCTCATCCACCACATCAACCGTCTGGCCTGCAACCTGAGCCGTTTTACGCACGCTGTCGTCATCTTCAATCACATCCATCGGGATGTCCATGCGCAGCATCCCCGGCGCACGTAAAACCAAATACCCCATACGAATATCCGTGCTAACGCCGGCAAGCCCTGGGCATTGCGCCGCATCAAGCAAGCTGTCTTGTGCGTCGACGATAAACCAGCGCTGATGATATTGAGCCGCGTCGCGATGCTCTGACCCGATACAGCCCACAACCGGAAATGAAATTTCTTTTGACATAAGTAACGCCCTAGCTTGGTTTAATCTAGCGCTTAGTCTAGCCCAATCAACGCTTAACCTAACTCAACCCAAACTTTTACTCCTAAGATCAATCACAAAATGAAAATCGACCATCTGGACCACCTTGTGTTGACCGTCGCCAGCCTTGAACGCACCTGCGATTTTTATAGCCGCATCTTGGGCTTTGAAGTCATCACTTTCTTAGGCGACCGTAAAGCCCTGCGGTTTGGCCAACAAAAAATCAACTTGCATCAGGTGGACAAGATGTTTGACCCAAAAGCCAAGACGCCCACGGCAGGCTCGGGTGACCTGTGCTTCATTGCGGTGACCCCCGTAGATGAGATCGTCAATGAACTCAACGCCGCAGGCGTGCCGATCGAACTTGGGCCGGTCGAGCGCACTGGCGCAGTCGGCAAAATCAGATCGGTGTATCTGCGCGACCCAGATGAAAATTTGATCGAATTATCAAACTACCTGCCCTAAATACCTGGGATTGAGCGGCTTATCGAGCGGTCTGCCGGATCTCCATATCCTGATTTGCCCTTATATCGCGATGCCTTGACTTGCATTAAAGTCGGGCGTTGCATTTAAAACTTGGAGACAACATGAGCAATACGACCAAAAAGACCGCCGTTCAGGCCTCGCGCCGCAAGCTTTTGCAAGGTGCCGCCGGATTGGCCGCCATGGGCTTGCCTGCGATTTCATTGGCACAAAACAAACCGATCAAAATCGGCATGCCCACTATTTTGTCGGGTCGTGTGGCCATGTTGGGGCTGTCATCACGCAATGCCGTGATGCTCGAAGTTGAAAAATTTAATGCCGCTGGTGGTTTGGGCGGACGTATGATTGAAATGGTTGTGCGCGATTCAAAAGGTCAGCCCCAAGAAGCTGCACGCGTGGCGCGCGAACTGGTCACCAGCGATGGCTGTGAAATCATCTGGGACGCAGAAGCATCTTCAGGCGCCTTTGCCGTGCACGAAGTGGCAAAAGATTTAGGCGTGATGGTCGTGCATACCTGTTCAGAGACTTCGTCACTGACTGCTGACCCCAAACTTCGGGTGCCAACTGCCTTTCGTATGGCACGCCAAGGCATCCACGATGCGATTACGGGCGGCGCCTACAGCGCTCAAAAAGCAAAAGAACTCAAACTCAATCGCTGGATGAGCATTTCGCCCGATTATGCATACGGTCGCGATACTACAGCTGAGTATTTTGAATACCTGAAGCACTTCAACAAAGACATTGAAGTTGTGGGTGAAGTTTGGCCAAAACTGTTTCAGGCAGACTACAGCGAAAACATCACCCGCTTGCTACAAGGCAAGCCACAGGCAGTCTACTCATGCTTGTGGGGCGGCGACATGATTTCCTTTATTGATCAGGCTGGTATTTATGCCTTGTTCAAAGACAAACAATTCTTCTCGCCTAACTTGGCTGAGTACGCAGTGCTGACAACAGTCAAAAGCGTGCCGCCCAACATGCACTCGGGCAATCGCTACCTCAAGAGCTTTCCGAATACACCGGCCAATGCGGCTTGGTCTGACTCGTATGTTGCGAAATTCAAAGAATTGCCGTTGAACTGGTCATGGCAAAACGCTGCGGGCATTCAGTTTTTGACTGCAGCCATGAAAAAAGCAAACAGCTCTGACGGTAAAAAAGTTGCTGAAGCGATGCGCGGTATGAAAATTGACTCGCCCTTTGGTGCGGACGGCACGCTGACAATGCGCGCTGAAGACAACACCGTCGTCAATTACGCAATCGGCTATGGTTCATTGACCAACAAAGAACCCTACATGACCAATCAGGTCAACGGTAACTGGAACACAATCTACGAACTCGAAGCTGAGTGGAAAAAGCGCAAAGGCTGGGCATAACGCACAGAGAGTATTGCACTGAGGTCTAAAGGCCTCTGCCTGAACGTTCGAGCAGAGGCCTTGCCTTGTCGTAACCGCAGCTTGTGTGAACCACAGCTTGTCGTCATCGCAGCTTGTGTGAACTCTGCCAAGAAGCTTTAACCGCTTCACTGCGACTGTATCAACCGCACCACCCTCTCGGAGACCTTCGTGGATCCAATCGCCCTCTATGAATGCGTGACCTCAATGTCATGCATCGTCACTCAAACTAGTACTGGTTTGATTGT
>CAIZGG010000063.1 GCA_903932425.1 uncultured beta proteobacterium | reverse complement strand
TTGTCACAAAAATCGCATGTTCAATGAGTACTCTATGGTGCGAACATCGGGTGCTGCGCCGCAGCATCATCTTCGCAGCCTGATGCCAGGAGTGACAGATGAACATAAAGAAACGCTGGGTGGCTTATTGTTCGGGTAACACCCGTGATGCGACTGAAGATGAATGGAACAATTTTGTTTTAAAGATATTTTTGGATTGGAGACAGGAAATGCTTGAACTAGATCCTAATCTGCCAAAAAAAACAGGTAAAGCACGCACCGAGTACGCTGACGCGCATTACAACTTCACGCATTTCATGGAAGGTGCCGATGTTTATCAAGAGCTGATAGACCTTGAGCACAAGCGCCACAAGCCTTAAGCGGAAGGGCGATCACTGGACAGGTGACCGGCGCTTTGATCACCCGCAATCCACTCGCTGACAGCTCTGTGCCAGTGCACTGTCATGACCCTGTCATAAGAAAGGATGAAGATACCTTTCAATGAACAAAACTATTGACTTCATTTATTTCAATGCAGGCGGTGGTCATCGTGCAACTGCACTGGCCCTGCAGCAAGCCATTGAATTCGAGCGTCGCCCTTGGAATGTACGCCTGGTCAACCTGTTTGAAGTGTTAGACCCAAAAGCGAGTTTCAACAAGGTGATGCGCTGTGCGCCAGAAGACCTGTACAACTTCAGACTTCGTCACGGCTTAACGCTAGGGCTCTCGACCGAGCTCAAGCTGTTTCAGGCGATGATTAAGATGGGGCACAACGCGATGGTGCGAAAGCTAGAACAGCACTGGATCGATACCCAACCCGATCACGTTGTATCTCTGATCCCCAATTTCAACAAGGCGTTATACGAAAGCGTCACAAGCGCTCTGCCCACCGTACCCTTTGTTACGGTATTGACGGATATGGCAGACTACCCACCACACTTCTGGATCGAGCCAAATCAGGCACAGCACTTAGTCTGTGGCACAGCGCACGCCGCAGAGCAAGCGCGCGCTGCTGGCTACAGGGATGAGCAGATTTCGCTCACTTCTGGGATGATCTTGCGACCAGCCTTTTACGAGCAGCCAGAGATTGATCGTGAAACTGAGTGCCTTGAACTTGGACTGGATCCAGCAAAGCCCACTGGGATCGTAATGTTCGGCGGCCATGGCTCGACAGACATGTTACGAATCGCGAAAGCTTTACCCGACATTCAGCTGATTTTTCTGTGCGGTATGAATGCTACGCTGAACAAAAAAATCTCAGCACTCAGACCCAGTGCGCGGCATGTCGTGATCGGCTATACACAAAAAATTAGTCATTACATGCAACTCGGCGACTTCTTCATCGGCAAACCTGGGCCCAGTAGTTTAAGTGAGGCTGTACATATGGGCTTGCCCGTCATCACCTTTGGCAATGCCTGGACCATGCCTCAAGAGCGTTACAACACCAATTGGGTACGCGAGCGAGGGGTTGGTCTGGTGATCCCCTCGTTGCGCGCGATTCGAAAAGGGGTATTGGCGCTACTCGATCACTTACCTGTCTATAAAGACACCGTCTCGAAAATTGAAAATCGCGCAGTGTTCGAAGTGACAGACATTTTGGCTCAACTGATGTCGCGGGCAGACGCTGAGCGCTCAGAGGTTACTCTGCAACAACGGGGCGACGCCCTTTGTTGAAATGTGGTCAGAAACCTTCCCGTCGCGACGGCTCGCCCTGAAGTGTGAGCTGGACATGTGACACCGCAGCGCCTTACCCTAAGTTGAACATCAACCACCAAACCTACGCTGACACTGCCAGATTTTCTTGCTCGTCGAGAGTCTCACTAGTTCGATAAGGCCAGTGCACCACCTTCAAAACACCGTCAGACGTTTCAACAATTGCAGACAGGCTTTCAACCCAATCGCCGTCATTGCAATACAAGATACCGTTGATATCGCGGATCTCAGCCTTGTGAATATGCCCACACAGGACGCCGTCGTACCCACGTCGTCTTGCTTCGTCGGTGACAATATTTTCAAACTTGGTAATGAACGAGACTGCGTTTTTAACCTTGTGTTTCAAGTATTGAGACAGCGACCAATAGGACATGCCTATTTTGTGACGAAAGTGATTAAACCAGTTGTTTAATTTGAGGATGACCGTGTACATGCTGTCGCCCAAATAGGCCAGCCACTTTGCATGCTGGATAATGCCGTCAAACAAGTCACCATGTGTAATCCAAATGCGGCGACCGTCGAGTAATTCATGGGTCGCTTCATCCACAATCTTGATATCACCAAAGGCCATACCTAGAAACTGTCTAATGACCTCGTCATGGTTACCCGCAATGTATGTGACGTGGGTACCCTTTCTGGCCTTACGAAGAATCTTCTGGATCACGTCGTTATGACTTTGACGCCAATACCAGCCTTTCTTAAGCTGCCAGCCATCGATGATGTCACCCACCAGATAAAGCTGATCAGATTCGTTCCACTTCAAAAAGTCGAGTAGATATTCTGCTTTACAACCTGGGGTACCAAGATGAATATCCGAAATCCATATTGCCCGATGACGCTGTGGCCGTTGCTCTGGGACCTCATATTCAGCTGGTTTCATGGCTAGATATCATGCTCCATTGATTTGACAATTTGATGGCTAACGCATGACAAGATCATGACAGCCAATTCCTGTTAAAGAACTGCGCTTGCGCTTTCAATGCTCGCCAATCAATGGACATTGTTGAAGCAACACAAAATCTGCCCCTTTAGCTGGCTCTGCAAAAATCGCGAGCGAATCAAACACGCAATTTGGCAATTGAGAAAAGTGTTGATTTGCAGCAATCGTCAAGGCAGCGATCTCTTGCTGCGAGGCCTGTGCAAGCGAACCTGTGAGTGAGCAATGGAAGCGGAAACGGTCAAGCACATAGGGATAGCCCCAGCGCAGCAGCAACGCATCTTCGTGCGACGTTAAACCCGCATTTCTGCGGCGACGCAGTTCTTCTGGGCTAAGCGGTTCGGCATAGTCGTTCAACTCTGTCACACATCGCTCTTCAAGCTTCGCAATCTGCGCAACCTCTCGCTCTGGTACGAGCGCAAGAAACGTATCTAATAAGGCAACTTGTAAGCGCGGCATGACAAACGGCTTAACGTGTCGACATATTGCGTTGACGCGATCAACCAGATCGCTGGGTTGATACTGGCTGGCCAAGACAAACGGTGCCCTCATCGTGGCATGAAACCCATACCGTCGAGGATGCTCGGTTAATTCTGCAACACGCTGGGCCGACAACCCGCTCACCAAAGGTTGGGGGTTCAGTTGGTGAGTCAGCGCGCAGCGCCCTAACCACTCGCTTGCTTGTGCCCACCACTGTTGTTCGACGTTTGGCGCGAAATACACAGCGTAGCGATAGGCGCGCTGTGTTGTATGCCTCGAAGCTCCGAGGATGCTGCTCAAACCGCTTGTTGTCATAAAACGTTTACATCTTCGTCATGAAAACTAAATATTGACTGCTTAAGCTCTCTAACTTAACAAACTTAAACAGCGGTCGCGATGCGATCCTGTACACAGAAAGTAACAAGTGAATGTTGCAACCATCTGACAGTCGTCTTTCTACAACAACTACCGCACGTGCGCAGTGGCTCGCCTTACTTGCTCGCGCACCATTAGCGCTACTCGAGACCTCATTACAACCACATCTTCAAGCGACACCGCACTGGCTACGTAAGCCTGAAACGGGCCTCATGATGGTCGAAGGCCGCGCCGGCGGCACAGGCGAGCGCTTTAATTTAGGCGAAATGACTGTGACGCGCTGTGCGTTACGTCTCTCAAACTCCCCCGAACACCGTCACGTTGGCATCGCTTACATCGCAGGCCGTTCGCATCGTCATGCCTATTTAGCAGCGGTTGCAGACGCTTTACTACTGGACGACTCGCACCACGCCAAGCTCGAGCAGCAGCTGCTCGTGCCGGTTAGACGGCTGTTGGCCGAACAAAAGGCATTGCGTCAAGAACGTGCAGACACCAGCAAAGTCGATTTCTTTACAGTCGCACGCGAAAGCGGCGTCGATGCCGATGAGGGGGAAGAGTCATGAGCGGCATGGAGCTTTCTGAAATTGGTACTGGCTTTGCTGATATTTCGTTAGGCAGCCAAAGCGTATTCAGATCAGCCTTAGAAGCGCTGTCTTACCCAGGCCGTGTGGTCGCAATAGACCTCACCTTTGAGGCACCGAAAGCCGCCAACGCGGCCTCGAGCGGATTACTACTTGCGCTGCTTGAGCCGGGCTCAACGCTATGGCTATCTCCTGGTTTGGTTAACACCGATGCTGCAACCTGGATTGCCTTTCACACCGATTGCAAAATTACACCTGAGCCGCAGCAAGCAGACTTTGCGTGGATAAAGAATTGGGATGAACTTCCCCAATTGGAGAGCTTCGCGTTAGGAACTGACGAATATCCGGATCACTCAACGACTTGCGTCATTGACATCGCGGACTCAAGCGCAGCAACGGCGACGACGACTTCACTAAGATTGACAGGCCCAGGCATCGCGCACACCTCAACCATCGAGCAACTGGGCATCACGACGGCGCAAGTTAAGAGATTCGTTGAGCAATGGACTCAGAATCAGGCCCGCTTCCCACGCGGTGTCGATCTCTTTTTTGCGACCGACACGAGCTTGATCGGACTGCCCAGAACGACTCGCATTGAAATTTTAGGATAGGGCCTCTTATGTATGTAGCCGTCAAAGGTGGCGAGCAAGCTATCTTAAGTAGTTATCAACTACTTGATCAACAGCGTCGTGGGGATTCAAGTGTCCCCGAGTTATCGATCCTGCAAATTCGTCAACAGATGAAGCTGGCAGTCGATCGAGTGATGACTGAAGGCTCGGTCTTTGACCCTGAACTTGCAGCCCTCGCGATCAAGCAAGCCTGTGGCGACTTAGTCGAAGCCATTTTCTTATTACGCGCCTACCGCGCGACTTTACCCAGACTCGGCTCGACTCAACCGATTGACACCGGCAAGATGGTGCTCGACCGTCGAATCTCTGCGACGTTCAAAGATTTGCCTGGCGGACAAGTCTTAGGGCCAACGTACGACTACACACAACGCCTGTTAGATTTTTCCTTGCTCGCGACTGGTGATTACACTGAGACCGACGAAACTGCGCTCGCGTCGGTCGCCGACGCTCAGTCACATCCCGACTTGCCTGACGATAAAAGTCATGCGCCCCGCGTGATTGATTTACTTAATCACGAGGGCTTAATCGAAAGCCATCCTCTTGCGCCAGGTGATCCGACACCTTTCGATCTGACACGCCAACCTGTTCGGTTTCCAGCCGATCGCAGCACCCGCTTGCAAAATCTGGCCCGTGGTGACGAAGGTTTTTTATTGGCGATGGCCTACTCAACACAACGTGGCTATGCCAATAGCCATCCGTTTGTCGGCGAAATTCGCCTCGGTTCGGTAGAAATTGAGATGATTCCAGAGGAGCTTGGCTTTGCCATTTCGATTGGTGACATTGAAATTACCGAATGCCAGATGATCAACCAGTTTGCGGGAAGCAAAACCGAGCCGCCACAGTTCACGCGTGGCTATGGCTTAGCGTTTGGTCATAGCGAGCGCAAAGCGATGGCAATGAGTTTGGTGGATCGCGCCCTGCGCGCCAGCGAGTTAGGAGAATTGGTGCAATCGCCGGCACAAATGCCTGAGTTTGTGCTGTCGCACAGCGATAGCCTCGAAGCCTCGGGCTTTGTCCAACATCTAAAGCTGCCGCACTACGTTGACTTTCAATCAGAGCTTGAACTGGTCAGAAAAATGCGAAATGCACCTTCTCAAGATCAAAGCAGAAGTGATGACCAAGGAGACGAGCATGCTTGAGAAAAAATTCGTATCACCGTCAACGGCGTCGACAGCGGCGAACACCGCGTCACTGGCAGTCGCTTCGCACGAAAATCAAGCCGTTGATCAGCATTTTAATTTTGCCTATCTGGACGAACGAACAAAACGCATGATTCGGCGCGCAATTTTAAAAGCCGTCGCGATCCCAGGTTATCAAGTGCCTTTTGGCTCTCGTGAAATGCCACTACCCTACGGCTGGGGCACGGGCGGCATTCAAGTCACAGCATCAGTCATTGGGCCTCGCGACGTCCTCAAAGTCATCGACCAAGGGTCCGATGACACGGTCAACGCTGTCAATATTCGTCGCTTCTTTCAACGCACCACAAACGTCGACATCACTACACATACACAGGCTGCAACCCTCATTCAAACTCGGCATCGCATTCCAGAAATGCCACTGACAGAGGACCAAATCATCATTTATCAGGTACCCGTACCTGAGCCGATGCAGCGCCTCGAACCTCGCGAACGCGAAACCCGTAGCCTCCACGGCCTGGCTGAGTACGGACTGATGCATGTCAAGCTTTATGAAGATATCGCGCGCTATGGCCACATCGCAACCACCTACGACTACCCGGTGCTCGTCAATCATCGCTATGTCATGGCGCCTTCGCCGATTCCAAAGTTTGACAACCCCAAAATGCACATGAATCCAGCGCTACAACTCTTTGGCGCAGGACGCGAAAAACGCATCTATGCAGTGCCGCCGTACACCGCTGTTGAAAGCCTTGGGTTTGACGATTATCCCTTTGAGATTCAACGCTGGGATGCACCGTGTGAGTTATGCGGCTCTCGGGATAGCTTTCTGGATGAGGTCATCACTGACGATCAGGGCGGTCGCATTTTTGTCTGCTCGGACTCTGATTACTGCCAGTCTCAACAAGACAACCATGCGCAGAAGGCAGCTCCCACAATACCCTCAGGCGCAAAGGATGACTAACGCAATGACAGTCACCCAACAAGCACCTATCTTACGGGCGAGCGGTTTAAACAAAAGTTATGGCGAGCGGGCTGCACTCATTGATGCGAGCTTCGAACTTTGGCCAGGCGAAGTTCTTGCCATTGTTGGCGAATCAGGCTCGGGCAAAACCACCCTGCTCAATGCTCTCGCTGCACGCGACCAACCCGACTCGGGCTCAGTTGAGTTTCAGTTGAAGGATGGCAGCTTTACTAACATTTTCGAAATGACCGAGGCACAGCGCAGGCTGCTGGCGCGCACCGACTGGGGCTTTGTTCATCAAAACTCTGCCGATGGCCTACGCATGGAAGTCTCGGCCGGCGCAAACGTGGGCGAACGTCTCATGGCACTGGGTGATCGTCATTATGGCAAGCTGCGGGCCACCGCCTGTGAGTGGCTTGCACGAGTAGAAATCGACCCCGCCAGAATTGATGATTTGCCGCGACATTTTTCAGGTGGCATGCGACAGCGCCTGCAAATTGCGCGTAACTTGGTCACCCAACCTAGACTGGTCTTTATGGACGAACCGACCTCAGGACTAGACGTGTCGGTTCAGGCCAAGTTGCTCGATCTCTTGCGTCAGTTGACTCAAAAGCTTGGGTTGGCCTCAATTATTGTCACCCATGACCTTGCGGTCGCCCGCCTGTTAGCACATCGAATGATTGTCATGCGTCGCGGCCGAATCGTCGAGACAGGCTTGACCGATCAGGTACTTGATGACCCTCAGCACCCCTACACCCAACTATTAGTGTCTTCGGTACTTCAGCCATGATTACACCTGTTTTGCGCCTGACAAATGTAAGTAAGCAGTTCACGCTGCACCATCAAAACGGACTCACACTACCCGTTTTGAATAACGTTAACTTTGAGGTCGCTGCGGGCGAGTGCGTCGTATTGGACGGCGCATCAGGCATGGGAAAAAGTACCTTACTGAAGCTGATTTACTCAAACTACCGGGTCAGCGCTGGTTCAATTCAATATGCAAAAGAAGGTAGCGAGCCTCTTGAACTCACCACGGCGAGCCCACGTGAGCTAATCGAAGTGCGTCGCCAACACATTGGCTACGTGAGCCAGTTTTTACGCGTGATTCCAAGAATTTCGACGCTTGATCTTGTAGCAGAGCCGTTACTGTCAGAGCTCAGCCATGAGGAAAGTGCCATTGAACGGGCACACGAAATTGCAGGTGTTTGGCTCACACGCTTACGGATTCCCGAGCGATTGTGGGGCTTAGCGCCAGCAACGTTTTCGGGTGGCGAACAGCAGCGCGTCAACATTGCTCGCAGCATGATCAAGCCACGCGCACTTCTATTACTTGATGAACCGACCGCCTCGCTTGACGCACAAAACACCCAAACGGTCGTGACACTCATTCGCGAAGCGATTGCGGCGGGGGCCGCTGCAGTAGGAATTTTCCACGACCACGCTGTTGGCAATCAACTTGCCACACGTCGTATTGACATGACCAATTTTCGGAGCATCACATGCGCGGCTCAGTAGTCATTACTAACGCTCGATTGATTATGAATCACGAGATCGTGCAAGGTTCGGTCTCAGTGGTAAACGGCCGCATCGACTCGATCGACTCTGGACTGAGTTCTAACGCGAGTGCAATCGACTTCGAGGGTGATTTTTTAATGCCCGGAATGATCGAAATTCATACTGATAACTTTGAACGCCACCTGATGCCTCGGCCAAAAGTCATGTGGGCAGAAAAGCCTGCGTTAATTGCGCACGACGCCGAAATCGCCTGTGCTGGCATCACTACCGTGTTTGATGCCCTTGGCGTGGGCGAGGCCGATACAGAAAGCGTTCGCGGTCAGGCCTGGGGGCATGTCCTCTCAGCTCTTGACCAATACCGTAAAGAAAATCTTCTACGCGCCGACCACTACATTCACGTGCGCTGTGAACTACCGGCACCCAATACGATTGAACTGTTTAAACCCTTTGATGGGCACTCGCGCCTTGGACTCATCTCATTGATGGACCATACCCCCGGCCAACGCCAGTGGGAGGATATCGAACAAGCACGCGTGTACTTTACCGGCAAAAAGGGCTGGAGCCACGAAAAATTCGAAGACAAAGTCAGTCATGCAGCGATGCTACAAGAGCAATTTAGCGCGCCGCATCGGCAGTACTTTGTCGATTACTCGAAGCGAACTGGTATCCAGCTGGCGAGCCATGACGACACCACCGAGGCACATGTGCAACAGGCCTTTGCGGAAGGCGCCAGCATGTCCGAGTTTCCGACCACCATCGCCGCGGCGCGTTGTGCAAAAAATCTGGGTCTCTTGACCGTCATGGGTGGCCCGAATGTGGTGCGCGGCGGCTCACACTCTGGCAATGTTTCGGCAACCGAACTCGCTAAGCATGGCTTACTGGACGTGTTGTCGTCTGACTACGTGCCAGGAAGCCTGCTAAGCGCCGTCGCACGCTTAGTGCAAGAGGGCGTCATGACCTTACCAGACGCCATTGCCACGGTGACTCGCCAGCCAGCCCAAGCAACAGGGCTCAACGATCGTGGATCTTTGGAAATCGGCTTCAGAGCCGATCTGGTACGCATGCGGATGCACGAGTGCGTCGGTCAAGCTAGCCATGCCTTTGCTCGAGCAGTGTGGCGCGAAGGCGTTCAGGTGGTTTGATCGCGGTAACTGCCGGCCTCGAATTTCAATATTCACATAACTGTAAAGCAATTGTCATCTCGGCTCGACATACTAAGAAAATAATTTTCATGGATCAAATCTATGACCATCGCCCTGCACATTAGTCATTTGAGTAAGCACTTTAACGCACAACGGGCAGCGCTTTCCGACGTCAACCTCAGCGCAAATCGCGGCGAGATGATTGCGCTGATCGGCGCCTCCGGTTCAGGCAAATCAACATTGCTTCGTCACATTGCAGGATTACTTGCCGCCGATCCCGTGAAAGGATCTTCGATCGAAGTCGCCGGCTCTGTCATTCAGAAAGACGGACAAATCGCTGCAGACATTCGTGCGTCGCGGGCGAAGGTTGGCTTTGTGTTTCAGCAGTTCAATTTAGTCGATCGCTTGTCGGTCATGACTAACGTTTTAGTTGGCCTTCTACACCGTCTACCTCTATGGCGAGGCTTATTAGGCTTATTTAATCAGGCCGAACGCACAATCGCCTATCAGGCGCTGGCACGCGTTGGAATTCAAGATTGCCATGGCCAGCGCGCTTCCACGCTCTCTGGTGGCCAACAACAACGCGCCGCCATCGCACGTACGCTTGTGCAAGGTGCCGATTTAATTTTGGCAGATGAACCTATCGCGTCACTTGATCCTGAGTCATCGCGCAATGTGATGGAAATCCTGGCACGCATCAATCGTGAAGATAACTGCACCGTCATCGTTTCGCTTCATCAGGTTGAGATCGCATTGAAATACTGCCCTCGGGTCATCGCCTTGCATCAAGGAAAAGTTGTTTTTGATGGCGCTTCCTCGAAGCTGACACCCGAACTGTTGCGCGAGCTGTATGGCGTACAGGTCGAAGAACTTTTCGAGCCGCTAGGTAGCACGCAAGCGCCTGTTGACACGCGCGCCAGTCTGAAAACAGTCATGCCTCTGACGCAGCAGGCGGCTTGATTTTAGTTTTATACGCTTAATCCCAGTTTTTAAATACTTCGTTCTGTCTGTACCCTATTGGAGTTTATGTAATGCTAAAGAAACTATTGACGCTTGCAGTCTTTTCGGTTGCGCCACTCGTGTACACGCACGGTGCGCAGGCACAAGAGATTAACTTTGGCCTGATCTCAACAGAATCCAGTCAAAATTTGAAGCAAAACTGGTTGCCTTTATTGGCTGACCTTGAGCGCCAGACTGGCATTAAGGCCAAACCCTTTTTTGCCTCAGACTATGCCGGCATCATCGAAGGCATGCGTTTTAAGAAAGTCCAGGCCGCTTGGCTTGGTAATAAGTCTGCGATGGAAGCCGTCGATCGCTCAGGCGCCGAAGTGTTTGCTCAACAAGTATCGGCCGATGGCGCTTTGGGCTATTACTCCCACCTAGTCGTACGTAGCGATAGCCCCTTGAATTCGGTAGAAGATGTTCTTAAAAACGGAAAATCACTGAGCTTTGGTAACGGTGATCCAAATTCAACATCGGGTTACCTGGTTCCAGGTTTTTACGTCTTTGCAAAAAACAATGTTGATGCAAAGAAGCTATTTAAAGTAACCCGCGCAGCAAATCACGAAACAAATTTGTTGACCGTAGCCAGTAAACAAGTTGATGTCGCCACGGCCAACAGCGAAGCTTTAGACAGACTTAAGCTCGTTCAACCCGAAAAATTCAAAGAGATCAAAGTTATCTGGACCTCGCCGCTCATCGCCTCTGACCCAATTTTGATGCTCAAAGACTTGCCCGAAGCGACCAAACAGAAACTCAAAGACTTTTTCTACGGCTACGGAAAAACTGATGCCAAAGAAAAAGAAATCTTGATGAATATTGGAAAGCTGAGTGGTTTTAAGCCTTCTACAAACGCGCAGCTGATTCCAATTCGCGAATTAGATCTGTTTAGCCAACGCCTGAAAGTCGAGAACGACGAAAACATCAATGCTAAGGATAAGCAAGCGAAACTCGCTGAAATCGACGGCAAACTTGCTGCATTAAAAAACTAAAGCAATGAAAGTCTCGACTTCTGCCACCACGCTGTCAGCGCCCGCACCAAGCAAGCATAGTCTGCTTTGGTACGGGTCGTGGGCGGCGTTACTACTCGCCCTGACTGCGTCGTGGCAAGGCGCGGATATGCGCCCGTTAGACTTAATCAAAGACTCTGGCAACATGGCGACGTATGCCGCTGACTTCTTCCCGCCAAATTTCTCACAATGGCGCTTGTTCGTTGAAGAAATGCTGATCACCTTGCAAATTGCACTATGGGGTACCGCCCTCGCAGTGCTCACTGCAATTCCAATGGCACTACTGGGATCCTCAAATCTCGTCCCACCTTGGGTTTACCAACCCTTTCGTCGCCTCATGGATGCCTGCCGCGCAATCAACGAAATGGTATTTGCCATGTTGTTTGTCGTAGCGGTAGGGCTAGGGCCCTTCGCAGGCGTTTTAGCGCTCTGGATTCATACCACGGGCATCTTAGCCAAACTATTTTCTGAGGCCGTTGAGGCAATCGACCCACAACCGGTAGAAGGCATTCGCTCAACAGGCGCCTCAGCCCTACACGAGATTCTGTATGGCGTGATTCCTCAGGTCATGCCGCTTTGGATTTCCTTTGCGCTTTACCGCTTTGAATCAAATGTTCGCTCGGCCACCGTGGTCGGCATGGTGGGCGCAGGTGGTATTGGTGTTGTGCTGTGGGAAATCATTCGTGGCTTTCAATATGCAGAGACTTGCGCAGTCATGCTCATCATTATTGGCACGGTAACGTGTATTGATCTGTTGTCTGCGCGAATTCGCCGGGCACTTGTTTAAAAGGTTTACCATGGCTTTAACATTAAGTGATATCTCTCAACTACTGACCGTTGAGGGTGATAATCAATACGGCGGCGAAGCTGTTAGTCAGCTAGAGCATGCGCTGCAGTGCGCCTCACTCGCCGAAGAAGCCGGTGAAACGCCTCATACGATTACTGCCGCGCTTTTACACGACATCGGTCACCTATTGGCCAAAACCGGACGCATTCAAACAACGGCCACCAGTGACAACGGTGACGATCTGCATCAGTATGTCGCCTTGCCATTTTTACGCGGCCTATTCTCGGGTGCGGTGCTTGAACCAATTCGCTTACATGTCGACGCTAAACGCTACCTATGTGCAACAGATCAAACATACTGGAGCACGCTTTCGACAGCCTCAAAACACAGTCTAGTCGTACAGGGCGGTATTTACACGCCGCCACAGGCTGCCGAATTTGAGGAGCAAGCCTTTGCACATGAGGCAGTTCGCCTGCGCCGGTACGACGATTTGGCAAAGGTGCCCCAAGCCCTCACGCCAAAACTGCCGCATTTTTTGAAGATTATGCACAGCGTCGCTTTATAACTTAGCATTCAAACGAGATTCATATGCAATTGATTCACTCTAAACGCTGGTTCATGAAGGTGACGCTGCTTGGAGCGTGTGCCGTTGCATTACCCAGCGCCGTCGCCCAAACCACAGATACTCGCCCCGTTGTGCGCGTGGCCGTACAGCAGTTACTAACGAGTGGTGCACTTGACCCGTTGCGCGAGCAAAGCAATGTGGGCACGCGCATGCTTCCCATGATTTATGCCGGTCTGATTCAACTTGATACTGTCGGAGATCTCTCGCCACAGCCTTCACTGGCAGAATCCTGGAAACGCATCGACGCCAAGACGGTCGAATTTAAGCTGCGCCCAGGCGTTAAGTTTCATAACGGCGATGAGGTAACCGCTGAAGATGTTGCCTTCAGCTTTGGTGCAGAACGCATGTTTGGCGCCTCGACACCACGACAGCCTAATCAAGACAGTAAAACCATTGCCGTAGACATTGGTCGCAAAACAACCAGCTCAACGCCTGGCAGCATGGAACTACCACCGCCTGAGATTACGGCGATCGCCCGCAATTTGTGGCCTTCATTGCAAGGTGTTGAAATTATTGACCGCTACACCGTACGCCTGGTCAACGCGGTACCAGACTTGACCCTTGAAGGACGCATTGCACGCTTAGGTTCTGAGATCGTGTCCAAAAAAGCTTACATGGCCTCAAAAGACTGGGGTAGCTGGGCGCAAGCGCCGGTCAGTGCAGGGCCTTACAAAGTAAAAGAAATGAAACTGGATCAATATCTGGTTTTAACTGCACACGATGACTATTTTGGCGGCAAGCCTTTGGTCAAAGAAATTCGATACATGGTGGTACCTGAGGTGTCGTCTCGGATTAATGGCTTACTGTCAGGTCAGTACGACTTTATTACCGATATTCCACCCGATCAGTTTAAGACGATACAGGGCAATACAAAATTCGAAGTGGTAGGTGGTCCGGTTCTTAATCACCGTTTAATCACTTTCGATAAAAATCATCCTGTTCTAGCTAACCCAAAAGTGCGGCAAGCGATGACGCACGCGATTGATCGAGAGGCGATCGTCGAGGCAATCTGGGGCGGTCAGACCGAGGTGCCTGCAGGTCTGCAATTTGCGTTTTATGGCGATATGTTTATCAAAGACTGGGCCGTTCCCAAATACGATGTCGCTCTCGCAAAGAAACTATTAACTGAGGCTGGCTATAAGGGTGAAGTGATTCACTTCAGAGGCCTGAACAACTACTACACCAATCAAACCCAAACCGACCAGATCATGCTCGAGATGTGGCGCGCTGTAGGCTTGAACGTTCAAATGTCCATGAAAGAGAATTGGGCACAGATTTTTGAGAAAGGTCCGACTCGCGGCGTACGAGGTTGGTCAAATTCAGCGCCGTTTAGTGATCCGGTCAGTTCGCTGGTCAATCAACATGGTCCAAACGGTCAGCAACAACAAACTGGTGAATGGACCAATGCTGAGTTCAACAAGTTGTCTGACACGCTCGAAACTTCGGTTGATCCTGAAGTGCGCAAGCAGACCTTTAAGCGAATGCTAGAGATTGCTGAGCGCGAAGACCCAGCCTACACGGTTCTGCATCAAAGTGCGGTCTTTTACGCCAAACGCAAAGACTTTAGCTGGAAGCCTTCGAAGACCTTCGTGATGGACTTTCGAGCCACGAATCTGATCCCACCAAAACAATGAACCCTGTTGTCGTTGATTCAAAGATGTTGCTCAATATCAGTGGCTTGCGTATCGCATTTGAGCAGCGCGGCCACAGCACAGAGATCCTACACGGTGTTGATCTGCAGATCGCTGCCGGTGAATCACTTGGGCTGGTCGGTGAATCTGGTTGCGGCAAGAGCATCACTTGGCTAGGTGTACTCGGTTTACTGGGGCAACAAACACGTGTCACAGGTTCGGTCAAATTTCAAGGCCGCGAGCTACTTGGCTTATCGGATACCGAGCTTTCTCAGATTCGAGGCCGGAAAATCGCGATGATTTTTCAGGATCCCAGCTCATCACTGAATCCAGCCCAACGTATTGGGGCACAAATTGCCGAGAGCCTGGCTCTGCATCGTGGGTTACGCGGCGCCCAAGCTAATACAGAGGTGCTCGCCCTGCTCAATCAGGTCGAAATCCCTGAGGCTAGGCGGCGTATGGCAGCCTACCCGCACGAGCTCTCAGGCGGTATGAACCAGCGTGTCATGATTGCAATGGCCCTGGCCGGTCAGCCCGATTTGCTCATTGCCGACGAGCCCACTACTGCCTTGGATGCAACAGTACAAGCACAAATCTTGCAGCTACTGGACACACTGCGCCGTGAAACGGGGATGGCACTTGTCACGATCTCGCATGACTTGGGTGTGATCTCAGAAATCAGCGATCGCGTGCTTGTGATGTACGCAGGCTCTATTGTTGAGAGTGCTCCGAGTCAGACGTTATTTAACGACGCACAACATCCCTATAGTCTCGGTCTGCTAGCAGCCATGCCGGCTTTCAACGTTGAGGTGCATCGCTTAACGACGATACGAGGCAGCATTCCTCAAGCAGGTCAACGCATACAGGGCTGCAGTTTTGAGGCTCGCTGCGATTTTGCTCAAGACAAGTGTCGCGTCATCGCCCCGACGCTCAGGTCAATCGCAGTCGGCCACAATTTAGCTTGCACCAGAAAACTCGCAGCATGACAGCGCTTCTGAACGTCACAAACCTACATCGCCACTATTTAGTCGAAGATAAGAAAGAGTGGCTTGCTGGGAAAAGTACTTTACGTGCCGTTGATGGAGTCACGTTGAGTGTGCAACGCGGTAAAACCCTAGGACTCGTTGGAGAATCGGGCTGCGGTAAGTCAACGATGGCCAAACTCGTACTTGGCCTGATCCCTGCCACTGCCGGCACCGTCGAGTTTGATGGCAAGCCTGTGACAGCAAAACGCAATCACGCCTGGCGCACCGCGCGCCGTCACATGCAGATGGTCTACCAGGATCCACTGGGCGCACTTGATCGTCGCCTGACCGCGTTAGCGCAGGTGACTGAGCCTTTACTGATACACGAGAAACATGCTCAGATTCAGCCGACCATTACTGCACAAAACATGATGCGCGCGGTCGGTTTGACTGATAATTTATTTCAACGCTATCCGCATGAACTCTCTGGCGGGCAACGTCAAAGAATTGTTTTGGCACGCGCCCTGGTGCTCAAGCCTAGCCTACTTGTCTGCGATGAACCCATTTCTGCGCTTGACGTGTCAGTGCAGGCTCAAGTCATTAATCTGCTTGATGACTTGAGGCAGCAGATGAACCTGACCATGCTATTTATCAGCCATGATCTGCGTGTCGTTCGTCATATCTGTGACGAAGTTGCAGTAATGTATTTGGGCCGAATCATCGAACAAGGGCGCGCAAAGGATGTACTCACGCATCCTGCACACCCTTACACCCAAGCATTGATTTCAGCAGTATCGACACCAGGTGCAAAGCACACGCCCGGTGCTTCGGGGCGCATCATTCTGAAGGGCGAGCCGCCCAATCCAATTAATACGCCAACCGGCTGTAGCTTTCATCCTCGCTGTGCGCTCGCGACAGCGCAATGCAAAACGAACGCTCCTGTTGCCACGAAGATTACTGATACCCACACAGTGAGTTGCCATCTTCACACCATGATTCATCACGGGACGGGTCACTAAAGATGGGTCGATATATGCTGTCGCGCACTTTGCGTGCATTGCTGACCATCTTTCTGGTGGTGGGGTTTGCCTTTACGATATTGCGTTTGTCAGGCGACCCAGCGATGATGATTTTATCGGCGGATGCGCCGCCAGAGGCGATCGCTGCCTTTCGACAAAGCTGGGGGCTCGACGCGCCGCTGTGGCAACAGTTCTGGGGTTACCTAATGAATATCTTGCATGGAAACTTTGGGGTCTCTATGCGCGACGCAAGCCCTGCGATGGGGCTTGTGCTTGAGGCAATCCCGGCCACCTTAGCCCTTGCGATCCCCGCGTTTACTCTGAATCTACTCATCGGCATACCCGCTGGGATTTTGGCGGCACTGCATCGAAACTCTTGGATTGACCGCTTAGTCATGAGTTTTTCTGTTGCTGGGCACACACTGCCCAGCTTCGTGTTGGGCCTGTTGCTTGTGCTGATTTTTGCTGTCAGCTTTGGCTGGCTGCCAAGCGGTGGCTATAGTGCATTTGAGCACGCTATCCTGCCGGTATTAACCTTGACTGTAGGCGGTGCCGCAGTGTTAGCGCGCTACACACGATCGTCGATGTTAGAAGTATTAGGCCAACCCTATATTCGAGCCGCCTCGGCCAAGGGATTGCGTTGGTCTCAGGTGGTCATCCGCCACGCGCTACCCAACGCAGCATTGCCAATCGTGACGATTGCTGGGCTGATGTTTGGCGGTTTGATCGCAGGCGCTGTCGTGGTTGAAAGTGTGTTTTCGTGGCCTGGAGTCGGACGGCTAACTGTTTCTGCAGTCGGCAATCGCGATTTGGCTGTGGTTCAGGCTGCTTTGCTGCTGATTACGGTCAGCATGGTTGTCACCAATCTGGTCGTCGATGCGATCTATTGTTTGTTTGATCCACGTCTACGCGCCAGTTCTGGCGCGCATCAGTAAGTACGAGCACACATTCTATGACCGTCGCGGCCGCTATACCAAAATCCTCAAGTCACTATTTTTGGCAAGAGTATCCGCCACTCGTGCTTGTGGCGATTACCTGGATTCTCGGGATATTCATTATCGCGGCGCTGGCAGACGTCATTGCCCCCTACACTTACACTGCTCTTGACCTTAAAGCGCGCTTGCAACCACCAGTCGGCTTAGGCGGTGCGGCCCGGCATCTACTGGGCACCGACGAGCTAGGACGTGACGTCCTGTCAAGGCTTTTAATCTCGGTTCAGGTTAGCTTACTCATCGCCTTTGCCAGCACCCTGCTGTCGGCGACGATTGGCCTAACGTTAGGATTCTTGGCCGCACACTTTAAAGGCTGGATTGAACAAGTGGTGTTGACGCTGATTGATTTTCAAGCCTCGATCCCCTTCATGATCATTGCGTTGGCAGTTTTGGCGTTTTTTGGTAACACGCTTGTGCTGTTTATTTGCTTAATGGGTTGCCATGGTTGGGAGCGCAGCGCCCGCATCACGCGCAGTCTAACAATCGCAGCCAATGAGCAAGGTTATGCCAATGCCGTGCATGCACTTGGGGCTAGCTCTTGGCGGGTCTATTTTCGCCACATTTTGCCCAATATCGCCAGCACACTCATTGTCAGTATGACGCTCACATTTCCAGAAGTGATTTTGCTCGAGTCTGGCCTTTCTTTCTTAGGCCTTGGCGTGCAACCCCCACTTACAAGTCTAGGCAATATGGTTGGGTACGGTCGCGAATATCTGCAGACAGCCCCGTGGATTTTGCTTGCCCCAAGTTGCGTCATCGTCTTGACCACCTTTTCTATCAGTCTGACCGGTGACTGGCTGCGTGACAGACTGGACCCAACATTGCGTTAACAAATTTCTTACGGAGTCCTCTCGTGACCATCAAACAAAAAAATGTCTTACTGATTGTGGTCGATCAGTGGCGCGGCGATACCCTCAAAAATCTTGGGCACCCTGTTATTCAAACTCCAAACATCGAAGCCTTAGCCAGCGAAGGGGTGACTTTCGCCAAGCACTACACACAAGCGGTACCGTGCGGACCTGGTCGCGCTTCAATGCTGACCGGTCTTTATATGATGACCCACCGCGCGGTGCAAAATACGATTCCGCTCGATGCTCGACACACCAATATCGCGAAAGAAGTGCGCAAGGCGGGCTATCAACCCGCCTTGGTTGGCTACACCACAACGACTCCCGACCCGCGCGCAACCGCCGCTGAAGACCCGCGCTTTAAAGTCTTAGGGGCAGATATGGAGGGCTGGCATCCGGTCGGTTCGTGGGGTTTGGACAAAGAGGCCTACTTTGCGTGGTTAGCAGCACAGGGCTTCCCTGTGCCCCAAAAACCTAACGACATTTGGCTGCCGCAAGAACTTACCGAAGCCGATATTGGTGCAACCGCTAAACCAAGTGTGATTCCCGCGCATTTAACTGACACCACTTGGTTCACAGACCGTGCGCTCGAATACCTACAAGGCACTGAAAATAAGCCTTGGTTTTTGCATCTTGGGTACTACCGCCCTCATCCGCCCTTTAGCGCCGCGGCACCGTACCACGAAATGTATGACCCGAAAGACTGCCCATCGCCAATTCGAGCCTCAAGCAAAGAACTTGAAGCGTCTCAGCATCCACTCTTGGCGTATTACCTACAATCAATCGAACGTCGCCGCTTTTTTGAAAATGGCCAAGGACTTGGCGCAGACATGCAAGACGCCGAAGTGCGTCAAATGCGCGCAACCTACTATGGCTTGATGTCTGAGGTTGATCATCACATCGGCCGTGTTTTTGACTACCTAAAAAAGACAGGTCAGTGGGACAACACCCTCATCATTTTGACCAGCGATCACGGCGAACAACTTGGCGATCACCATCTGCTAGGTAAGATTGGCTACTTTGATCAAAGCTTTCATATCCCAATGATTGTGCGCGATCCAAGCCCTGCAGCCGATACGACGCGTGGCAATATCGTGCGGCACTTTACCGAAACGATCGACACCATGCCGACGATATTGAGCTGGCTAGAGCGCCCGATTCCAAGAACCTGTGACGGTCATTCGCTATTACCGTTTGTTCACAGCGGTGTCGCCCCCGCAACCTGGCGCACTGAAGTTCATTACGAATTTGATTTTAGAAATATTTATTATTCAAAACCCGAGGATTTCCTGGGATTATCAATGGATCAGTGCGCTCTGTCGGTGATCCAAAACGATCAATATAAGTATGTACATTTTGCGGCTTTACCTCCACTGTTCTTTGACCTGACGAAAGATCCTTCACAACTTCACAACGTTGCGCAAGATCCAAGCTATACCCTCGAACTGCTGAAGATGACTCAGAAAATGCTCGACTGGAAACTGCTGCATGCTGACCGCACCTTGACTGGCTATGCGGCAACCCCTAGTGGGCTGGTGTCTCGACTATGAAGACCGCTACAGACTATGTCAACAGCTGTTCGGCAATCATATTTGACCTAGATGGCACACTCATGCACACCGAGCCCGATATTCGGCGTGCGACCAATCAGGCACTATTGGATTGTGGGTTTCAGCCCCTGCACTGAAAAGAGACCTTCCTTTAACGCGAGGCGCCCGGCATAACGGTTGTCTTAGACTGCGACGACTGCACCACTGCACCTGGGTCTTCGTTTGCAATCAATGATCTAAAAATGCTCTCGGTGCGTGCAATCACTGAGCTCCAGTCACGGTCGACTGCGGTCTGACGTGCTGCGATTCGGATTTGGGCACGTAACGCGGCGTCTTCGACAATCTGCCGGGCAGCTTCGAATAACTGCGTCTCTTGGTTAGGCGCAATGACGATTCCATTACGCTTGTCCTCGATTAACTGCCCAGCTGCAGCGTGGTTGTAGGCTATCACTGCCAGACCGCTTGCCATGGCTTCAATCGTGACATTGCCAAAGGTCTCTGTCAGGCTTGGAAAAATAAACAAGTCAGCGCTCGCATAATGCTTGGCCAGATCTTGTCCGGTACGAGTGCCCGCAAAGATCGCCTCAGGAACGCTGCGTTCAAGAGCCTGACGGAGCGGTCCGTCGCCTACAATTACTAGTTGAACCGGCAAGCCGAGCGCTTGCAAAGATCGAAAGCAGCGCACAACCGTATCAAGATTTTTTTCGACTGCTAGACGCCCGACCGATAAAAGCACTTGCGTTTCTGCTTTCGCCCCCCAACTCTGGCGCAACTGCTCATCTCGCTTGGCAGGCGAAAAGTTTTCGGTGTCGACACCTCGTGGCACAACCATCAAGCGATCAAAGCCAATTTTCGAGAGCTCAGCCATCAAACCTTGTGTTGGCACCATCGTGCAATGTGTTGCGTTATGAAATTTGCGCATGTACGCCACAATCGCGCCTTTCAACCAGCCAAAACCATAAAACTGACTATAGGCATGAAAGTTCGTTCTAAAGTCTGAGCTGGTTGGTATTTTGAGCTTGCGCGCAGCGCGCGAGGCAGACCATCCCAACGGCCCTTCGGTCGCAATGTGCACCAGATCGGGACGTTGCTTGAGCCACAATTTTTGCAACGCACCTTGAGCCGGCAGCCCCATGCGCAGTTGCTTGTACATTGGGATTGGCGCGCCACGCACCAACACTTCTTGGTAGCGTGAGTCAGTGGCCGCCTCGGTGTCACTCTGATGCCTTGGCCTAACCAGCATCAGCTCGTGGCCACGTGCACGCAAGCCATCGACAATCTTTGAAACAGTGTGTGCGACGCCATTGATATCGGGAGGATACGTTTCAGTGACTAGGGCGATCCTGAGGCTCGGCTTGTCGGGATAGATTCGATCGACTTGAATGGGCGCGTATTCGGTCATCTGAGCTCTTTAATACCAAGGATCTAATCACTGTAATCAACTTATGTAACCGTTCGATGACAGCGGCCTTGTGAAAATAAAGTGCAACACTAATGTCATCAAAAATTCATCTTTCGATACGGCGCTTCTGAAATAATCTCACCTGAGGCGTCGCTCATAATCCATTTGATTTGCGACACGGACAACACAAAGGATCACGATGAAAGAATTGCTAAACACTTTAAGAATACAGCGCTGGGATGATCATCGTTATTATCACCACAGTCGCATTAACCAAAGCCTGCACTTAGTCAGCGCGCTGTCTTTTTTAGTGTCTTATGTGCTGCTTTTTATTAACCCAGTCGCAGCCTCTTTTGTTGCCTGGTTAGTTGCCATGACGACACGTCAATCGGGACATTTCTTTTTTGAACCAAAGGGCTACGATCATGTCAACCAAGCTACTCATGAACATAAAGAAGAAATCAAAGTTGGGTATAACCTGCACCGTAAGATTGTGTTGCTGTCAATTTGGGCAGCGATCCCTGTGCTGGCCTACTTTCAGCCCTCGCTGATCACTTGGGCGGTACCTGAGGCCTATGAAGATACGACCGTGCGTATGGTCGGGATGGCTTGGCTGTTTTTAGGCGTTGCTGGCTTGCTCTTTAGAGTAGCGCAGCTGTGCATCAAAGAAAACTTCAAGGCTGCCTTTGCCTGGGCGTTGAAAATCTTGACGGATCCCGTACACGATGTGTTGCTGTACCGCCGTTCGCCTCTTTATTTAATGCGCGGTGAGTTGATTGATCCGATGCAACACATTCAATCACATTAAGTCGGTTCTATCAGAGGATTTTTGTTCTTCGCACGATAAAAAACCTCAGACACTATTTGAATTCTATAGTGCCTGAGGCCTCTGACCACTCACATCAATATCTTTACAGCTTAGTCTGCTGCACCATCTCTAACAACATACGGCGCCGAATTTGTTTGTTTGTCTGCCCTTGCGGCGTCCACCACCAAGCGCCCGCAGCCATCTGATGCGCCGCACGTACGAAACGTTGGCAGAAATCATCAAAATCAGCATCCGTGAAGTTCAAACTGAAGATCAGTCTGCCGGTACCTACCCAACTCAGGGCAATGCCTTCGCGACGCAGGTAAAACTGCAACAGCCAGTTGAAACGGCTTGGCACGTCGTACAACACCGTCCAGACTGTCGACATCGCTTCGACACTCAGGGGCAGGCCTTCGCGCTTAAGAAGAGCGTTGAGTTGATTCTTGCGTGTAGTCCAGGTTGTTTCAAGTTCTGCATAAAGCGTTTGAACTTCTGGGGTGTCTTGTCGATGCAAGAATACATTCATCGCACCCATCACGTAGGGATGAGCATTGAAGGTCCCTCGCGCAAAGCAGATATCGGCAGGATGCTCAGAATAAAAACGAGTCATGAGATTTTTCTTGCCGCACAGAATACCGATGGGCAAGCCACCACCCAGTGTCTTGCCATAGGTGACCATGTCCGCTTCAATGCCGAAATACTCTTGGGCACCGCCTGGAGCGAGCCTGAAACCCAAAAAGACCTCATCCAAAATGAAGATAATGCCGCGCTCAGTGCACACCTGACGCAACTCTTTAAGCCAAGCGGTGTACGCTACCCGATCGTAATGCGCACGGCGCCCACCATCGACAAGCGTAGAGTCGGTCGGGGCGGCCTGGTTAGGGTGCATAGCCTGTATAGGATTAACCAAGACGCAGGCAATATCACGACGGTTGCGCAACACTCGAAGCGTATTCTCGTGCATTTCGCGCAACGTCAGCGTGTGTTTAGAGGGTGGCATTGGGTTGCCCGGCCCAGGCTGCACATCATCCCACCAACCGTGATAAGCGCTTGTGAAGCGAACAATTTTCTGACGTCCGGTTTGATAGCGTGCCAGGCGTACCGCCTGCATCACCGCCTCAGTGCCCGACATATGAAACGACACTTCGTCCTTACCCGAGATCGCGCACAGACGTCGAATATTATCGAGCACGCACGGATGATACGAGCCCAAAACGGGGCCCAAATCGCGGACCAGCTTGCTACCCTCTTCGATACAAGACTTGTAAAAGTCCAGACCGAACAAGTTCACGCCATAAGACCCCGTCACATCAATCAGGCGATTGCCATCCATATCAGTGAGCCAGACACCATCACTGCTTACCCAGAAGCTACCCAATTGAATGTTCTGCTGCAAGACTTCGCGAAATTGATAAGGCACACGATAGTTGCTGATGAACTGCAAATCAGAAATCATCGGTTTACTAGCCGCTGTATGCGCCAAGGTCAAGGTACTACGTGTGCGCAGATCATTACCCAGCGCAGTAAGAGCCGTGCGACGCTGAGTCACCACTTCGGGTGGCGCGCCGTCGGCATTAAACCATTTGTCGTCAGAGTACGAGTAACCAGGCACCCATCTTGCAATGCGCTTGGCCCAACGCAGATGCCCACCCAGCGACGGGTATTTAGCTACCGACAATTGCAGGCGTTGCCTGACTCGCAACAACAGCCAAAGGCTCGCTGCAGCACCCACACCGTATTGCAGAATATTCAAAATTTGATCAGTCATAGTTTTGCCTCGAAAACTCCTTTTTATGACTTTAAGGTGACGAAATGATGAACATCAGTAAAGCCGTAAGAAATGTCTTTGCACACGAAGACCTTAATTTTTTGGTGACCAACCGGATTCCGAGGCTTGCCGTCACACATTTCATGGGTTGGTTCAGCAAAATTAAGGTTGGCTGGATACGCGATGCGTCGATCGCCACCTGGAAGCTATTTACAGACCTCGATTTAAGCGAAGCTAAAAAACAACGTTTTGACAGCCTGCACGATTGTTTTGTTCGCGAATTGCGTGAAGGTGCTCGCACCGTGGATCAGAGCCCAAGGGTGATGACCAGCCCCTGCGATGCCATCGTGGGGGCTTGCGGCAGAATCGTGAACGGACAAGTATTTCAGGCCAAGGGGTTTCCGTACACACTGACCGACCTGTTTGGTGAAACGACCGACACAAGCGCGTGGACCAACGGTCAATACGTGACGCTACGCTTAACTTCTGCGATGTATCACCGCTTTCATGCCCCCTATTCAGGTGCAATGACCGCGGTGCATTACTTGTCGGGCGATACCTGGAATGTGAACCCCATTGCCTTAAAGCGGGTTGAGAAACTGTTTTGTAAAAATGAACGAGCCGTGCTTGCGCTCGAACTCGGTGCACACAAACACAAAATCGCACTCGTTCCGGTAGCTGCCATCTTGGTTGCCAGTATTCGTCTACACGGCTTGAACACCTTGTTTCACACACGTTACAAGGGACAGGCTGATTTTGCTTGCAACATCGAGTTTGAAAAAGGGCAAGAACTTGGCTGGTTTGAACACGGCTCAACAATTATCGTGTTCGCCCCTGACGGCTTCACCTTGGCAGAGCAAATTTTGCCCGGCGCACAGATCAAAATGGGCAGCCCGCTGATGCAATTGCCACCCGAGGCAAAAGGGAGCCAGGCCTCGGATGACGAGCAAGAAGCGCATAGAACACAAGCAACCGACGTGGCGAAGGTGCACCAGGGATCAGCCACGACTCATCAAAACACCACAGAGAGCGCACCGTGAATCGTGGCTTCTATACCGTCATCGTTGCACAAACTTTTTCATCCCTCGCCGATAACGCCCTGTTCATTGCTGCAATCGCACTGATCCATCAGCTTGAAGGGCCAGTTTGGGTGCCCCCTTTAATTAAATGGGGTGTCGCTGCCAGCTACGTGCTACTCGCGCCGTTTGTCGGAGCAATCGCCGATGCGTATGCTAAAGGCAAGGTCATGTTCACGACCAACGCCTTCAAAGTTATCGGTTGCATTCTTATGTTTAGCTACAGTATTTTTGGTTTGGCGGCCTCTGAACAAATCGTTTTAATCTGTATTGCCTATGCGATTGTCGGTATGGGTGCTGCGGCCTACTCGCCCGCCAAGTACGGCATCATCAATGAGATGCTGCCCCCCGAGCAGCTTGTCGTCGGCAACAGCTGGATCGAAGGCATGACGGTAGTCTCAATCATTACGGGCTCAGTCGTTGGCGGTTTATTAGTATCACCAACAGTGTCGGGCTGGCTGCTTGCGCGCCCCACCATCCAACAGATCGTTCATACGCCCGCAGAAGCCGCGATTTTAATGATTGGTTTGCTTTACGCCGCAGCCGCCTTGACCAATTTATTCATTCCAAAAACAAATGCTCGGTATCCAAAGCAACACCATAACCCTCTGCGCCTCACGAGGGCCTTTGGTGGTTACATCAGAGTCCTATGGACCGACAAGCTGGGTCAGATTTCATTAGCGGTCACCACCCTCTTTTGGGGTGCCGGCGCAACACTGCAACTGATTGTGATTGAGTGGGGTCGCAGCCAACTTGGCTACCGCCTAGATCAGGCGTCGATCTTGATGGGTATCGCAGCCCTAGGCACTGTGCTGGGTTCAATTGCTGCTGCTAAAGTGCCTCTGAAGCAATCGCTTCGCGTGCTACCCGTTGGCGCACTGATGGGGTTGGTTGTACTTGTCATGCCGCTGATCTATAACGAATGGGCTGTATACGGCCTTCTGTTATTAGTGGGTATTTTGTCTGGCTTTTTTGTCGTACCCATGAATGCCCTCTTGCAACACCGCGGTCATTTGCTATTGTCAGCTGGCCACTCGATTGCCGTACAAAACTTCAATGAGCAACTCAACATTTTATTAATGGTGTCACTGTATAGCTTGATGCTATGGCTAGGCATTTCAATCAATATTATTATCGTGATGTTTGGCTTATCGGTTGCCATACTGATGTTGGTATTGATTCGGTGGAATCAAGCAAACGTCAAGCGAGACCCTAGCCTTCTTGCGCGGATAGGCGAACACGGTCAAGGCCAGGCGCTATAAAGACGACGTGCCGCACTCGGTGTAAGTGCAGAGGCTGGAGTGCAAAGTGCCTGAGTGGGCTATCTTGTCTTGCCGAGAAGCCTTCTAGTCAAACCGATAGGTCACGCCAACCTGAAAGCGGCTGACATAAGGGCCTGAACCTCCAAACGCCACGTCAAAACTACTCGCGTTGCGCTGGTATGACACCGCAACGTCTAAGTCTTTCATCGGGTAGTACAACAACGCCACAAGCCCGTAGCGAGTGAGCGTGGGATCGGGCATATTCGGATTGGTATTGAGGCCGAGGTCGAGCGCAACCTTCCACTGCGATGAAAGATTCAAGACCGGCGCGATCGAGACAGAATACAAATCGGTTCGCCGCGCATCCGTACTTAAACCAACGGTGTAGGCACTGTTGTAAGGTGCGCGCTGATAGCCCGCATTAAAGTGCAACTCGTAATTCTCGCTAAACTGCGAGGCAATGAAAGTGAGTCCGTAATTCCAGCGCGCGTTACCGAGTCCATACTCTTGTTGCGTTGTGCCGGTGGGCGCAATGAGTTGTGGCCGCAACGCCAGATTCAGCCCCTTTTCACCGTCACCCAAAAAACGCCACTTTAAATTCAAGGTGTAGTTCGCGACACGTGAAAAAGAGCCTAGTGGTTGCAAATAATAAGTTGGCGCAAACTGCAGATCGACGCTGTCAGTCAGACCACGCGAAAAGGTAAACGGAAACGCTCGTGCGTTATCAACCCCTTGGTAATCTTCGCCTGAGCTTACTGCTTCGGGGTCGGAGGAACCCTGGCCCACCTGCACCAATTAGTAAAAATATTGCTCAATTTGATAGCCACCTTTGGCAGTGGTTCCAGCATCATCGGTATTTAACGGCATGTAGGCCGCTACCGGACTGCTGACCAATACCAGCAACACTTTCCAGGCCCAAAAGCTCTTAGTGCAGTTCATTTGATCATCTTCGATATAATTTTTTTATGATAACCAAGCAACTTTACACTTTTAATATTGATAACAAAATATTGATTTTATTAAATATTCTCTATAAATGTACTAAATAAAATATTATTGATGTACTAAATAATCAGCACACTTCGGATGCGCTGCGCGACCCCTGCAGCCACAAGCGCCTTAACCAAATCACCTGGCAAAAAGACCAAGACCGCCCAACAGGCCTTAGTCAATCCCATGTCGGTGACAAAGGCCAGCCACGGCACACCAATGCCATACACCACCACGATGCCACCACAGAACGCAGCAAGCGCACAACGTGAGGTGTCATAAAAGCGGTTTACTTGGGGATTTTTAGTGGATTTTCGGGCTAGCCACCCAGTCAAGGCTGCACCAGGGATCATTCCGAGTAAAAAACCAGCCGTGGGGCCCGCCAAGACCGCCAAACCAGCGCGACCGCCCGGCAGTACTGGTAAGCCCAGCAAGGCCAAGCCAACGTACAGCAGCAGCACCAAACTTGCCCGCATCGGCCCTAACAGCAAGCCGGCGAGCATCACGCCGAAGGTTTGCAAGGTGATAGGCACAGGCACTAAGGGCATCGGGATTGGCGGCACCAAACCCAAAGCAACGATGAGGGCACTAAAAAGCGCAATCAACGCGATATCTTTTGTTTTCAAATCAGCCTCTAACTATTGTTCGTTTATTGCCTTCATTCAAATTGACTGTCCGTCTTAGCAGCGTGCGTCGATCGCCTCGGCAATTTCATCTGCGCGCCGCAGAGTACGTAACAGCATCGGCACACCCATCGTCAACGGGCTTGGTGTTAATCCCCTTGCCAGCTGGGCCTCGCGGATATCTTGCCATTGCACGCCGAGCTCAGGGATTAAACGCAGGGTGAGCCCAACGCCTAGCGCCACTTTGTCTGCATTGACCCAGCCTAGGCGTTGAAACGGTCTCAGTATCCATGCAACAACTTGCATCATCTGAGTCAGCGGAGTCGTCATCGACACGACCAATGCTGCTTGCACCAGAGTCAGCAACCGCAAGATCATTTCAAGCGTGTGCAACATACCGTGAGACCACACAGACAAAGCGCCCAACGCGACCAACAACCACATGAGGGGCCGCAACTGTTGCCAAACTTGCTGCAACGACGCCCCCGCCCAGTGCACTGACAAAGACACCAACACGTACGCTACCAACAATAGGCTTGGCGAGTGCACCCACATCAGCGCGGTACTAGCGACTGCCAACACCGCCAGCTTGAGGCCAGCAGAGGCGCGGTGCAACCGCGTGTTACCCGGAAGGTACAGTGAG
>CAIZGG010000062.1 GCA_903932425.1 uncultured beta proteobacterium | reverse complement strand
CCATTATTTGATTGTGTCTGAACGATCAACGGCTGCTGCCCTTGAACAACGGGCTGCTGCGCCTGAATAATCACGGGCTGTTGAACAACCACTGGCGGCGCAGTGTAATACGGGCTTGGCCCGTAGTAGCTAGGTGGGTAGTAATAAGGTGCTGCCAAGGCCGAACCAATCACGGCACCTGCGACAACGCCGCCGACAACCCAACCAGCACCGTAGCCGCCACCGTACCCACCGCGATAACCGCCGCCACGACAGCAATACGCGTCAGCATTTGCTGCTGCCATCACACTGAACACTAACGACAAGGCTAAAAGAATTTTTTTCATACGTCCCCCACAGTCGTGAACGACCAAACTACACTTTGAGGCTATTAACTTCGACATCTTGGCTGTTGACTTCGAGATCTTGGCTATTAACTTCGACATCCTAGCTGTTGACTTCGAGATCTTGTTTGGTCGGCAGGTTAATCTTAGCGCTCAACCCCTAACCAAAACAAGCAGTCATCTGGTTAGTCCGCTTATATTGGCACAAAGTTCAGCCAATTTGTCATTTTGTGGCTGACGGACACATTACCATTTCGTAATTTTAGGTTATTGTATTTTGATGAAATCTATCCATATCGACCGCAACCGTCGCCTGCGCGATGACCCTGGCACTGGCCACAATCGTTGGCATCCTGATATTGAGCCACTGCTTGAAGTCGCTCCGGGCGAAGACATCTTGCTTGAGACCCGAGACGCAGCTGATGGCCAGGTCAAGCCGCACATGACGTTCGACGACTTAGCTCGTAACGACAAAAAGGCTGGGCACCCCCTTACCGGGCCCATTTTTGTCAAAGGTGCGAAACCTGGCGATATCTTAGAAGTCGAATTTGTTGACCTGATCCCTCAAAACTATGGTTGGACAGTGATTCGCCCGGGCGCTGGCTTTTTACGCGAAATTTTTGATGCAAAATTTCTTGCCCACTGGCATGTCGATCAGGGATTTGCACGGTCAGCGCAAATTCCGGGCGTCAAAATCCCCGAAGGCATCTTTATGGGGACTGCTGGCGTTGCCCCTTCGCACGACCAATTGCGCCTTTGGAACGATCGCGAGACTGATCTGGTGCGTCGCGGTGGCATCGCTTTGCTACCTGATGCGCTCGATGCGGTACCGACGCGCGAACCCATTGCTAGCACGGGCTTGCGCACCATGCCACCGCGTGAAAACGGCGGCAATGCCGATATTCGTCAACTGACCCGTGGCTCGCGACTGCAACTACCGGTAGGCGTCGATGGGGCTCTATTTTCACTGGGCGATGCGCACTACGCTCAGGGTGACTCTGAATGTTGCATCACTGCGATCGAAATGGGCGCCACGGCCGTGGTGCGTTTTCGTCTGCTGGCAGGCGAAGCCACTCGTCGCAAGACTCGCTTCCCTCGCTTTTCTCATCCAGGTTACTTTGCGGCACCGCAATGGGCCGCACCGCACAACTTCATCGCCACGACTGGCCTACCTATCCGTGACGATGGCACCCAAGAGTGTGAAGATTTAACCTTGGCAGCCCGCAATGCTTTGCTCGAGATGATCGAACTGCTCGGCGAACGCGGTTTTAGTCGCGAGCAAGCCTACGTGATCTGTTCGCTCGCGGTCGATCTGCGTATCAGCAACGCGGTAGATTTGCCCAATGTTTGCGTAAGCGCCATTCTCCCCGAAGCGATCTTCGAGGTTTAATTTTTAGAATGGTTCTTCTCGCTTCCTGGTAAAAAATTTTAATGACGACCGCCATTGCCCCAAACGCAGCAGAAGACCCGGTGGCACAGATTGGGGTTCAAGCTGAAGCAAGACCGGTTAGCCATTGAATCAATGACAAGTACAAAATAGACGAATCGGAGAACTGAATGTCGCTTGAACAAGCAGAAATTGGATTTATTGGGCTCGGTGCAATGGGAGGTGGCATTGCACGTCGGTTGGCCCAGGCGGGCATCAAGCTGCACGTCTACGATGTCGACCCTTCTAAGATCGCCGCCTTTGCCAAGTGGAATGTTGTGGTTCACTCCAACCCCACAGCAATCGCGGATGCAGTCGAGGTGGTGTTTGCCTGCCTACCCGATGGCGAGGTGAGCAAAGCTGTTGCTTATGGTACCGAGGGTGTGATCCATGGCAAAAAGGTCAAGGTCTACATCGAAACCTCGACCATTGGTCGGCGCCCAGTGATCGATATCACAAACACCCTTGCAGCTAAAAATATCAAGGTGTTGGATTGCCCAGTCAGCGGAGGACCGCGCGGCGCAGACGATGGTACCCTCGCGATCATGGTTTCGGGTGACGCAGCCGTGATCGAAAGCGTTCGAAAGGTCTTGAACGTAATCGGTAAAAATGTTTTTGAAATTGGCGCTGAGCCGGGCATGGCGCAGATGATGAAGTTAGTCAATAACATCATCTCTGCAAGCAATATGGCCTCGGCCTTCGAGGCACTGGTGCTTGGGGCCAAAGCAGGTCTGGACGCCGATCTGATGGTCAACGTGATCAATGCGAGCACAGGTCGCAATAGCGCCACGACAGACAAAGTTCCAAAATCCGTGTTACCCGGCACCTTTGATTATGGGGCCTCGACACACACCTTGCATAAAGACATCACTCTGGGTCTGATCGAAGCCGAAGAGCTCAAAGTGCCGATGTGGGTGGCAAACAATACCCGTCAAGTATGGGAATTTGCCATGACCCAAGGCGGAACCGATCTCGATTTCACCACGCTGATTCAGTATTACGAAAAATGGGCGGGCGTGGTGGTGCGCAGCAAGAAGAAGGATGAAACATGAGACTCAAGGATAAGATTGCCGTCATCATTGGCGCGGGACAAAGTCCGGGCATGACAACTGGCAATGGTCGCGCCACCGTTTTACGTTTTGCGCAAGAAGGCGCGCGCATTCTGGCGGTCGATCGCAGCCTTGCCTCGGCAACTGAGACCTGCAAGATTGCGACTGAAGAATACGGCGCTTTAGAAATCATCCCGTATGAAGCTGATGTCTGCAAAGAAAGTGATTTGGCTGCCGTGATGGCCTTTGCGAAACAGAAGTGGGGTCGAATCGATATCTTGCATTACAACGTTGGCATCAGCGTTGCCGGCAATGACGGCAGCCCGACCGAGATTACGGAAGAGGCCTTTGATCTGATTACCAACGTCAACCTGCGGGGCTGCGTGATGGCCTGCAAGCATGTATTGCCAATCTTGCGTGAGCAGCAGTCTGGGGTCAT
>CAIZGG010000061.1 GCA_903932425.1 uncultured beta proteobacterium | reverse complement strand
TGCCAAGCAAAGCGTTTGGTGAACTTGCAGAGCACGCTTTTCACACGCCACGTATTACCGCCCAAGCTCTAAGCGAGAAAATCGCCGCGCAAGAAGACCTCATTATTCTGGATGGACGGCCGTATTCTGAATATCGAAAAATGAGCATACCAACGGCGATCTGTTGCCCTAATGGTGAGTTACCTTTTCGCATCGATGACTTGGTTGTTAGACCAGAAACCACGATCGTTATTAATTGCGCTGGGCGCACCCGCAGCATCATTGGTGCACAAACCTTAATCAACCTCGGCGTAAAAAATAAAATCCTCGCGCTTGAAAACGGTACACAGGGTTGGTATCTCGCCAACCTCCAGCTTGATCACGGTGCCACCCGTAAATATCCTGAAGCTATAAATGAAAAAAATCTGACGATGCAACAAGCTCGTGCCAAAGCACTTGCCGATAAAAATGCTGTGAAGTTTGTCGATCAGGCCACCGTTGAGCGTTGGCTCGCGGATCAAACACGCACGACCTTTTTATGTGATGTGCGATCTCCGGAAGAGTTTTCGCGCGCAACACTTCCTGGCGCGCAACATACGCCAGGTGGCCAATTGGTTCAGGCAACTGATCAGTTTATCGGCGTACGCGGCGCACGGTTGGTCGTGTTTGATCATGAAAATGTTCGCGCGCCCGCAATGGCCTCCTGGCTTGCAATGCTAGGGTGGGAGGTCGCAGTATTCTCGAATGCCTTAACGGATCCGTGGCACACAAGCCCAGCCCCCGCGCCAACACAAATCGTATCGCAAACAGTCTTGGATATCTCAAGGCCGATTTCAACTGCGCAACTTACAAACGCGATCGCTGAGGCAACGCACTGTTTAGATGTAAGACCAAGTACAACATATCGTCGCGCGCATCTCAAAGGTTTTGAATGGACGATTAGACCAGCGCTCAATCGACTGTCAGCGCTTAAAGACGCTCGGGTTGTTCTTATTGCAGATGACATTGCCGTTGCTCAGCTAGCGGCATCGGAGTTGTCTGACGCGGGTGTGGCACAGGTACAAATCAATATGGATACGGCGGATGCCTGGCAAGCTGCAGGTCTTGAGGTAGTCGCGACGGCGAATACACCAAGCGATCAAGACAGCATCGACTATCTATTTTTTGTACACGATCGCCATGATGGTAATCGCGCCGCCGCCATGCGCTACCTCGAGTGGGAAATCAACTTATTAAATCAAATTGATGAACAAGAGCGACAAGCTTATCGCTTACCCCACTGACACACCATCAGTCATAGGAGGCTTTATGAGCCGTACTCGTGAAGTCGCAATCGTTTCAAAGTATCTATTGCTTAGTGTGCTCGCGTCACTATGTTTGAACAACGTAGCGGCACAGTCGCTCGCCGCCTTAAGTGATTTTCCAAAACAGGCGTTTACAATCATTTCCCCGTTTCCGCCAGGCGGGGGCAACGATAGTTTGGCGCGTTTGCTTGCAGCAGAGCTTGCGCCAATCGTGGGTCAACCCGTGGTTGTCGAAAACAGAGCTGGAGCAGGGGGTAATTTGGGCACTGCGTATGCGGCGCGCGCTAAGCCCGATGGTTACACCTTGTTGATGTCACAGACCAGCATTATTGCTGTGAACCCGGTCATGTATCAGAACGCTGGCTTCGTACCAGAACAAGATTTTGAACCGTTGACACAACTCACAAATGCGTCTGTCGTATTTGCGGTCCGTGAACAGAGTCCCTATAAGACACTCACCCAATATATCGCGGACGCAAAGGCAAGACCGCAGGTCGTTAACTTTGCAACCCCCGGTAACGGCACTCTCTCTCACCTTACGACAGAGCGGCTCGCCAAGCAGATCGAGATCAAAATCACGCACATTCCCTATCGGGGCGCGGGCCCAGCCACGACCGATCTCTTGGGAGGTCAGGTAGATATGCTGGTCACTTCGCCCTCGTCGATTGAAAGTCTAGTGTCGTCGGGTAAGTTAAGGGTCCTTGCGGCCACCAATTCCGACCTAATCGGCGCCTTTGCCGGTACGCCAACCTTAGAAAGTCAGGGCATCAAAGGCATGCAAGTTGCTGATTGGTATGGGTTATTTGTACAAAAAGCAACTCCGTTAGACCGGATTGAGTACATTTTAAAAGCCGTTCAGTTGGCCATGAGCACACAAACAGCGATTGCGAAAGTCAACCAGGGTGGGTCGCAGGTGGTCGCTAGCGACCGAAAAGACTTTAGTCAAAAAGTCGCTAAAGAGATTGCAGAATGGTCCGATGTCGTCAAAGCGGCGGGCGTGAAAGCCGAATAGAAACCACTTAAGCAAAGAATCTTAGCCATATCACGCCTTTAACGCCGATTCATAACAAGGTACTGTACTTGACAATGCGTAAAAACTCCCTCATAATCGTTGGTTCTCTTGTGGAGAGGTGCCCGAGTGGTTAAAGGGGGCAGACTGTAAATCTGTTGGCCTTGCGCCTACG
>CAIZGG010000060.1 GCA_903932425.1 uncultured beta proteobacterium | reverse complement strand
CAGCAACAAAGTCGGGCGGCTACAACAAACAGTAAAACGCATGAGCCACTATTTTTAAAAATTCAAACGGCGCCTGCTGACATTCAAGTACAGGCGATCACGATGCGGTTTGGTGGTCTGGTTGCCCTCAACTCAGTCTCACTCAATATTCAGGCGGGTCGCATCACGGCGCTCGTGGGGCCAAATGGCTCTGGCAAAAGCACGCTGGTCAATATTATCGCTGGCGTGTTTCCACCGACTGCCGGAGAGGTGCGCTTAGAGGGCGCTGATGTCACCGCGCAGTCTGATGTGCTCATGGCCAAGAAGGGTGTCGTACGGACGTTTCAAGACCCTCGCCTCGTCCCTCACTTCACTGTGCGTGAGAACATTATGTTGGGCGCGCACGCCAAAATGCATTACACCTGGCTAGAAGCGGGCCTATCCATGCCGCGTGTTCGTCTTCAAGAGGCTCAAGCGTTGGCGCAGTGTAATGAAATTTTACAGTTACTTGATATCGAGGCGGTTGCAGATCAAGCGGTTGAAAGTCTGCCCTACGGCTACAGACGCATGACAGAGCTTGGCAGAGCGTTGCTGGCTCAACCAAAAATTATCTTGCTTGATGAGCCCGCAGCAGGCTTATCCGATGTTGAGATGACCAGGCTTGCTGAAATTTTAGTCAAGCTCAAACATCTAGGTATCACCGTCCTATTGATTGAGCATCACATGGACTTTTTAACTGGCCTTGTCGATGAAGTCATTGTGCTCGATAGTGGCTCGATTATCTTTAAAGGTGACATGCTCGGAATGCGTCAAGACCCTGCAGTGATCGCGGCCTACTTGGGCGACGAAGAGGTGCCACATGCTTGAAATCACTAATTTGTCGGTTAGTTACGGCGCAATCAAGGCGGTCACAAATTTTTCGGGTGGCGCCAAAGATGGTTTGATCACCGCTATTCTTGGCGCAAACGGTGCGGGCAAATCTTCGTTGCTACGCGCAGTGTCTGGCTTAAACGTCATTACCTCGGGGTCAATCAAACTAGACGGCACCGACATCACGCGTTTAGGGGCTCTCGAACGCTCTCGGTTGGGCATTGCGCATGCGATGGAAGGCCGTCGCTTGTTTCGCCATTTAACCGTTGAAGAGAATCTACGTTTGGCGTGGCGTTTTGGCACACGAACGGTGATGCTGAAGTCAGCCTTAGCCGATGTGTATGCCAGATTTCCAATTTTGGCTGAGAAAGCAAAGATACATGCAGGACTGCTGAGCGGCGGCCAACAGCAAATGATGATCTTATCGTGCGCAACCATTCGCTCGCCACGGGTACTGCTGCTAGATGAGCCCTCACTTGGTCTGTCTCCCTTGATCACAACACAGATCTACCAGTTCATCAGTGACTTTGCTAAAAGTTCAAACGTGGCCATCATGCTCAGTGAACAAATGGCTGCGATCGCGCTCAAAGTGTCGTCTGATGTTTGTGTCTTGCGCCAGGGTGCTTCGGTGTTTTCGGGGAGTAAGCAGAGCCTGGTCGAACAAGGGCGCGCGGGCGATTTGTCTTCGATGTATCTCTAAATCTTAGTTGATCCAAAAAGCAACTCCCCTCGTAAATCAACGCATCACATCGAGCGTCCATTGCGGGGATACGTTGCTCGATCGTCTGCCATTCGGTCTCAGTCGCGAAGCGGCAACGCCTCTCATGCCGCGATGCCTTTCTCTTTTGATTCGCCGTACGGTGGGGAGTAGATCACTAAAACGCGTACAGGCTCTTCGCTAATGCGTGTAAAGGCATGTACTTCGTTCGCTGGAAAAAAGCAGGAATCTCCAGGGCCCAGTTCACAGGTTTCACCACCCACTTCAGCGCGTGCACGACCCGACAACATGTAGCAAACCTGCTCGATTCCTGGATGACGATGAGGCAACGCACCACCGCCATCACCATTGAGCTTGCCACCTACTACGCCAAGCAGCACCTCAACGTGTTTGGCGCCAACTGTCTCTGGGCCAATCAGGCGGCGATTGACTGTGTCACCGTGATTGGCAGGGCTGTAAGGCGTTACATCCGCTTCTTTTACGAAATATCGGCTCTTGGTCATGACTGTCTTATATGAACGCCTCCCGGTTTGGCAAGAAATATTTGATATCGACAGTAAAGGTGGTTGCAGTCTTATATCCGGTCTG
>CAIZGG010000059.1 GCA_903932425.1 uncultured beta proteobacterium | reverse complement strand
TTGAGCTCATTAAAGGCGGCAATGTCAGCAATCTGCGAGACCATCTCTCGCAACGTAGCCATTTTGAAGAAAAAGATGACGCAGTATTAAATAGGATCTGCCAAGTCTTAATAGACGAATATCAACAAAGTCAAAATCAAAAAACACAACCACTCTATCGACCCGTTTGGCAGCAATACGACGTGTTAAGCCCCGGTGTGACACGCGTCCCTGTCACTGGACAGCGTCTGATTTTCGTCTCGAACATCGAAGCTGTCCCGGCAGGTGCTTTGAACGGCTCAGACACCACGAATATTTATGTCGTACCCGCCCATAGTTATCACAAAAAGTCAGAAGCACTGTGGATTATTGATGGCATCTCAGCAAATGATTACAGCCGAGTGATTCAAGATGTGATTCAAACGCACGCGCTGACGAACATTGCCTTTGTATGGCCAGAAGATTGGAATGAAATAAGTTTTCATCCGGCCTTTGGAGAGCAGATGTTGCTGAACGCGACATATGTCAGTCGCGCGTTAACAAAGCTATCCCTTGCCATTCCGCTGTGGTTTCTAGTGAAAAGATCAGGCGTGTTAACACGTGAGGATTTTTCTACACCTTTTTCAAGCATGCTAACCGGCTTTGCCCGTTCGTTGTTTTTAGAAAATCCAACTATTCAGGGCGGCGTTTTAGAGTACGACGAAGCAAGCGCAGAACATATTTTTGATGAAATCAGTACTGAAACTAGCGAAAGTCACATTCAGCTGATTCAGCATAAAAAGTATGTGGCCCGCTTAGAACCGGTTGAAGACCTACCCTTTAAAAATATTAAAATTGCTGAAGATGCAACATACCTGATCACAGGGGGTACCGGTTCACTCGGTCTTCAAACGGCTCGATTTCTCGCATCAAAGCATGCCAATGAAGTGATTTTGCTGGGTCGAAACATTCCAAGCGAAACCGCACAGCAAGCGATTCAAGAAATAGAAGCTCTTGGTACAAAAGTTTTGTTCATGCCCTGCGATGTCTCGCAAGCCTCGCAAATGAGGAAAGTGTTTGATTTCCTCAACAAAAACAAGCGTCAAATCAAAGGCGTCGTGCATGCGGCAGGTCTGGCAAGCCCTATTTGGTGTAAGGACCTCACTCTTGAATCCCTGCACAGCATGTTCGAATCCAAAGTTCAGGGGGCCTGGAATTTACATGAGCAAACTAAAGCGCTAGATCTAGATTTTTTTGTACTGTATTCCTCAATTTCAAGCATTCTAGGCTCGGCTCAACTGGCTCACTACTCTGCCGCAAACTCATTTTTAGATGGGCTCGCCACGTATCGCAGAGGGCTCAACCTTCCCGCCATCAGCATCAACTGGGGTCCTTGGGAAAGCGGTGGTTTGGTGCAAAGCACTGCTGGCTCAGATAAGGTCGCAAGTAGCGGATTTTTAACCCTTGCCCCTAGCGAAGCACTTCATTTTCTTGAACAAGCTTTAATCTTAAATCACAGTCAGCTTGCGATCATCAAAGCAAACTGGTCTCAACTTAAAGACACGTACTCGGTCCACCACAAACAGCCAGTGTTTGATCTGCTGGTGCCTGATGTCACACTTACCGAAAGCGCTTTGACGCCCATATTACTGAACCGGCTTCATGAGATGCCGGCATGGAATCGTGCCGAGGCTTTGAGTGAATATATTAGTCAACAGGTGTGTGCGTTACTTGAGATTTCTGACAGCTCAACGATTGATGTAAATAGAGGGTTCTTTGACTTCGGCATGGACTCTTTAATGGCGGTTTCTCTACGTACTCGTTTAGAACAACAACTCGGCCGCAAACTCGTCGCCTCAACAATTTTTGATTTTCCTAGCGTCGAGCGACTTACCAAATATCTACTGTCGTTGCTCTTTACTGACGAAAAATTATCAAACGACATTGAGATGAAGTCGCCTCAAACTGAAATAGCACACGCTCCGGCTCCCTTGAT
>CAIZGG010000058.1 GCA_903932425.1 uncultured beta proteobacterium | reverse complement strand
GTGTGTGTGAAAAAAGAAATGGCCCCATGTAACTGAGGCCAATTTATCTACTACGGAAACTACGAAATGAATAATGTCGAATATATTTTTTTATCAATAATAATTATTAATATCAACAATATAAATAAATATAAAATAGTACATCTTTGAGCTAAACCTAGTACAACAATCTCCTCCCCGCTGCCAGTGCGTTCTGCATTGTCATGAACTCAGCACCCTCTTTAATCAGACTTTCAACAAAGCCTTCAAAGGCTAGCATCCGGTTGCCGCGCCCTAACACGTAGGGGTGCATGGTGTAGGTCAGAATCCCGAAATCGGTGCTCTTTTTGAAGTATCTGAATTCATCTAGCCAGCTTTCCATCACGGTTCGGGCACTTTGCAGGCCGGGGTTGACGGTGGTGGGCATCCGCCAGTATTCAAAATGAGGGTGGTCATCTAGGTGCCAGCTAATTGGCATTTCGATCAGGCTGGTCTCTTTGCCAAACTTGACGGGTTCGCCCAGCTTGACTTGATCGCCGGCGCGCACGGGATAAGGGTGGTAATCGCCACCCATCATGCTGCTGTCGTACTCAAAACCATACTTGAGCAGCAGATTTAGGGTGTTCTCGCTCAGATCCCATGAGGGTGAGCGATAACCCACTGCCCTGCCCCCTGTTAGCTGTTTAATTGCCTCGGTCGCGCGCAACATATCAGCCTCTTCCTCTTCAAGAGTTTGGCTCGCGGGTGGGATATGCGCCCAACTGTGATGGCCGATCTCGTGGCCACCTTTAACCACGGCCTCGCAGGCAGCGGGATACGTTTCGATGGTAAAGCCTGGCACAAACCATGTGGTGGGAATGCTGTGGGCTTTCACCAAATCAAGGATACGTTTTGACCCAACGACGCCGAATTCGCCGCGCGACAAGGGAGTGGGCGAGGTCATGCCTCGTGAGATAAAGCCCGACTGCACATCAAAATCGTAAGTGAGGCAAACAATATGGCGCGGCATGGCAAGATCCTTTAGGGGTCAGAATACGTTGACTACGGTAAGCTCTGTCAGATATGTTAGCAAGCTTCAGCACTAAGATAATCACCAAGGGATTCAGGATGTCTGGTCGCAGTGACACCACTTCTTTCAAACCCACGTCTAGCGCCTCGCGCTTTAGCCGCTTGCTTGAAAGCTGGAGCTCAGCAATGTTAATCGTCGTACTGCTATTACTGTGGCAGACGGGCGTACGTTATTTTGAAGTGCCGAACTTCTTGCTACCAGCGCCCACTGAAATCGCTCAACTCTTTGTCGACGAATGGCCGCTGATTCAAATGCACTCGCTCGCCACGATTTGGGCGATCTTGACAGGCTATGTGACAGCAGTAGTGTTTGCGTTAATCGTCTCAGCACTGATGATTCGCTTTAGCTTGCTCGAGCGCTTAATCATGCCCATTTTTGTAGGCTTGCAAAGCGTGCCAAAGATTGCGATTGCGCCTTTGATCTTGGTATGGGTAGGTGCTGGTATGGGTTCAAAAATCGCTGTGGTAATGTCGATTGCGTTTTTTCCAATCGTGATCAATACCATGGCCGGCTTCAAAGAGGTAGATCGCGGACTAGCGGATGTGTTTCGTTCAGTGAACGCAAGTGAACGCCAGTTGCTCTTCAAGTTGAGGCTGCCTTATGCAATACCGTATATTTTTGCAGGCCTGCGTATCGCAACAACCTTGGCAGTGCTCGGCGCGATCGTAGCCGAATGGCTAGCGGCGTCGAACGGCTTGGGCTATTTAGTGCTATCGGGGAGCTTTAACTTTAATACGGCACGCTCATTCGCTGCCATCATTTCTTTAGCTGTGATCGGCACAGTATTTTTTTATTTAATGTCATGGATCGAAGCGCGGGTATCGTGGCGTACTGGTCTAAATGATTCGACTTCGCAGGGGTGAAAAACAGCTATGTTAAATAAATGGATGATCAGCTTGAGCTTGTTCAAAGGTTTGAACCCGCAAAACGACTTGAGCCCGCTCAAAGAGTTAAGCCTGTTTCTACGTTCATGCAAACAGGCCGTTATTTGCGCTGCCGGTCTATGCACTATGGCATTGACCTCCACGTCAGCCCTCGCTCTCGACAAAGTCGTGCTGCGCATTAACTTCACCCCGTGGGGCATGCACGCACAATACTTTGGTGGTCGTGCACAAGGTTTTTATAAAGCTGAAGGCATTGATCTAGAAATTCGCCCACCGGCCGCTGGACAGCAAAACGAAGTCATGATTGCCACAGGCCGCGAGCAATTTGGCGTGACCAACGCCGACGCCTTTGTTAAAGCAAAAGGCAGCGGCCTGCCCGTCGTTGCGGTGATGGCCGATCAGCCTGACAATCCTTTTTCCGTGATCACTCCCGTGAAAGCCGGCATCACCACGCCTGAAAAAATGAAAGGTATGAAACTTGCGTGGTTTCAAGCCAATGTGATGGGCTTAATCGAGCCCGTCTTAGCCAAAGGCGGCCTTACGCGCAAAGATGTTGACTTTGTGACGGTTGCGCGTGGCGCCGAAGTACAAATGCTGGCAGCGGGGCAAGTCGATGGCCTGTTCGGTTATTCGTTTGGGCAAGCGCTGACACTCGAGGGCAAAGGGTTTCCAGTCAATGTGATGCCAGTACGTGATTACGGCGTTCAGTTTTATGGCACAGTGATTTACACCAACGAGGCTTTGCTTAAAAGCAACCCGGATTTGGTCAAGCGTTTTGTGCGTGCAACGATCAAGAGCTTAATCTGGACCCATGACAATATCGAAGAAGCGATGAAAGAAATCGTCGCGGTATCACCTGATCGCGAACTTAAACTTGAATCACGCAAGCTTCGCATGATTTACGATCTTTACAACACGCCTGACTATGCAGAGCGCTTCGGTTTGATGACCGATGCAAAATGGCAATCGTCAATCGATATTTTGGCGAGCGGTGGCGATTTGCCTAAAAAGCCAACTGCGCAAAGCATGTACACCAATGCCATTATCAATAGCATTGATGAGGCAAAAGAATTAGCCGCACTTGTGAAGCAACCGGCAAAATGAGTGCAAAGGCAAGCGACCCAGCGAGCAGCACTTTGAACGAAGACGCGACTATAGCTCGTGGCATTTCAATCGCTGGCATTCAGGTCACCTATGGGCTTGGCTCATCGCAAGCCGTTCAAGCTTTAGCGCCGGTTGACCTTGAGGTCGCAGACGGCGCCTTCGTTTCGTTGGTAGGCCCTTCGGGTTGCGGCAAAAGCACCTTGCTAAAAGTGTTGGCTGATTTAATGTCGCCAACTCAAGGACAAGTCTTAATCAATGGGATGCCCCCCAGTGCCTTGCGGCAGGCTGGCCGTATTGGCCTGGTGTTTCAACAAGCAAATTTGATGCCCTGGCTGACGATTGAAAAAAACGTCAGACTACTCAAAGAGTTAGTACAAGCAAAGAGCAAAGGCGCGACTAACTTACCTCAGGGGCAGCACTCAGAGACAACGCAAAGCGTTGAGCAACTGCTTGAGGTTGTTGGCTTAAAGGGTTTTGAGAAAAAACTTCCGCACCAGTTGTCAGGCGGCATGCAGCAACGGGCAGCACTTGCACGCGCCCTGGCTCTTGATCCATCGATTTTATTAATGGATGAGCCCTTTGCCGCACTTGATGAAATCACACGCGATCGCATGGCGTTTGAATTAATGCGCATCTGGCAGCAATATCGAAAGACGGTCATCTTTGTGACGCACTCACTTGCTGAGGCCGTATTTTTATCCGATCAAGTCGTACTGATGTCTGCGCGGCCTGGTCGCATTCACAAAATTTACGACATTGATCTGCCTCGGCCGCGTAATGAAGACACAAGACTGTCAGACGCCTTTAACCGGCTGGTCGGTGAGATTAATCGCGAACTTTATAAGGTGATGCTTCTGTGAGTAAACGAGAAAAAATGCCCTGCCTGACGGTGGGCGACAATGCCTTTGAACGCGGTGTGGCTCACGGTAAAAACTTTGCAGCTGATGTGGCTGCCAATCTTGAAACGTATTTGCGGCGTTTTGAGGCCTCAGGCTTGGCGCGCGCCGAAGCACTGGAAGAAGCCTTACGTTGGCAGACTGCGATGCAGAGCCAAAATGCCGAATACGCTGAAGAAATGCTGGGCATCGCCAAAGGTGCAGACCAAACTTCAGCGGCCATCGCTCTGTTGAATGCGCGTTACGAAATCGCCTTTATGATTTTTGGTAAAGACGCACGCAAGCAAGAGCAAGCCTTGCAACAAGCCACGGGTGAAACCGATGGCTGCACAACGTTCGGCTTATTAGCAGACGTCACTGCTGATGGGCATACCTGGCTTGGGCAAAATTGGGACTGGATTGCCGGCGTGCATCAGCGAACCATTGTGCTACGAATCAAGCGCTCAAATAAGCCCAGTCTGGTGTGCATGACTGAGGCTGGCATAGTAGGGGGAAAAATGGGGGTCAACGAGTGTGGGATTGGCCTGGTTGAAAACGGACTTGCCTCGCATCTAGATGGTTGCAACCCATATCAGAAACCCTTTCATATGCGGTGTCGCGAGGTGCTGGATGCCGATCGTTATGCCGACGCACTCTCACCAATCGTGTCAACCAAACGCACCTGCTCGGGAAACTTTGTGATTGGCGGTGCGCAAGGCGAAATCATAGATTTTGAAACCAGCCCCAATCACGTCACCTATATCAACCCTGTTAATGGCATCGTCACGCACTCAAATCACTTTATGGGTGCTGGTCATGGCGAGTCGCAAATGGAAAAGGTTAGCCCTGGCACTCTATTCAGAGCTTCGCGCATGCGCCGTCTGCTCGAACGCGGTGGCAAACAAATTGATGTGGCGACAATGACTGCCGCCATGAGTGACCACTTTAGTGAACCACACTCGCTTTGCCGACATCCTGATCCACGCCAAGCCGAAGCAAAGCAAACCATGACAACAGGCGCGGTATTAATTGACCTTGAAAGCCGCGTGATGCATGTGGCTGATGGTCCGCCGTGTGAGTATCCCTTTATCGCCTACTCTGTCTCTGAAGCCTAAGCTTGACGCAACAAAATCAAGCACTAGCTAAAGTTTTGAATCATATTTCTTAAAAAATTAGAGTACACAAAAAATGTCGACTAAAAAAATCCATGTGATCATCGAAGGCGCAACTGGGCGCTTGGGTAACATGCAGCACTTACGCTCATTGCTGAACATTCGCAAAGAAGGTGGGTTATTACTCAAAAATGGCGACAAACTGATTCCTGAGCCGGTACTGTTAGGTCGCAATGCCGACAAATTGAAGGCCTTGGCTGAGCCTCACGGTATCGCTTGGTCAACCGATCGGGCGGCTTGCCTGGCCGACAAAAACAATGAAATCTATTTTGATGCAAGCGTGACCGCTGGCCGCTTTGAGCGCGCTCAGACGGCAATGCAGGCGGGCAAACATATCTACCTTGAAAAGCCGATTGCCGAATCGCTTGAAGAGGCGCTTGAGCTCGCGCGTATGGCTGAGCGCTTAAAGCTTAAAAACGGCACGGTACAAGACAAATTATTTTTGCCAAGTTTGCATAAACTTCGCAAAGTCAAAGAGGCCGGCTTCTTTGGTGACATCATTCAAGCCAAAATAGATTTTGGCTGGTGGGTGTTTGACGGTGAGATTCACCCGGCCCAGCGATCAAGCTGGAACTATCGTAAGCGCGACGGCGGTGGCTTGGTGTTGGATATGTTTCCGCACTGGCGCTACATTGTGGATACCCTTTTGGGCGAAGTCAAAGCTGTGTCTTGTCGCACCAAGACCGCCATTGCCAAGCGTCGGGACGAGCAGGGTAAGCCTTATGACGTCGATGTTGAAGACGTCGTCTTGGCAACACTTGAGCTCGCGAATGGCGCATTGGTTGAGATCAATGCGTCATGGGCGGCGCGCATCAAGCGCGATGATATCTTGACCTTGCAAGTCGATGGGACGCAAGGCTCGGCCTCGTGCGGTTTGTATCGGTGCTTTATTCAACCAATGGCCGCTACACCCAAACCAGTATGGAGCATTGAAGTACCCACCACCGAAGACTTTGACGCACAATGGCTCGAGGTGCCAGATGTCGCCCCTTACACAAATTCGTATCGCGCCGGCTGGGAGTCATTTCTAAAACATGTGCTTGACGATACGCCCTTTGCCTCGCCCTTGAAAGCAGGCGCAAAAGGAATTCAGTTAGTCGATGCCTGTTATCGCAGCAATGCTGAACGGCGCTGGATTGATTTACCAGAAATCACGCTTTAAAACTGACTCTGAGCTTGATCAACGATTTCATTGCACTCGCTCCCTAGGCGGGTTTTCAAAAAATCTTTGACCCTGCTCAGTCAGCAGACAACAGACAGTCTTCGAATACTCTGGGAGCAGTCTGTAGAATACCTTTGAGTGCGTTCACCAAGCCGACTCTAGAATCTCTAGAAGCTGACTCGTTTGCGTTACCGGCCTTGGATTATTTTTTATCCCGAAATCGTGCATCACCTTATCGGCGATGATCTGAAAATCTTCATGCTTAACACCAACATCGCGTATACGAGTCGGAAGATTCAAGCTTCGTACCAATTGCTCAATAGCATCTGCCGCCTCCATCCCTGCACAGCCCATGGCCTGAGCGATCATTTGCTGCTTTGAAGCATTGATGACCTTGTTGTAACGCATCACAGCCGGCAGTAACACACACGAGGTGTAACCGTGGCCAACGCCGGCATGCGCACCAAAGACATGGCCGATCGCGTGGCTGGCACCCACGCGCGCTCCGAACTCGAGAATACGAATCGACATCGCCATACCACGCTGACAGTCAAGTCGTGCATCTACATCATCGGGATGCGCCAACACACGCGGCAACCCTTTAGATAACAATGCTAAGGCTGTTGAACCGAACGCGTCGACACAAGGATCAACGTTTAACATCGCCATAAATTCAGCCGCATGATCAACGGCTTTGATACCACTTGATAAAAACAAATTCATTGGAGTATCAAGCGTGACTAGCGGATCGACAATGACTGCACGGGGCGCAGTCATTGGATAGCCAAAAATCTCTTTCACACGAGCTGTCGTATCTGAACATCCCGCAAACCAAGTAAATTCGGCCGCTGACAGCGTTGTCGGCACTGCAATCATTCGCAACCATTCTGCGGCATCGTCCGGCCGAGCGCTACCGTCGGTGGCAGCAAAGACTGCCGCCTCGTGCAACTGAGCAGTCGTCAACAACCCTTTTTTGAGCGCAACCAGCATGACCTTGGTTGCATCAATCACCGACCCGCCGCCAATCGCAAGCAACACGTCTGCACGTGCAGCCCGCGCGGCCTGCGCCCCTTCAAGAACGCAGGCTTGAGGCACATGAGCTGTGATGCCTGTGAACTGCCCAACGCAACGTTTGCCAAGCGACTGAACGATCGCCTGATAAGAGGGTGTCGCGGCAACCGATCGACTCCCCAAGACGAACACACGTTGGCTATCTGTGCGGTCAAGCTCTTTAAGCACGGCAGTGGTTGCTGGCTCACCAAAACTGATTCGTTCGGTGGCGTTAAAGCAATGAAGTGATGGTGTCATACAGATGGTCTCCGTGGGGCGTCTAATAAGCACCCTGTTTGAGCTAACTGATCGGCAGGATCGGCCGCAGACTCATACTTTAGCGCTATTTTCAGATTCCTATTACCCTCAGATAGGTTTATGCTACTTGGACTGCACCCTGCGCGGCCAAAAAAAGACCCACACTATGAACGCACTTAAATTTCTGACCTTCATCATCTTTTTTAGCCTTGTCAGTCTGACGCAGGCGGCGACCATTACGCGTTTTTCACCCGAGGGCGCAGCAAGCGGCGTGCGACAAATCGTCGTTGACTTTGATCGTGCCGCAGTAGCGTTTGGCGAGCCCAAGCTGCCGGCCCCCGTTGAGCTGCGTTGTTCGTTAGAAAGTGCGACTGCAGGCTCTGGTCGCTGGCTCAACGATCGTAGCTGGGCGTACGACTTTGCCAATGAGCTACCGGCGGGCGTCGTCTGTCAGGCAGAACTGAATGCTCAACACCCAGGATTTTTAGGTGGCTCGATAAAAGGAGAAGCTCAGTACAGCTTCAATACTGGCGGACCAACGATTGAACGCGCGCAGCCTGGACGTTATGGTCCGATTGTCGAAGACCAAATTTTTGTGCTCCATCTCACAGGTCCTGCAACGCTTGCAAGCATTCGCGCCAACGTTTGGTGCGCCATTGAGGGGTTGGGTGAGCGTGTACCCGTCCGCTTAATTTCCGGAGCGGATCGCCAAGCCATCATTGAAGCAAGCTATCTGCAAAATGAAGCTAAAAAAGATCCTCTGAGTGTTGTCACACTTTCCTGCAATCGACGTTTACCTGCATCAGCCTCGATTCAACTCGTGTACGGACGGGGTATCGTCAGCGCGGCCAATGCACGAGCAGACGTCAAAACGACAACCGAACAGCGCCTAGACTTCACCGTTCGCGAGCCTTTCAGCGCCAACTTTACTTGCGAGCGCGAAAACGCCCGTAGTGGCTGCGTTCCAATCTTGCCTTTGACTCTGAACTTCAACTCACCCGTTGCGACCTCATTTCTAAAAAGCATCCGTTTAACCGAAGGTACAAAAACATATCCAGCAACGCTGGTTGATGAATCGGGTACGAGCATGACTGATGCTCAATCACCTGAGTACGCCACCGCTGTACAGTTTTCTGGGGTGCTGCCCGAAAACACCGAGTTTATGATCGAACTGCCCCAGGCATTGAAAGACGATTCCAACCGCCCCTTAAGCAATCTCACTTCATTTCCGTTCAAAGTCACAACAGGGGCAATGCCCGCGTTAGCGAAGTTTGCGGCCTCACCTTTTGGGGTCATCGAGCGCCTGGCCGAACCCAAAGGGGTCGGCGTCTTACCGCTGACGGTACGCAACGTCGAGGCGGGTCTGAACATCAAAGAGTTACCAGTCACGCAAAAGCGTGGCAACGTGACAGACTTACGCCTGAATTCGGATGCTGACATCATCGCGTGGTATCGCAAGACCCTGACATACAACTCGGGCTGGGTCGATCGTAAACGAGCGCAGCAAGACGCCAAGTCACCCTTACCGCCTAGCTTATCGAGCGATCGCGAGGGCATTGTCGAAACGCGGAGTATTTCTTTGCTATCGCAAGTCGCTTCGACAACTCAGCTAGAGCTTCCCACCCAAACCGCTTCCGATAAGCGCCCCTTCGAAGTCATTGGGGTGCCGCTCACGCCGGGCTTCCATGTTGTTGAAATTGCCTCGCAGCAACTTGGCCAACGTTTGCTAGACGAACGCTATGGTGAGGCGCGAACGATGTATGTACGCACCGCGGCCTTAGTCACAAATCTAGGTGTGCACTTTAAGCTTGGCCGCGAAAATTCAATCGCTTGGGTCACAACCTTAGACCAAGGCACACCCGTTGCCGGTGCCAGCGTGCAAATTTCAGATTGCCACGGACGCGCTCTCGCGCAAGCCATGACCGATTCAATGGGGATCGCAAACTTTAAAGGTATCTCTCCACAGGCTCCACTGTGCAACACGGACGACGAGTACACCCAAGCATATTTTGTGAGTGCACGTGCAAAACAGCCTCAATCCTTGACACGCAACGCACCCGCAATAGAAGACATTGCCTTTACCTGGACGAACTGGGATAAAGGAATTGAACCCTGGCGCTTTAATGTTCCGACGAGTCAAGACGCGACACCCGATCAGCGAGTACACACCATCTTCGATCGAACCTTAGTACGTGCGGGTGAAACTCTATCGATGAAGCATATTCTTCGCGCAGAAACAAGCCAGGGCTTTGGACCAGTGGCCCGTCCGCCCTCGTCGTACTCGATCACGCATGTTGGCAGTGGCCAGCAATACAAAGGTGAATTGCTGTGGTCCACCAATCCAACGGGTGGCCAATCGGCTCAAAGTACCTACAAACTGCCTAAGAATGCCAAGTTAGGGCTCTATCGAGTCGCGTTGCTCAATAAAGACGTGTCCCAAGATTCAGGCGAGTTCAGAGTCGAAGAATTTCGCTTACCTGTCTTAAGCGGGCAAATTCAGCCCGACACCGATGCACCACTTGTACGCACTCAAACATTGCCGGTTGATGTTCACGTTGCGTATCTGTCGGGCGGTGCCGCTTCAAATCTGCCTGTGCAAGTATCTGCACTGGTTCGCGAAAAGACACTTGCCTTTGCCGAGCACGAGGACTTTATCTTCAAAACCCCGAGAGGATTGCAAACCGATCGAGATTTAGAACCCCAGCAAGGGCAACGTGTCATTACGAACAAACAACCACTGACACTGGATAAGCTAGGTAACGGTAAGTTAACAATTGAGTCCATCCCCACTTCCAAGGAAGCCAAAGAGCTCTTGCTTGAGGCAACTTACGCAGATCCAAGCGGTGAGGTGCAAACGATTCGGCGCGTTCAAACACTGTGGCCAGCCAAAGTCATTGCTGGTATCAAGACAGAAAATTGGGTCTCGGTTGGTCAAGTGCTTAAGCTGCAGGCGCTAGCGCTTGATTTAACGGGGCAAGCACAATCCAAAATCACGCTCGAAGTCAGTGCTATTTCACGCAAGGTCGAATCAACACGCAAGCGTATGGTTGGCGGCTTTTACAGTTATGACAATAAAACTATCACTAAAGATCTTGGCGTTTTATGTCGAGGCACAAGCGACTCACGAGGCTTACTCACCTGCAACGTAAAACTTGACCAACCCGGTGAAGTTGAACTCATTGTGACCGCGAAAGATAGTGGGGGTAATCAAACCCAAGCTGCCACCTCTGTGTACGTCACCCGCCAGGGTGAGATTTGGTTTGGTGCTGACGATCACGACAGGATGGATGTACTACCAGAGAAGAAAACCTATCAACCGGGCGAGCTTGCCAAATTTCAGGTGCGCATGCCCTTTCGTCAAGCCACCGCGCTTGTAGCCATTGAACGAGAAGGTATCTTAGAAACTCGCGTGGTCGACCTAAAAGGCGATGATCCCACCATCTCGATCGAGGTCAAAGCAGACTGGAGCCCTAACGTCTATGTGAGCGTGCTTGCCTTACGAGGTCGCTTACGCGTGGTGCCTTGGTACAGCTTTTTTACCTGGGGTTATCGCGCCCCCACCAAGTGGTGGTCGGACTATTCAAACGCCGACAACACCGAAGCTGTTGCGCCGACTTCACTGATTGACCTCAGCAAGCCGACTTACCGGTTTGGGATGGGCTCGATACAGGTAGGCGACGCCGCGCATCGCTTAAATGTCAAAGTTGAAACCGATCGCAGCAGCTATTTGGTGCGGGATCGGGCGCAGGTCACCGTGACGGTGACCTTACCTAACAAACAGCCTGCTGCACATGCTGAAATTGCACTGGCTGCGGTAGATAAGGCACTGCTTGAACTCATGCCCAATAAGAGTTGGAACTTGCTTGAGGGGATGCTTGTGCAGCGCGCATGGGGCGTTGCCACCTCAACGGCGCAAATGGAAATCATTGGCCGCCGTCACTATGGGCGCAAGGCAGTGCCAGCAGGTGGCGGCGGTGGACGCCATTCAACACGCGAACTCTTGGATACTTTACTGCTTTGGAATCCGAAAATTACGCTTGACGAAAAAGGTCAAGCAAAAGTAACGGTACCGCTCAATGATGCCCTGACGAGTTTCGAAATCGTCGCCATCGCTGACCTTGCAACTGGTTTGTTTGGCACCGGAAAGGCCATTATTCAAAGCACACAAGATTTGCAAATTATCAGCGGTCTGCCACCGCTGGTGCGCGAAGGCGATCAATACCAAGCACAAGTGACTTTGCGCAACACGACCGACAAACCAATGAAATTAGTTGTCGAAGCCAGTCATCAAACGCTAACGTTACCTGCTCAGACGCTCGCGCTTGAGCCCCGTGCAGCGGGGATCGTCACGTGGCCAGTCACTGTTGCTGATCAAATCACGCAACCGCTGTTAGATACGTTCGTCTGGCAGGTTCGCGCGAAAGATTCGCTGAGTCTGATTCAGGATGGGCTAACGATCAAGCAACGTGTCGTGCCAGCCATTCCCGTCACGGTTCAACAGGCAACTTTGCTTCAGTTAAATGGACCCTACGCGCTTGAGGTCAAAGCACCCGACCATGCTCTCGCGCTGCGTGGTGGCATCAAGCTCTCATATAGCCGTAGTTTGGCCAACGGGTTGCCAAGTGTGCAGGCATGGCTAGCCAACTATCCGTTTTCGTGCCTTGAGCAAAGTACCAGCAAAGCCTTAGGCATGCGCGACCAGGCACTTTGGGCTGACCTGCTCACTCAGTTACCAGGCTACCTTGATAACGACGGTCTGGCGACTTATTTTCCAACACGGGCGGATGATCGCAATCGTGGCAGCGATACTTTAACGGCTTATTTATTAAGTGCTGCGCACGAAGCTCAAGCGTTAGATTCTAATTTTGGGATTCCGCCTGGCTTAGCTGAACCTATGCTCGAAGGTCTAAGCGATTTTGTTCAAGGAAAAATCGAACGTCAGTCTTGGAGTAATCCGTCAGATCTGGACATACGCAAGCTTGCGGCGGTTGAAGCGTTATCACGATACGGACGAGCGCAGCCTCAGATGCTTGAGTCGATCGAGATCACCCCAGCGAAATGGCCCACCCATGCGGTGATTGACTGGCTCAACATCTTAAATCGAATGCCTAATATTCGAGGCCGAGAACTGCACCGTACTCAGGCCAATAAAATCTTGCGTAATCGCTTGATTTTTCAGGGCTCGCGCGCAGGCTTTAGCACTGAACGCGACGACGCGTGGTGGTGGTTAATGCAAAATGGCGATGTGAACGCTGCACGTTTATTGCTATTGACCTTAACGGATTCAAACTGGAAAACCGATTCTGGGCGTTTAATCACAGGCCTGATCGCGCGTCAGCAAAAAGGAGCCTGGGCCACGACGACCGCTAACCTTTGGGGCAGTCTGGCGCTCGAACAGTTTGCCAAAACTTACGAAGCCGTCTCGGTTACGGGCAATGTCTTCGCGCGTCTTGGACAGGATCAGGCCAGCGTAGATTTAACCAATGAGAGCTCTGGCAGCATGCTGTTGGCTTGGCCGATTAGTGAGAAGGCCGAGACGCTGAACATTACCCCCTTGGGCAGCGGTCGGCCGTGGGTAGGTATCCAATCAACGGCAGCGATCCCTCTGACAACGCCGCGCTTTGCAGGGTTTCGCATTCAACGTTCGGTCACTCCTATCGAGCAAGCAGACAAAACGCTGCCGCCCGGCACCTTCAGCCGAGGCGATATCTTGCGAATCACGCTTGAAATCAACGCGTCTAGCGCGATGACTTGGGTGGCGTTGACGGATGCTATCCCAGCGGGCGCAACGATTTTAGGTAGCGGATTGGGCCGCGACTCGCAGATTGCAACAAAGGGCGAACAAGCGGATGCAAGCGCATGGCTGGCGTATCAAGAGCGCAGCCAAGAGGCGCTTAGAGCCTACTACGAATATGTACCGCAAGGAGTGTCAAAGCTTCAATACACCATTCGTTTAAATACCTCGGGCACTTTCTCGTTGCCCGCCTCACGCGTTGAAGCGATGTACGCGCCTGAAATGTTTGGTGAAACGCCAAACTCGGCAGTTGTTGTTCGATGAAATTTTTACGATGAGCTCTTTATCTTTACGCATTGTGCCAAGGCGTTGGTATCGGGGCATATCGAATCGCTGGCTCTGTCGAGCAGTATTGTGCCTTGGCATGGTGACGGGCAATACCTTTGCTCAAGGATTACCGACCTTCGCCGAGGTAAAAGCTGCGCATGAACCTTCAGACATGCGCGTCTTAGATCGGCACGGCGAGCTCATTCACCGACTACGAACTAACCGTGACGTGCGACGAGGACAATGGGTAACGCTCGAGGCGGTATCGCCAGCTTTGCGTCAAGCGCTTGTTTTCAGTGAAGACAAGCGCTTTTATGAGCATAGCGGGGTCGACTGGCGCGCTGTGACGTCGGCTGCCTGGAGCAATCTGTGGAATCAAAAAACCCGTGGGGCTTCAACCCTGACGATGCAGTTAGTTGGGTTATTGGACGAAGACCTAAAAAGTAGAAAAGCCGGTCGCACGCTTACAAAGAAAATTGAGCAATCACTCACCGCTGAATGGCTTGAGTTCAAATGGCAGAAAGATCAGATTCTTGAGGCCTATCTGAATCTTGTGCCCTTTCGTGGCGAAATCGTTGGCATTGACGCGTTGAGTCAAACCCTGTTTGGCAAGGCGGCACAAGGTTTAAATAATCAAGACTCTGCAATTGCGGCAGCCTTGGTGCGTGGGCCCAACGCGACGCCGAGTGAGATTGCCCGGCGCGCGTGTGGCGTACTGCGTCTAAGCGAACAGAGCGCTCCAGCAACAGTTTGCGATGGGCTTGAACCGATCGTTTATCAAGCACTACAACGCAAAGCTTTCGAGCCCAATGTCGGCATCGCACCACAGGTTGCTCGATACAGCGTTGCGCAATGGCGCGAAGCAAGGTCGAGTGCCTCGCCCGTCAGCACCTTAGCGATCGACCTCTCGATTAAAACCACACTTGACGCCTCACTTCAGCGTTTTGCTCTTCAAACACTGCAAAGCCAATTGCGCGAATTACGAAATCGTCATGTCGAAGATGGCGGCATTGTTGTGTTGGACAATGACACGGGCGAAATTTTGGCCTGGGTCGGCTCTTCAGGTGCCTTGAGCAAAGCGCAAAACGTCGACACAGTCATGGCTTTGCGACAACCCGGCTCAACCTTGAAGCCTTTTCTGTATGCGCAAGCCATTGCAGAGCAGCGCCTGACTGCGGCTAGCCTGCTCAATGACTCAAGCGCTCAAGTACAAACGGGTGCCGGGCTTTATATCCCACAAAACTATGACCACACCTTCAAAGGCTGGGTTTCGGCTCGAACCGCCTTAGCGGCTTCTCTAAATCTGCCTGCGGTACGCACTTTAATGATGGTGACCCCAGAGGCCTTTGCACAACAATTAAAGCGTACTGGCCTGCCCTTAAAGCAATCAGGCGATTATTTTGGCTATAGCCTCGCACTGGGCAGCGCAGAGGTGTCACTACTAAACTTAAGCAATGCCTATCGAACGCTGGCAAACACTGGCCGCTACACACCATTGCAGCCCTTGCTTGCCTCAACGTCAATCGAGCATCGCCCCAAGCACACCACGGCCGCCAGTCTTGAACACCAAGCATTAGATCCAGGCGCCGCTTTTATCGTGAGCAACATTTTAAGCGACCCGTATGCACGCGCCGGTACCTTCGGCACTGACAGCGTATTGAACACGCGCTTTTGGAGCGCAGTGAAAACCGGTACCAGTAAAGACATGCGAGACAACTGGGCGCTAGGTTACTCAGAGCACTATACCGTCGGGGTATGGGTGGGCAATGCCAGCGGCGCCCCAATGTGGAATGTCAGCGGCACTACCGGCGCCGCTCCCATTTGGGCAGAGGTCATGTCGTACCTGCACCGTGACAGGTCGAGTACAGCACCAGAGCCACCGCCAGGAGTCATTCAAAAAACCGTTGAGCTTACCAACGAAATCGGGATGCCTCTTGAGGCGCCCTACCAGGAATGGTTTATTCAAGGAACAGAGCAAGCGCTATTTACCTTGAAACGTTTTGACCTACAGCACGATATGCAAGGAGTTGCCCAAAGCGCAGACTCAAAACGTGTCGTTAAGCCTAACGCAAAAATCGTGATGCCTACTCAGGGCACGATTTTGGCCCTTGACCCAGACATACCAGAACAGGCTCAACAAGTCGTGCTTAGGGCAGAACAGCTTGGTGCTCAACACACTGTGCAGTGGCGAATTAATGACAAACCTTTGGCCAAAGGCGACTCGGCGACGTGGCGGCCTTGGCCTGGACACCATGAGATTGCGCTGACCGATGACACGGGAGCAACGCTTGATCGCATCAAAATCGAAGTAAGAGGAGCGGTTGTGTCGCGCGGACCAGGCCAAACTGCTGAAGCGCAACAACAGCCCAGTCTTTCAACCGATATACGGCGAAGTACCAAACAATAATCTATTAGAGAAGCTAGCTTTGGCGCGGTACGCTGGCTACCGCTTCATTTCAAGGCTACCTTGCCGACGAACCACTCCTCTTTTGAAGGACCCCAGGCATGGGTCTAGCGCCTCTCAAGCTCTGATATAATTTTTGACCAAGCCGATGTAGCTCAGTTGGTAGAGCAGCTCATTCGTAATGAGAAGGTCGACAGTTCGATTCCGTTCATCGGCACCAAAAACTCTTATGCAGGTTGCTGTGTAAGAGTTTTTTTTTGAGCGCAGGCGCTGAGACAAATTCAGGGTCAAGGCACACCGGAGACCTAACATGTTCGACTTGAGCCTAACTCGTTTTATGCGCCGCCCGGTTCGGGCTCTAATCTCGTTTTTACTGGTCCTGCCTGCGCTAGCATTCGCACAGGCACAACCCTACCCCAATAAGCCGATTCGCCTGATCTTGCCCTTTGCTGCGGGGGGTGGTGCCGATAACAACGCTCGCACGATGACCGAGCTTCTCTCGCAGCGACTGGGGCAGCCGATCATCATCGACTACAAACCAGGCGCCGGCGGCACCCTAGGCGCCAATATCGTGGCGCACGCTCCGCCCGATGGTTATACCCTGCTCTATGCGACACCGGGCCAACAGATGACGACTCCACATCTGATGGACAAGATGCCTTACGACCCTTTAAAAAGTTTCAGCTCGGTGTCGCAGGTCATTCAAGGTAGCAACGTTTTAGTTGTGAATAAAAATCTGCCAGTCAACTCTGTTGCCGAACTCATCGCGCTAGCAAAAGCCAAGCCTGGCACAATTAATTTTGCGAGCGCCGGAATCGGATCGTCGAGTCACCTGGCAGGCGAACTGTTCAAATCGATGGCGGGTATTGAGATCGTACATGTGCCCTATAAAGGCTCTGGCGCTGCGATTACTGAACTGTTAGGTGGCTCGGTTCAAATGGCCATTGATACCGTGTCGGTTTATTTACCCCATATCAAAGCGAATAATCTCAAGGCACTTGCCATCTCGACACTTGAGCACAATCCCGCCTTGCCTGACCTACCGTTAATCGCAGACACTTTGCCTGGCTTTGATGCTGCGCCGGTCAACTATGTCACTGCGCCAGCTGGTACACCTCGCGCAATCATCGAGCGACTCAATCGAGATATTAATATTGTGCTTGCAATGCCTTCCGTGCGTGAACAATACGAAAAAAACGGTGCCACCGCCAAGGGCAGTACACCAGAGGCCATGGACGCACTGATCATCTCTGAGTCCGCGAAATGGAAAAAAATCATCGAGCAAGCTCAAGCCACCAGAAACTGAAGTAGCAGCGCGCCTGACACACAACGAGCGTTGCCTCAACGGCTAAATTCAAACAACGAGTTACAACACAGAAGTTTTGACTGCTCTTGAATCATCATGAAAAAAATCTGTCGTGTCCTGCTTAGTTACCTATTCGTTTTTCTTTGGCAATCAGCGTGCGCGCAGGAAACAACGTATCCTGACCGGCCCGTCACGATCGTTATTCCGTATTCAGCCGGAGGGGTAACCGATGTATTTGGACGAGTCATCGCGACCCAGCTCTCGCGCCTGTGGAATCAAAGTGTCATCATCGATAACAGAGCGGGCGGCGGCACGATTATCGGCACACAGCAGGTAAGCCGCTCTGCGCCCGACGGCTATACAATTTTGCTCACAAGCTATGGTTTCACTTCAAATCCGATCTTACGCAAGAATCTTCCGTACGATCCGAGCTCGCTCACGCCTCTCTTATTAATCGGCACCTCATCAAACACTTTAGTGATTAATGCCAATCTGCCTTATCGTAATCTCGCCGATATTTTGGCAATGGCTCGCGAAAAGTCAGGCGCACTGACTCTTGCCTCCTCTGGCAACGGCTCGAGTCCGCATGTTGCGGCCGAACTCTTTGCTAAAGCTGCCGGCATTCAAATAACGCATATCCCCTACAAGGGCACCTCACCTGCCATGAACGATCTGCTAAGCGGTCAGGTGCATGGCATTTTTGACGGAACCTCGGCGCTTGGCAACGTCAGTACAGGCAAGCTGCGTGCGATCGCAACCGCAGCAGCAGCCAGACACCCGCACTCGCCTGAAGTACCTACTTTTCGAGAGCTCGGGATCGATCTGGTCTTCGGAGGCTGGTTTGGTTTTTTTGTACCCAGTGCCATGCCGCAAACCCTACAAGACAAAATCTTTAAAGACATCGAGGCTTCGATTGCCGATCCAGCAGTCAACGCAGTGATCGTCAAAACGGGCTTAACCCTTGAGACTCAGACGCAAGAGCAATTCAAGCTATTCTTGCAAACTGAAAGTAGTCGTTTAAGACAACTGACCGAGTCTGGGAATGCCAGCATTACTGTTGAATAGCTGACAATCTGTTGAGTCACTGACGATCTGTTGAATCGCTGACGATCTGTTGAGTCACTGACGATCTGTTGAATCGCTGACGATCTGTTGAGTCACTGACGATCTGTTGAATCTCTGACGATCTGTTGAATCTCTGACAAGCGTCATTGATTACAATATCGGCTTAGTCCATACGTTAAAAGCGTGCTTGCAATGATCC
>CAIZGG010000057.1 GCA_903932425.1 uncultured beta proteobacterium | reverse complement strand
GTTGCGGCTTACCGCTGAACATTACTGCAGCTATTCAGCTTTTGCACCCGACTCGGCGATCACTTTTTTCCATTTAATGCGCTCAACTTCAATCTCGGCCGCCATCTCTTCGGGTGTGCTGGTTTTCGGGATCATTCCACCCGTGATCATGCGCTCTTGCATAGCAGGCTCGTTAATCACCACCCGTAAGGCTGCATTTAACCGATCAATCACCGGCCTTGGCGTACCCGCTGGCACTGAAAGATAATTCACAGCAACGGCCTCATAGCCTTTCAGTTGCTCGGCGATGGCTGGCACATCCGGCAGCAAAGGCGAACGCTCGGGGCTTGCGACACCCAAGGCACGCAAATTGCCAGAGCGAATCTGCGCGATGTACACCGACAAACTATCAATGGCCATCTGCACGTTGCCGCCCAGCAAGTCTTGAATCACTTGTCCCGAACCCTTGTAAGGCACGTGCGTGATCTCAACACCCGCCATCGACTTAAACAATTCGCCCGACAAGTGTGTGCTGGCGCCAATCCCTGAACTGCCAAAGTTCGTTTTGCCAGGGTTCTTGCGTGCGTACTCGATCAACTCTTGCACGCTGTTAACCGGTAGTTTAGGCGCCACCACCAGCACATTCGGAAACCAGGCTACGCGCGACACAGGGATTAAATCTTTGTCGGGATTGTAGGGAAGCTTGGCCATCAAATAGGGATTAATAATTTGCGGACCCGGCGTGGTGTACAGCACGGTATAGCCATCAGGTGCCGCACTCACAACGAGCGCAGCCCCCACCGTGGCCCCGCCGCCGGGTTTGTTTTCAACAATGATCGGTTGGCCTAGCTCTTTGCTCATGGGCTCACTGATTAAACGCGCAGTTTGATCGGCCGCACCGCCCGGTGCAAACGGCACGATCAAGCGAATCGGCTTTGTTGGATAGGCTGTGGTCTGTGCTTGCACAACAGGGGTCATCACGGTCGCCAGCACGACCAAACTTAAAGCCTTCAGCATGTTTTGTCCCTAGATTTTTTAGTGTTTGCGTCGCAAGCCTCGTTCGAGGGTTCGCGCGCATCAATGTCGTTGCATTTTCTGTATTCTAATGGTGTTTAAGCAAAGAATAATCACACTCAGGGACATCACCTACATGCAAGACTTTACCCAACTCCAATACGAGCTGATCGGCCATGTGGCGGTACTCAGCATGAATAACGCTCCGGTCAACGCGCTGTCACGCACACTGAGCGACGAGATCACCGCAGCGCTTGACTACATTTCTGAGATCCCTGAGGTGCGCGCCGTCGTACTGACTGGCCTTGGCAAAATCTTCTGTGCCGGCGCCGATTTAAAAGGCCGCACCTCGGTAATTAAAGGGCCTGGCGATCTGCCCGCGCACTCGCGTCGCACACGTGAGTGTTTTCATGCGATTCGCGAATGCACCAAGCCCGTGATCGTTGCCCTCAATGGGCCAGCGCTCGGCGCAGGTTTAGCGATTGCCGCGTCGGCTGACATGCTAATCACGTCTGAAAAAGGCTGCCTGGCCTTGCCAGAGATTGACGTCGGCCTCTTGGGTGGTGGTAGTCATGCTGCGCGCTTGTTTCCACACAGCATGCTGCGACGCATGATGTTTACGGGCTATCGCGTGCAGGCCGACGAACTCTATCGCTTGGGTGTCGTGTTGCAGGTCACAACCCCAGAGGGCTTAATGCCTGCCGCGCTTGAACTGGCCAATAACATTGCCAGCAAGAGCCCTTTGTCAGTGGGTCTCGCCAAGCAAACGCTTAACGCGATTGAAGACATGAGCTTGCGTGATGGTTACCGCTATGAGCAGGACATGACCGCGGCAATCGCAAAAACCGAAGATGCCAAAGAAGCACAACGGGCGTTCTTAGAAAAGCGCGCACCGGTGTTTGT
>CAIZGG010000056.1 GCA_903932425.1 uncultured beta proteobacterium | reverse complement strand
GCGCCTGCAATCAATGGGCGTCACAGAGCCCACCACCGGCACCGACACCACGAAAATCAAAACGACCGCAGTCAAAAAGGCGATCGTTATGTGATTAACGGTCAGAAAGTCTGGATTTCGCGTATTCAACATTCAGATCTGATGATCCTCTTGGCTCGCACAACGCCGCTTGACCAAGTCACCAAAAAATCTGAAGGCATGTCGATTTTTATCGTCAACCTGCACGACGCGATTGGCCACGGCTTAACCGTTCGGCCAATCTTGAACATGGTCAATCATGAAACCAATGAACTGTTTTTCGATAACCTCGAAATCCCCGCCGAGAACTTAATCGGCGAAGAAGGCAAGGGTTTCAAATACATCCTTGATGGCTTGAACGCCGAGCGCGCGTTGATCGCCGCCGAGTGTATTGGTGATGGGTATTGGTTTGTGGATCGCATTTCTAAATACGTGAAAGATCGCATTGTGTTTGGTCGTCCAATCGGACAAAACCAGGGCGTGCAGTTTCCGATCGCGCGTTCATTCATTAACGTTGAAGCCGCCAGCCTGATGCGTTACGAAGCTTGTCGTTTGTTTGATAACAAGCAGCCTTGTGGCACTCAAGCAAACATGGCCAAACTTTTGGCGGCTGATGCTTCCTGGGAAGCTGCCAACGCTTGCCTGCAATTTCATGGTGGCTATGGTTTTGCGTGTGAATATGACGTTGAGCGCAAATTCCGTGAAACCCGTCTTTACCAGGTTGCCCCGATTTCAACCAATTTGATTTTGTCGTATGTCGCCGAACACGTGCTCGGCCTTCCTCGTTCGTTTTAATAGGTGATAGACATGACTGCCGTTCGCTCTCCAGCCTCACCCCTCGTGCTGCATCCAAGCGCAGAACTTGCAACGTTTGCCTCGCAACTTCAGTACAGTGACATCCCTGAAGCTGTTAGTTTGCGCTGTGAAGATTTATTTCTAGACACGATGGCCTCGATTTTGGCCGGTTCAAGTGCGCGTGCAGTGAAGTCGATGGCCAAATACGCCCAACTGATGGGCCCAGCCGACGGCAAGTCAGAAGACTTCGTCAATCGTCGCAAAACCTCGCCCATGTTTGCCGCGATGGTCAACGCGGCCGCGGCCCACGTGGTCGAGCAAGACGATGTTCATAACGGCTCGGTATTTCACCCCGCTGCAGTGATTTTTCCACCCGCGTTGGCCGTGGCACAAGCCATCGGCGCCTCGGGTAAAGACTTCATCACAGCTTCGGTCGTGGGCTACGAGGTTGGTATCCGTGTGGGCGAGTTTCTGGGGCGTTCGCACTACAAGATTTTTCACACAACGGGCACAGCAGGCACCGTGGCTGCGGCAGTGACTGTAGGCCGCCTGCTAAAACTCAACCCCGAACAAATGCTGAACGCCATCGGCTCAGCCGGCACACAGGCCGCTGGCCTTTGGGAGTTTTTGCGCGATGCGGCCGACTCAAAGCAATTGCATACCGCTCACGCGGCTGCAAACGGCTTAGCGTCTGCTTATTTGGCGCTTGATGGTTTTACCGGTGCGCGCCGCATTCTTGAAGGTGCTCAAGGCATGGCTGCCGGCATGTCAACCGACGCCGATCCCGCCAAACTGGTGGATCGCCTCGGCACCCGCTGGGCCCTGCCTGAAACCTCGTTTAAGTTTCATGCCTCGTGCCGCCATACCCACCCCGCTGCTGACGCTCTACAACAGGCCATGAAACAGCATGGGTTACAGGCAGGCGACGTCGCCTCTGTTGTTACGCACGTTCATCAAGGCGCCATTGATGTCCTGGGCCCGGTCACTGACCCGCAGACTGTGCATCAGTCGAAGTTTTCGATGGGAACAGTATTGGCCTTGATCGCTCTGCGCAACTCGGCTGACTTGGCTGGCTTTGACGGTGCATTGAAAGATGCCGCTGTTGCCAACTTTCGTGATCGCGTCACGATGGAGCTCGATGAAGAGGTTGACACCGCCTACCCGCAACGCTGGATCGGTAAGGTCACGGTTAAGACAACCGATGGCCGCTCAGTGACAGGTCGCGTTGACGAACCGAAAGGCGACCCAGGCAATACCTTGTCGCGCGACGAGATCGAATTCAAAGCGATGCGTCTGGGCACTTATGAAGGTGCTGCTACTGAGGCCCAGGTCAAAGCATTGATTCAAACGGTTTGGGGTATTCGTGGGCAAGGTGTGCTGGGCGATATTTTGGCCAAGGCCTGACCAGACAGCCCTTACGAAGAGGGTTGCCTTCTGATCGCCCAAGCGGAAGCTCACAACACAACAAGAGGATGATAACGTCATGCGTTTAAACAATAAGGTAGCAGTCGTAACCGGTGCCGCGAGCGGTTTTGGCGCAGAAATTGCCCGCTGCTACGTGCGCGAAGGTGCAAAAGTTGTGATCGCCGATCTGAATGAAGCCGGTGCACAAAAAGTTGCTGCCGAGCTTGGCGCTTCGGCCGTGGCGATTAAGTGTGATGTCAGCAAGCGTGCCGATGTTGACCGCGCTGTGGCCCTGGCAGTAAGCGCGTTTGGCGGCATCGATATCGCCGTCAACAACGCTGGCTATACTCACAAAAATCAGCCTTTTCTAAATGTTGACGAGGCCTCGTTTGATCGTTGTTTTGACGTGAACGTCAAAGCCATTTATCACATGATCAATGCCGTCGTACCCCTGATGCGCGAAAAGAAATCCGGCTGCATCATCAACACTGGCTCAACGGCCGGCATTCGGCCCAGGCCCGGTTTGACCTGGTACAACGCCTCGAAGGGTGCGGCAAACTTACTGACCAAATCGCTCGCCGTTGAACTTGCGCCGGACAATATCCGCGTCAACGTTATCTGCCCAGTGATTGGCGACACCGCCATGCTCGGTGACTTTATGGGCGTGCCCGATACCCCCGAGAATCGCGCACGATTTATTGCCACCATCCCCATGGGCCGCATGAGTCAGCCACGCGACATCGCCAACGCGGCAGTATTTTTAGCGTCTGACGAGGCGTCGTTTTTAACCGGTGTCGAATTACCTGTTGACGGCGGCCGCACGATTTAAGGCTAGCGCCCGAGCGCTGTCACACCCACATAGAAACGCACGAAGATAGAAACGACGCTAGCGCCGTGCCTATCTATGTCATTTAAGGCTTATGCGCGTGAACTCGCCTGCAGTCGGGTGAGTTCGCTGATTCCTTTTTCAGCAAGTTGAAGCAAGTGATTGAGCTCGGCGCGGTCAAAGGTGTGCCCTTCGGCTGTGCCCTGCACCTCAACGTAGCGCCCAGCACCCGTCATCACGACATTCATATCGGCGTCGCAACCTGAATCTTCTGGGTAATCTAGGTCAAGTACTGCGCGACCGTCGACCATTCCTACAGAAATCGCAGCCACTGAGTCTTTTAGTGGATTTTGTGTCAGCAAGCCCTGGGCGAGCAGACCATCAACCGCATCGGCCACCGCGATCCAAGCCCCGGTAATGCTCGCGCAACGCGTGCCGCCGTCGGCCTGAAGCACATCGCAGTCGATCTGTATTGTACGTTCACCTAACAACGACATGTCCATCACAGCACGCAGGCTGCGGCCAATGAGTCGCTGAATCTCTTGGGTGCGCCCCGATTGTTTGCCCTTGGCCGCTTCGCGATCAGAACGAGTATGGGTTGAGCGCGGCAACATGCCATACTCGGCGGTGACCCAGCCCTGCCCCTTGCCTTTTAAAAATGGGGGTACCTTTTCAAGCACGCTAGCTGTGCACAAGACTTGCGTCTCGCCCATCGAAATCAACACAGAGCCTTCGGCGTAGCGCGTAAATTGGCGCTGAATACTGACTTTACGCATCGCGTCATAAACGCGACCTGAAGGGCGTGGCTGGCTAATGCTAGTATTTGACACGTTAAATTCTCGCAGTGACTAAATAAAGGGGGACGCATGCTTCAAGAGCACAGGCAACAGAGGCGTTGGTCTGACAGTATACGCAGCGGTCATGTCACTTTGCGTCGCTTGCTCACGATCGGGCTGCTTGTAGGTACTGCGCCGCTTTTGGCTGTTGCCCAAAATACCGCCGTCACACAATACGATAATTCTTTTTCAATTTTTCATCCTGAACAAGGCCAGCGCGGCATGGTCGCCAGCGAGCAACGACTCGCCACGCAGGTGGGCGTCGATATTTTGGCGCAAGGCGGCAACGCCATAGACGCCGCCGTTGGGGTGGGCTTTGCCCTAGCGGTTGTGTTACCCAATGCCGGCAATTTAGGCGGTGGGGGCTTCATGCTCATTCAGTCCGCCAAAAGCACTGCGCCCATTGCGCTTGATTTTCGTGAAGTCGCACCCGCCTCAGCGTCACGCGATATGTATCTTGACCAGAAAGATCGCGTCATTGCGGGCAAATCTACCCAAAGCCCCTATGCCGTAGGGGTGCCCGGATCGGTTGCGGGCTTGGTACGCGCGTTGCAAGACCACGGCACGCTTTCGCTTGAGCAGGTCATCGCACCCGCGATCGGTCTCGCTGAAAACGGCTTTATCGTCAGCGCCGTATTGGCCGAGCAGTTCGCCTTACAGCGCACGCATCTTGGCCGTTGGCCCGGCACGCGCGAAATATTTTTTAAACTGAAAGATCCGACGAATACGACCTGTGCGCTATCCCAGTGCCCTCTTGAGGCCTTAATGACCTTTGCTGCAGGTGAACGACTCGTACAAAAAGATCTCGCGGCAACCCTGAAACTGATTGCGCAACACGGCGCGGCCGGCTTCTACAGCGGGCCCGTGGCGCAAAAAATCGTAGAGGAACTGAATGTTGACTCTCAGGCCATGAGCCTGAAAGACCTGCAAGACTACCGCGTCGTGCAACGCGCTCCCGTGCACGGTACCTATAGAGGCGTAGACATTTACTCAATGCCCGCACCAAGTTCAGGCGGCGTCCATTTAATTCAGATGCTCAACTTACTCGAGCGCTATCCGCTTGCACAATACGGCGCGGGCAGCGCGCAAGTGCTTCACCTCGTTGCAGAGAGTGCTCGCTTAGCCTACGCCGATCGCGCTGAACATTTAGGTGATCCGGATTTTGTAAAAGTCCCTCAAAAAGGTCTTGCTTCAAAAAAGTATGCCGATGAACTGGCCACTAAGATCAAACCTGATCGCGTCACCCCAAGTGCGAGCGTCAGAGCAGGTCAGCCACAAGCGTTTGAAAGTGATCAAACCACGCACTTCTCGGTGATGGACGCTGCGGGCAATGTCGTGAGCTGTACCTACACGCTCAATTTAAATTTCGGCTCTGGCATCGTCGCGCGCGGCACTGGGGTTTTGCTCAACAACGAAATGGACGACTTTTCAGTCAAACCCGGCGTACCCAACGCCTTTGGACTGGTCGGCGGGGCTGCTAATGCAATCGCACCAGGCAAACGCCCCTTGAGCTCAATGACGCCTGTGATTGTGTCGACGCAACAAGGGCCGATGCTGGCCACAGGCTCACCCGGAGGGGCTCGCATCATCACAACGGTCTTGCAGAACTTGATCAACGTGATTGACTTCAAAATGAACATTGCCGAAGCGATCGCGATGCCTCGCATGCATCACCAGTGGGTACCAGATTTTTTACGGTTAGAACAAGGTTTTAGTCCTGACACGATCGCGTTGTTAAAAAATATGGGGCACGAGGTTCGTATCATGCCAGCCATGGGACGTGTGCAAACGGTACAACGTCGAGGAAGTCTTTTTTTGGGTGCTTCTGATCCGCGCAATCCCGACGGCGCCGCGCTTGGCATTGGATCAAATCCATGAGTGCGCAGCAATCAGCATTTTTTGAATATGTCGCTTTTACGAGATAAACCATGATCGCCAGCATGACCGCCTTCGGGCAAGGTAAGTTCGCAGCCTCCTGCGGCATCGTTTCAGTTGAAATCAAGGCCGTAAACAGCCGTTATCTAGATGTGCTGTTTCGAATGCCTGACGAAATGCGTTTGGCTGAACAACCGATTAGAGAGCGCTTAGCCAAAGGCTTAACGCGCGGCAAAATTGAAGTGCGCCTCAGCTATGCACGCCCTGTTGTTGAAACCGAACAACAACTCAGTGAAGCGGCCATGCAACGTCTTGCAACGCAGTTAGCACACATTCGCACAATTTTGCCTGACACAGAAAGCCCTCGCTTTAACGAAATAATCAATTTGGCGGGCGGTCAACAAACACAAACCGAACCTGAAGAATGGGCTCAAGCATGCATGGCCGCACTTGAACCCGCTTTGGCGCAGCTACTTGAGGGCCGCCAACGCGAGGGTGCGCGCTTAGCACTCGCGATGCTCGAAACGGCCAAACAGGTCTCGGCCATCGTCAGCGAAGTTGAAACCCTGATGCCTGTGTTGCTTGCGACCCAACGCGACAAGTTGGCGCAAAAGCTTAAAGACACGCTGCACAATGCGTTTCAGAATGGCTTCACTCATATCAGTGGCGCTGAGCTCTCTGAGCGTATCGCCAGTGAATCGAGCCTGTTTGCGTTACGTATCGACGTAGCTGAAGAACTTGCGCGCTTAAAATCGCACCTGACTGAACTTGAATATTTACTGTCCGGCCACTCAGACACTAAAGCCAAACAAAAAGCGAGCTCAGCTCAAGTCGCTAGCGTCGGCAAGCGTCTTGATTTTCTGTTTCAGGAAATGAACCGAGAGGCCAACACCTTAGGTTCAAAAGCAGGCAGCCTTGAAATGACACGCGCTGCGATGGATCTTAAATTGCTGATCGAGCAGATGCGCGAACAGGCAATGAATTTGGAATAGTGCAAATAAGCACCGCCGAGCTTACTGAACTTCAGCTTCAAAAGTGCTGAGCAAGCGATAGCTTGATTGCGCCTGTACCATTAGACCGTGCTGTTCAAGCGCCTGCTGTATCGCTGGCTGTTGCAACAGCGTTTCGCAAGCTTTTAAATCGTAAGCTTCAAAAAATAAAACCCAATTCACTCGTTCGTCGGGCTTGCCGCGTCGCGCTTCTTCGGGGCTCGGTGCTGCGCCTACGCTGCCAGAGGCTTCCCAAAGTGCCAGACGGACCAGGCAGTTGGCACGGGCAAACTGAGGATAAAGGGTCTGAGCGATAAAATCACGCGCGAATTGTTCTTGACCTGGCTTAGCAGCGCACCGCAGCACAACCGCCTCACCACCCAAACCCGTACCAGCTGACCACGTTTCGTCACAGGCAGAGCGCACCATGTTACGAAAATGAGGCATCATTTTTTTCGTTAAGGGTGTGGGTTCGACGAGAATGTCTTTGTATTGAGGTTGCTCAAGCACCCCGACCTCAGTGCATGAGTAAATCGCCATATAAGCCTGCGACTCACCAAGTGCGCGATAACGGCGGGCAGATAAAAACCCGGGAATCTGCATGCGCTGACGCACGTGTTCAGTTTGATACCATTCGTTAAACTCTGACTCAACGACTGAGTCGATATCGTTCATGACGAACAACGTACACGGAAAGCTAGACTGGGATTTTGTTGAGTTTGTCATGGCTAGGCAGTTTACGTAAGCAGTTTGCAGGTGAATGTCAGGTGATTGTATCGCTTAGTTTGGCGTTAGTTTTTTGTACTTTATTACCCTCATTTCAGAACCTATCGTTACACAGAACTCGGCCAAGGCGCACTTGCTCATGATTAAGTTTTTGCTCACCATCTTAAGCCTCACAAGTTTGCTTGTGCATAGCCTGCCTCTTTCGGCACAGACTGATCACGCAAACTACCCCGAGCGCTCAATACGTTTAGTGATCCCCTACCCGCCTGGCGGATCAAATGACAATATCGCCCGCCTGCTGGCCACGCAGCTACAAAAGCAGCTTGGTCAAAGCATTGTGATCGAAAATCGGGCAGGCGCTTCAGGTACGATCGGCTCTGAAATCGTGGCAAAAGCACCAGCAGATGGCTATACCCTGCTGTTTAACGCCTCGAGCCAAGTCTTTATGCCCTTAGTGGTTGCCAAGCCACCCTATGACACGCTCAAAGACTTTACTCACATCACGCGTGTTGGTCACGTGCCGTTGCTCGTTGTGATCAACCCTCAGATACCCGCCAACACTTTAAAAGAGTTTGTTGAGTTGGTGCGCGCGAAGCCCGGCCAATACAACTGGGGGACGTCAGGCTTCGGCACGTCAAGCCACCTCGCCGAGGCCGCCATCGTCCATGCCCTAAAACTTGACATGCAAATTATTGGTTACAAGGGTGCCACGCCTCAACTCACCGACGTGATGGGCGGGCACATTGCCGCAGCAATATCTCCCATGCCAGGCGTGTTCTCTTACGTACAACACGGTAAATTAAAAGCGGTCGCCACCACTAATCAAGCACGTCTGTCTCAATTGCCAAATGTTCCGACCGTAGCAGAAAGTGGTATTCCTGGGTTCGAGCTTTTGTCGTGGTACGGCATTTGGGGCCCGGCTGGGCTGCCGCGCACCATCGTTGAACGCCTGTCGCGCGAAATTACAACAGCGCTCACAGCTGATGAACTCAAGCCTCGTTTTAAAGACTTGTCATTTGAGCCCTCGCCGCTCACGCCAGAAGACTTCGAACGCTACATTCAATCAGAGATTCAACAAATTGGAAAAATGGTCAAGGACGCCAATATTGTCGTTACGTTTTGATACGGGGCTGTTGCTTCAGACGAACCTGATGCGCGGCGGCTAAAAAATCAAATAACAGCGGCGAATCATTGAGCACACCGTGTTCGGGGCGATGCAGCTCAGGGTGCCACTGAACGCCAGCCACATAGGGTAGTTTGCTATGCCGGATCGCTTCGATCACCCCATCCTCACTGCAACGCGCTTCGACAACAAAGTCAGGCGCCAAATCACGAATTCCCTGATGATGAATACTATTAATCTTTGTATTCTCGGGGTTACCCAATAACTGTTCTAGTTTGGTTCCGGCGACGATGTCAATGGCGTGCAGATTGCGCTCGTAGATGGGGCGATCCATATGCACGCGCGCGCCTGGTGCCTGCGTTTCAAGGTCTTGAAAAAGTGTTCCGCCAAAAGCGACGTTAATAAGCTGTAAACCTCGGCAAATTCCAAAAACAGGTTTGCCCACTGCAACAAAGGCATTCGTCAGTTCTATCTCATAAGCATCGCGCAACGCGTCGCCATTCCACTCAGGTCGTACGGCGGTTTGACCGTAGCTACCAGGCCACAGGTCTGCGCCGCCATGCAACACTAAACCGTCAAGAGTTTGCGCATAGTCGGCACCCGTGATCTGAAATGAGGACTCACCTCCCAACGCGCAAGGCACCACGACCGGCATGGCTCCCCCCGACATCAACCAGTGCGCTGTCGATTGCTCAATAAACTGCAAGGTCTTGCTTGCCGCCACCTTGCGCGCAGGATCGGGATGCATCAAACAGCTGCTGATACCAATTAACAGTGGTCGGGTCATGTTTTTGACTATTCTTCAAAAAACTCTATTATCCACAAATGACCAACACTTAGGCTGATTTCACCAGGTGTCTCGGTACAACTCAACTTTTCGCCACGGCATTGAACAATATGACTGAACAAGCTTTTCCCTTTCGTGATCCCATCGGTGCCTGCGTGCCACACGGAAAGTTCTGTCTACCAGCGACGGGACACGGCCCTTTGGACGGTCTGACCTTTGCAGTCAAAGATATTTTTGATGTCGCAGGTCACCCAACCGGCGCAGGCAACCCCACATGGTTGGCCACTCATCCTGTTGCAACCCACACCAGCCCCTTGGTCGAGCAATTGCTCGCTGCAGGTGCAACCATGACCGGAAAAGTCATCACCGACGAACTGGCATATAGCTTGAATGGCGACAACATGCACTATGGCACACCAGTCAACGTCAACGCCGTGGGACGCGTGCCTGGCGGCTCTTCAAGCGGCTCAGTCGCGGCGGTCGCCGCCAAACTGTGTGACTTTGCATTAGGCAGTGATACGGGTGGCTCGACGAGGGTACCGGCCAGCTACTGTGGCGTTTGGGGTCTGCGCACAACGCATGATCTGTTATCGCGCGAGCATGTCGTGCCACTCCATACCTCGTTTGACACACTCACTTGGTTTAGTCACGATCCAAACACCTTCACGCGCGTGGGCGAGGTGCTTCTTCCTGCGACCTCTTTTGTGCCAAAACGACTGCTTAAGCCAGAGGCCGTGTGGAGTTTAGCGAGTGAAGATTTTTCAGCACCGTTGCAAGAAGTCTTAGACGCGGCGCAGAACCTGCTCGACGTCAAAGCAGAGGTTATGTCGTTTACGCGTGATACCGAGACCCTTGAGCAATGGCGGCAGGCATACGTCACCATGGGTGCAGCCGAAGCTTGGGCGCTACACAGTGAGTGGATACTTGAGCATAAGCCGACCTTCTCGGCGCCGATCGCGGGGCGGTGGTCACAAGCGCAAGCCGTCACGCCAGAGCAAGAACAGCGAGCACAACAACAGGTCGCTGATATTCGGGCGCATGTCAGGGGCATACTAGGCGATGACGCAATTGCGATTGTGCCCTCGGCTGCTGGCTT
>CAIZGG010000055.1 GCA_903932425.1 uncultured beta proteobacterium | reverse complement strand
TTACATGTCGCTGATGGCAAACTGAAGATGCTCGCGATCACGCTTCCACGTCGCTCGCCACTTGCGCCTGACGTGCCTACCTTTGCCGAAGCTGGCGTTCAAGGGTTTTCTGTCGAGTCGTGGGCCGCCTTGTACGCGCCTGCAAACATGCCGACCGAACTACTGACCCGCTTAAATACCGCGGTCAACGCAGTCTTGAATCGTCCGGATATTAAAGAGCAACTTGACCAGAAACAGTTTTTAACTCAAGGGTCGACATCGGCAGAGCTCGGCGCCTTCACCAAGGAGCAGGCTGCAACCTATGTCAAAATTTTGCGCGCCGCTGGCGTTGAACCAGAATAAAGGGTCGAGTCTGAGTCCAAACGGTAATCAAAATTGACTCTTAGTTTATCGGATTTGCGCGTAAAACCTCGCCGTTCAGGGCAAGGATGTAAGCGCGGAAGGCGCATACAACTCAACTGTATTTCCAATATCGGACACGGTCGCACGCTGCACATCGCGCTTCCAGCGCCAATCGTCAAAGTCGGTACCGCGGTGCATCGTGCAGCGGTTATCCCACATCACTAAATCATTCACGCGCCAACGATGCGACAACACAAACTGTGGCTGTGTCGCGTGATCCGTGAGCTCTTTAAATAATTTTTCGCTTTCTTCATCTGACATTCCACTCACGCGCATGGCATGCGAAGCAAGATATAAATTGCGACGACCAGTTTCTGGGATCGTGCGCACTAAGACCTGCTTCGCAGGGGGCAACGAGGCGCGCTCTCTTTCGGTAAAGTCCGTAAAACCTAGCTTGGCACGCGAATGAAAGATCGAATGCTCAACAATCATCTTCTCAATCTTGGATTTAGTCGCGGATAGCAAGGCATCATAGGCGGCACGCATGTCGGCAAACTCGGTGCGCCCGCCAACCGGTGCAATCGAACGTCCGTACAACAGCGAGGTCAAGGCCGGCAGTCGCCTAAAAATACTATCGGTGTGCCACAGGCGATTTGCAAGACCAGACATTCTTTTACGGCTGTTCACCGCAAGTATTTCGTTTTCATCGCCTAAATTTGATACATCGGCGATACGGGTATCGATCCGATATTTTTTTACCTCGTCAGCGTAGGTATTGATATTCTGTTCCATCGGCCCAAACACCTCGGCAAACGCAATGTGTTGGGCCGATGTCAGTTCTTGATCCGGAAACACCAACACACTGTATTTGAAAAATGCGGCCTTGATCGCAGCCCGGTCTTCATCAGACAACGGCACACTTAAGTCGACATCACCGATTTCAGCCATAAAATCTGGTTTAACAGGGTACAAAGTGATGGCCATACATGGCTCCGATTATTAATAACTAAAAATTATCTTTCGCAACTTTGACTATTCAAGGGTAAAGCGCTTTCGCTCAGTAATGCGCGCAAGCTGCGTTCGCGCTACTCAGCGACTACGCCAGTTTGATCAATCACTTTTTTCCATTTAGCCAAATCGTCTTTAATCGCGATCGCAAACTCTTCTGGAGTGCTGGTCATCATGTCTCCGTTCTGTGACTCTGCCCACGCCTGCAACAAGGGATCTTTTGTGACGAGCGTCAACTCTTTGTTGAGCCTCTGCACGATGGAAGACTCTGTTCCCTTAGGCACCATCACACCAAACCAAGTGTAGGTATCAAAGCCCTTGACTCCCAATTCAGAAAATGTGGGAATGTTTGGCGCTTGCTTTGAACGGGTCGTACCAGAAATCGCCAGTGCGATAAGTTTGCCTGCGTTGATGTGAGGAATCGCGGTATCACTAAACATCACCTGAAGCTGCCCGCCCAGCAGATCGGCCATCGCAGGCGCTGTTCCTTTGTAAGGGACATGAGTCATTTTTATGGAGTGGTCTGCATCAAACAGTTCGCCTGCCAGGTGGCTCACACCACCGGTTCCACTTGAGCCGTAGTTCAAGACACCAGGCTTTGCTTTTGCAAGCGCGATCAATTCGGGGATCGTGTTGACCGACAGGCCAGGCGTTACGACTAAAACAGCACGACTGCCACCAATTAACGCCACGGGCTCAAGATCTTTTAAAGGATCAAAGGGTAAGGTCTTGTAGACCAACGTGTTAATCGTGACGGTTGCGTTGTTGCCCACATAAATCGTGTAGCCGTCTGGTGCAGCCTTAGCCGCTTTAGCGGCCCCGATATTGCCCCCGCCGCCCGATACATTCTGAACAATCACCTGTTGACCCAACCTTTCACCCAAGGGTTTGGCCACAGCACGCGCTAGCGCGTCAGTGAACCCGCCAGGCGGGTATGCCACGATCATCTGTATCGGCCGATCGGGCCATGCTGCGTGTGCACAGCTCAAAAAAGTCGTGGCAATCGCTAGCAAAAAGGTACTGAGCTTATTTTGCATCTTGTCTCGATTTTGTATCGTTTTATTTTATTTTGTGGGTGCACGCAACGCGCTGAACAACTCGCTATCGGCAGCGCATGCACTCACAAAAGCGTACCACAAGAGTACACTCAACTAAAAAATGATTCTGACAAAATGCTTCGTTCAAATTGTTACAGGCGATTGATTGCTTTAAGCGCCCTTTTGCTGGGGTGTGTGTCGCAGTCAGCTGTTTCCCAAGACTTCCCAGCCAAGCCGGTTCGCTGGATTATTCCGTACTCTGCAGGTGCGTCAAACGACGTTGTTGCCCGGCTGCTGGCGCAAAAACTGTTGCTAAAGTGGGGGCAACCAATCGTCATCGAAAATCGTGCAGGTGCCGGGGGCACAATCGGCGCGGGTCTGGTCGCCCACGCACCTGCCGACGGTTACACGTTGCTCATGACCAACCCCGGTTCTAACGCGATTCAACACGTTTTAAATCAACAATCGACTTACGCGCAGCGCGATTTCGCACACGTCATTCTGCTTGGTTCTGCACCGTTGATGCTGAGTACTCGACAAGACTTCGCAGCATCAAACGTCAAGCAACTCATCGCGCTCGCGAAGGCGAACCCAGGCGTCCTCACAGGAGGCTCCTCTGGCTCGGGCGGCAGCAGCCACTTCGCTCTTGAACTTTTTAATCGAGCTGCTAGTGTTGAGATTCGACATATTCCTTACAAAGGCGCAGCGCCAGCCGTCGCCGATGTGGCCAGCGGACAAATATCACTTATTTTCACCACACCTGCGTCAATCTTTGCCTTGCTTGAGGCAAACAAACTAAAGGTACTCGGTGTTTCAAGTCAGACACGCCTGGCGGCCTTTCCAAATGTTCCGACTATGGTCGAGCAAGGCGTACATGACTTCAACGACAAAATTTGGTTTGGCGTGTCGGTACCAGCAGCAACACCTCAAGCGATTGTCAACAAGCTCAATGTAGATTTCAACGACATTCTGCGAGGCTCAGACATGAAAGAGCGCTTTACCGCCCTGGGCCTCGAGGTCGAAGGCGGAAGCCCCGAAGAATTTTCTAATACGATCAACGCAGACATTGAGCGACTCACTCAATTAGTCAAAACTATAAAGATAGAGGCCCGACCTTAAAGGCTGAAACGAGCATTGACGCGACGGGCTACCGATGAATTTGTGCGTCGCAACAAGACATCTCTTAGGCCAACCTATTTAAAGTCGTACACTCATCCAATCAACCTTAACGCTAACGCCTTGTGAAACACCTTTTACTTGCCCTTGGGGCAATGTTTTTTCAGCAAACCTTTATTGCGCTTGGTCGAGCCTTACCCGCGGTTCTTGCGCCAGCGATGATTGCGGACCTGATGCTGGACTCTGCTTGGATCGGGGTGTATTTCTCGATCTCTGCCATCGCGTCGTTAGCGACACAATTAGGCTGTGGTAGCTTCATCATTCGCTATGGCGCCTTGCGTATGAGTCAAGTCGCGTTGGTGATGCTTGCGTTGGGTATGGCTCTGGCAACACTTGGCTCTCCCCTTATGCTGGTACTCTCGGCATTGATTGGTGGCGGTGGTGCCGCGGTCTCAACTCCGGCTAGCTCGCATCTACTTGGGCGTGTCTCGCCGCCGCGTTACATGCCTTTGATTTTTTCACTGAAACAAACAGCTGTGCCAGCAGGCCTTTTGCTTGCGGGCTTAGTCGGGCCACAAGCTCACCGAGGCATTTAGCTGGCACTACGCGATGCTTGCGTCGGCATTAGCTTGCATCATTTTTACCGCGATGATGCAACCCTTACGCGCACTGTTCGATGATGACCGCGTATCGACACGTACCTTTCATTTGTCTGATTTCTCAAGCACGTTAAAGTCAGTCGTTGGCACTAAAACGCTGCGCAACCTTGCCTTCACGTGCTTTGCGTTTAACGCAGCACAGACTATTTTTACCGTCTATTTTGTGGTTTATCTGACCACGTTAGGCTACACGCTGGTGGCGGCGGGGTTTGTTTTTTCAACAGCAGTCGCGATTGCAGTTCCCGGTCGCATCGTCTGGGGACTGCTAGGTAGCGGCTACATTCAACCGCGGCTCGTCATGGCAACCCTGGCCTTTGGGATGGCCGCGAGCATGATCGCACTCAGCCTCTGCAGCGAGGGTTGGCCGACTATTCTGGTGGGCACGATTGCAGCGATTATCAGCGCCACGGCGCTATCCTGGCACGGGGTCTTACTGGCTGAAACCGCAAGCGCGGCTCCAGAGGGTATGCGTGGTGCGGTTACTGGCGGCGTGCTGTCCTTTGGTCAACTCGGTGCGCTAACAGCCCCAACCGCATTTTCGATACTTCTGGGGCTGAGCAGCAGTTACAGCTTAGGGTTTATTGCTTGTGCAATTCCAGCGTTACTAGTTGGCTATACCTTAATGCGGCAGCGCAGCGGCTAAAAAATCGATAAAGATCTTACTGACCTTTTCGGGCTGTTCTTGCTGAACCCAATGGCCGGCGCCGTCGACCAGTACCGTGCCTTTGTATTGCGTAGTAAGCGTCTGCTCGACAGACTCCAGGCCACCGGGGGTCTGGTAGACACCCCAATCGCTTTTTCCACCAACAAATAGCGAAGGCACATCGATTGTTCGACCAGCAAAGATTTTTAATTCTTGGTCGAGCCCACCGATTCGATAGCCTTGCAAACCGCCCTGAAAACCATTGCGCCCATACTCTTCGCTGTATACGCTGAGTTCATGGTCAGGCAACCAATGGCAGGCGGCAATCTCTTGCGCTGAAGGCATATCCGAGGCGACAGATTCTGCCATGCCTTTATCAAGATCCATCACATAATAGCGAGGTAGTTTCTCCCACTCACTTGCGATGAGTGCCGTTAAGGGAAACGGTTTATTCGCAACCCAGTCGGCACTTTTCATGTGATAGTAGGCGCGCAGAAAAGCATGCAGCCCTTGTGGCGCGTGCCACATGTTGTCATTGGCGTCAGCCTGCGTGTAGTACTTCATATAGTACTTACGCGGCGGCGTCAGGCGCGCAAGATCTTCGTGGATACGAACCACAGGCGCCACCGGGGCTGGCACATTCACAGTATTAAAAGGCAACGCCTCGGGTGCACCCCTAAACGGCGAACTCATCATAATGACCGACTTAAACACGTCGGGGCGAGTTAACGCCAACCAGCCCGCCAAGGGTGATCCTTGATCGTGACCAAACACCCCTGCTACTGAGCGGTAGCCCAACGCAGACACAAGCGCCAACATGTCGTTAATCTTATTTAGCGAGCCGAAGGGGCGTAAGTCATCAGAATGCTTAACTTCTGTGCCCCCACTGCGACCATAGCCACGCACATCAGGCGCAACCACGTGGTACCCAGCCGCCGCTAACGGCGCCATCACCTTACGCCAGCTGTAGGCTAACTCAGGAAAACCATGTAAAAGCAATACCAATTGGCGCCCTGGGGTTTCAAAGCCCGCTTCAAGCGCATGAAAGGTAATTCCGTTGACATCGTGAATAAATCTAGAGCGAACGCCTGCTGGTAACACAGAGGGGCTTAGAGGAGTCATCATTTTTTTTAGCGTAGCTAGAGGATTAAAAATTGTTAGAGTAAGATTAAACTAAAAACACGCTGAGGCGAATCTAAAAATCGCCCACAACACGAGACAAAACACATGAACAGCACACCCCTATCGACGCCAGCCCTTGATATGTCTGACGACCTGAGGACGGCAGCGGAGCAATGGCTTAAAAGCTTCGAGTCCCGACTCAATCTGGGCGACGTCAGTCGCTTAGCCGCCTTATTCGCCCCCGAATGCCACTATCGCGATATCCTGGCTTTCTCTTGGACGTTGCGCCCAGCGGCAGGCGCACAGACGATCGCTAATTTTCTAACCAGTGCGCAAACCAAGGTGCAGGCCAAAAATTTTGTCCTCGCCGAGGCGCGAACCGCCCCTCGTAAAGTGCGCCGCTTAGGCATTGAGGTCATCGAAGCTATCTTCAAGTTTGAGACTGCAACGGGGCGTGGCCACGGAGTTGTCCGTTTATTAGAGAGCAATCGCGAACAAGCCTGGGTGCTGCTCACCACACTCGACGAATTGAAGGGTCATGAAGAACAAATCGGTGAAAACCGCCCAAGTGGCGATGCGTATTCACGCAACTTCGGCGGAGCCAATTGGTTAGATCAGCGTACGCAAGAGCGCGCCTTTGAAGATCGCGACCCAGTCGTGCTCGTGGTTGGTGGCGGTCAAAACGGACTGGCGGTTGCTGCACGCCTTAAACAACAAGGGATCGACACACTCGTCGTAGACAAATACCCAAGGATTGGCGACAACTGGAGAGTCCGTTATCACTCATTAGCGTTGCACAATCAAGTCCATGTCAATCACCTGCCCTACATGCCTTTCCCGCCGACATACCCCAAATATATTCCTAAAGATATGTTGGGCAACTGGCTCGAAATGTATGCCGAGGCCATGCAATTGAATTGTTGGACCGGGACTGAATTTACGAAAGGCAGTTTTGATTCAAGTACTAAACGCTGGACTGTTACGCTCAAGCGCGAAGATGGCAGCGAAAGAATCATGCATCCCCGTCATGTTATTTTTTCTAACGGGACAAGTGGGATCGCACGCGTGCCTGACTTACCTGGACTCAAAGATTTTGCGGGCGACAAGTTTCACTCGCACGGTTTTAAAAGCGGCATCCCTTGGCGCGGTAAAAAAGCCTTGGTTCTAGGGACCGGCAACAGCGGTCACGACATCGCCCAAGATTTGTACAGCAATGGCGTTGACACCACCATTATTCAGCGCGGCTCAACAACCGTTGTCAGCATTGATCCAAGCGCCAAGCTCAACTACGCGCTGTATGAAGAGGGACCACCGTTAGAAGATTGCGACTTGATTGCAACCGCAACGACTTACCCTTTATTGATCCGTGCCTATCAGGCCACGGTCAAACGCATGGTTGAACTCGATAAAGACTTGATCGCAGCACTCAAGGCGCGGGGCTTCAAATATGATATCGGCGAGGACGAGACCGGCCATCAGATGAAATATCGCCGGCGAGGCGGTGGTTATTATCTAAATGCCGGTTGCTCTGACCTCATCATTGATCACAAAATTGGCCTGCTGCAATTTGATGATATCGAAAAATTTGTGCCCGAAGGTGCGCTCATGAAAGATGGCACCATCCAACAAGCAGACCTGCTCGTACTTGCAACAGGTTATTACTCGCAACAAGAGGTGGTACGCCGCTTGATGGGTGACGAAGTTGCCGATCGTGTTGGACAAGTTTGGGGGGTCGGCGCAAATGGCGAACTGGCAAACATGTGGACGCGTACGCCTCAAGAGGGCTTGTGGTTTATGGGCGGCGCCTTAGCGCAAGGCCGCATCTACTCAAAGTACGTCGCATTACAAATTAAAGCCATTGAACTCGGACTGATGTAATCGATCAGCCGAACGGGATCTCGGTTGCTTGTCAATCGAGTCCTGATTTTTTCGCCCGACGAGGCGACATTTCACGGAGATAAGCAATGATTAAGATTGACGCTCAAGTGCACGCGTACGAACACAACCATCCAGGTCGTCCGTGGGCGGCCAAACTACACGGCCCCGACGCGGTCACGGGCGACGACATGATTGCCGCAATGGACGCAGTCGGCGTAGATGCCGCTATCTTGGTATCTGTTTTTACGATGTACCAATTCGATCCAAGCTATGCCTTGGAAGTCTATGCCAAGTACCCAAAGCGCTTTCGCGTGATCAAACCGGTTGATCCATCCGACCCAGCAGTTGTCGATACGATCGACGCTTGGGCAGCGACTGAAGGCACTGTCGCCATTCGTATCATGCTCAACCGTGGCGTCTCGGAGGATGCCGCCGATCCCGGCATTACGCGCGTCCTCGCCGCTGCGGCTCGTCACTCGTTGCCTGTGAATCTACTTTGCTGGGGACGTCTGGAACAAGCCAAGGCACTTGCGGCGCGCAACCCGAATACGCGTTTGGTGATTGATCATTTAGGTCTGCAACAACCGTTTGAGCCACCAACCCCAGCCAATCCGTTTGGCGAACTTCCAACCGTTTTAGCGCTGGCGCAACACGAAAATGTTGTGATCAAGATTAGTGGCGCCTGCACCCTGTCGTTGCAAAAATTTCCGTACAACGACATTTGGGATCCTCTTGCCCGTATCTTTGATGCCTATGGCTTCGAGCGTTGCATGTGGGGCACAGACTGGACGCGTGCGGTCGAATTGCTGACCTACCAGCAAGGGGTTGATTCATTCACCCTCACAAATCGCCTCACCGATGCTGAGCGCGCTCAGCTCATGGGTGGTTCGTTACAAAAAATCTATAACTGGAATTTTGGCGCTTAGCCATGGTATGACCCGAGCAGTGATCACAAGCGATTCGATTTGAGTTCGTTCACGCCCGATCAATGCTGATAGACAGCGAGGCTTAGATGGCTCGCTACTTAGTCTCTGTTGGCCAGTTATTCAGCCTGTATACCTTGTTGCTTGATCAGGGCTGACCAGCGCGTGATTTCAGAATCAAGCAGTTGGGCAGCCTGAGCAGGCGTGTTGGCCACGGGCACGAAGGCCATCTCTTTTAAACGCTTGAGTGACTCGGGAGTGAGCAAGCCAGCGTTAATCTCGTGGTTTAGTTTATTCACTACGTCTTGGGGCGTTCCCTTAGGCGCTGCAAATCCGACCCAATAGTTCATCTCAAGACCAGGAAACCCCTCTTCCGCTGCCGTGGGTACGTCAGGAAGTACCTCTGAACGTTTATCCGACATCATCATCAACGCCCGCAATTTACCCCCCTGCACTAACGGCAATGCCGTTGAAACGGCGCTCACTAATACCTGTACTTGGCCGGCCATTAAGTCCGCAAGCACGGCACCAGCGCCGCGGTACGGAACATGCGTCATCGAAATTCCGAGCTTGGCCTTAAGCAATTCACTGCCTAAATGAGTGTTAGTGCCGGTTCCACCTGAGCCAAAATTCAATTTACCTGGCTCCGCTTTGGCGAGCGCGATCAACTCTTTAATATTTTTTGCGGGCACCGCAGGATTAACGACCAGCACGTGCCCAACAGAGACCGCCGTGTTAATCGGTATAAACGCCGTTTTTGGGTCGTAGGGCAAATTGGGGGTCAGGCCTGCCGAAATGGAATACGACATCTCCATCGCCAGCAAAGTATTACCATCCGGGTTCGCACGCGCAGCAGAGTTCCAGCCCACAACACCACCGCCACCTTGGCGATTTTCAACAATCACTGGCACGCCCAGACGCCCGCCCAACTGCTGCGCCACCATCCGCGCAACAATGTCAGTCGCGCCACCGGTGGCATAAGGCACAATGATCGTAATCGACTTGGTGCTCTGGGCGCTCACTGGGGAGTTCAGCGCGAGAAGTGTGGCGCATAAAACAAGCAAATTCCTCATTCGCTGACGCACGTTCATAGAGTCTCTTCCCTTAGGTTTTATTGTTAACTGTGCTCCGATTATCGTTGCATTTGAGCCCTACGACAAACCCCTTGACAGTCAGCGATCGCACGCAGTCACCCCGTCGGATCACCCTCGACGGATCATCGGGTTTACCCGTATAAATAAAACATTACATAACCGTAATCTTCAGGCTGTGCGTTTGTCACCCCGACTCTGTAGACTTCGCGCAACTGACAGGGAGTAACTGGTTTGATCAATGCAATGACTACCAAGAAAAAGAAACCGCTCGTGTACGGCTTAGTTGCGATCGGTGCAGTTTTATTTAGACCCTTAAAGTGATTTAGCTGCTTTCGATGGTTTAGCAGCCTTACGTGGCTCAGCCGCATCGGTCACTTTGGTCGGCTTCGCGACTTTTGTTTTTTTGCGAACTGGCTGCGCCAAAGCTTTTGGGGCTCGACCAATTTTTGCGAGTGTGGCCGAAGCTTCTTTAAAAGCATGATTTCCGGCGGGCACACCACAGTAAGCTGCCGCATGCAAAATGGCCTCTTTAATGTCATCTTGCGTCAAGCCGTTGTTAAAAGCAGCTTCAACGTGCAGATTGAACTCATCCCACTGCCCGAGCGAAATCATCAGTACCAAGGTCATAAATGACCGCGTACGGGGATCGATTCCAGGCCGTGTCCAGACATCACACCATACTGAACGCGTAATTTGTGCCTGCCATTCTTGGGTAAACGTTGTGCTCGAATCCGTCGCCTTTTTCACCCACGCCTCGCCTAAGACTCGGCGCCGAACTTTCATACCTGCTGCGTAACGCTGTTGCTCGGATTTATTCCTAGCTTTCATGCGGGGCTCCAACTTTATCGCTCATCAATCAAAGGCTCGGCATTTTTCAACGCATCAGGCGTACCGAGGGACAGCGGCAATCTTACTGCAGTTGGCTATGCCCTGAACCTAAATTGCCCTTATTGATCGTTCACACTAAAATGGCAAGATGACTCGATTCAAGTAAGTCATGAGCCTTATGACAGCAGCCCATCATGACCTATAGCGTTAAAGAGATTTTTTATACCCTGCAAGGCGAAGGTCTACGAGCCGGCCGTCCCGCCGTATTTTGCAGATTTTCGGGCTGCAATCTTTGGTCGGGCCGAGAGGCCGATCGCAACGACGCAGTTTGTCAATTTTGCGACACCGATTTCGTTGGTACCGATGGAACACTCGGCGGAAAATTCGCCTCGGCAACTGAACTCGCCGAAACAATTGTGTCTCTTTGGCCCGCTCAAAAAAAACAGCGCTATGTTGTGCTGACGGGCGGCGAGCCACTTTTGCAAGTGGACAACGCACTCATCGACGCGCTGCACCGACAAGATTTTGAAATTGCAATTGAAACGAATGGCACTCTTGCCGTGCCTGCAGGGATTGACTGGATTTGTGTCAGCCCCAAGGCGGGTGCAGAGTGGGTGCAAAAAACGGGCAATGAACTCAAGCTGGTGTATCCGCAGCCACGACTCATGCCGGACGCACTCGATGTCGCTGGCTTTGAACATTATTTGCTGCAACCGATGGATGGCTTGTTTCAAAAGAAAAACACCCTCAAAGCAATTGAATACTGCCAACAACACCCAGAGTGGCGGCTCTCAGTGCAAACCCACAAATTTCTGGAAATCCGTTGAAACCGCACAACGCTACTGACTACTTCGAGCTTTCGCAAAAGTTTTTTTTTGAGGCTGCGCACACTCTGAGTCGCAAAATAGATGCTGAGGGCAGCCGTCAGATACATGGCCACACCTATGAGGCTGAAGTCACCTTGACGGGCCAGCCCGATCCCTCCTCAGGCATGGTGCTTGACCTGGCCTACCTTCGCAAAGAGATCGAACGTGTTCGTGCCTTACTAGACCATCGTTTTTTAGACGACATCGCCGGCTTGGGGCCCGCCACGCTCGAAAACCTGTGCCTGTTCATTCAGGCGCAGCTCAGCGAGGCCGTCCCACAACTGAGCGCTGTGACCATTTCGCGGCGCGCAAGCGCAGATAAGTGCACACTGCGCATCACGCGCTAGTTGCGGTACCCAGACCCGCCGCTTGAATCAATTCTTTCTGGCACGTCAAACTCTTTGTTGTGCTGCCCAAGCTTGGGGGCGACAGAGCGATGTTGTGGACGCTGTCCATCAAAGGACACTGGCAGTGCAGTCAACACAAAATCTTCTCCTGGCACAAGACTCTGCATCTTCAATGCCTGCACCTGAGCATCTGCGAGAGCCTCAGGCACTGTATTCACCGGGGCGCAAGGCACACCAGCAGCGTTAAACCGCTCGATCCACTCTGCTCGCGTACATTTAAGCAGCAAAGGGATCAATTGCTCTAACAAAGCTATTTTATTGACTAGCCGTTTTCGATTACTAGAGAATCGTTCGTCGTCTAACCATTCAGAATGCCCTAGCTCTTGAGCGAACTTCGCAAATAAACGATCGTTACCGCAGCAAATCAAAATCGGCGCGTCTTGAGTGTCAAACGACTCGTAAGGCACAAAGCCCGGGTGTCCAGAACGATGACGATCCGGCAAGCGCTGAAGGTTGACATACGCATCCGCTTTTTGACCGACCCAGCCTAAGGCAGTCTCTAGTAAAGACGCACTCACCACGCCGCCACGTCCCGTATGCCCACGTCTTTGCAGCATCGCCAAGGCACCAATAACTGCCCACATGCCCGTACCTTGATCGCAAACCGAGGCACCAGAGCGCATGGGAGGATCATCAGGCCCGCCGTTGATACTCGATAACCCGCTAAACGCTTGAATGAGTGGCTCATAGCCAGGCTGCATGTGCATGGGCCCCGTATGGCCAAAGGCCGAGATCTCACAATAAATCAACTGCGGATGACGCCCGCATAACGCTTCACCATCAATACCCAACGCCTTAGTCACACCTGGACGCATGTTGTGAATAAAAATATCAGCTGATGCGGCCAATCGTTCAAAGGCGGCCAACCCTTCGGAATTTTTTAAATCAATCGCTATTGATTTTTTTCCGCGATTAAAGACATGAAAGTTCAGCGCATCACCATAGCGAAAGGCCGTGCCCATATTGCGCGCATCGTCGCCGCCTTCAACACGTTCAAGCTTAATTACCTCTGCACCTAGGTCAGCCAAAATCGCACCGGCAAAAGGCCCCGCAAGCACTTGCCCAAGCTCTAACACCGTGACGCCCTGAAGAATATTTTTCATATTTACAAAAGAAATTGGAAGATTGACAATGCCAGTCAGCTTTATTCAGGCTCGATGCCAGCGGCGCGAATAATGCGCCCCCACGAGCGCACTTCGCTTGCCTGGTACTCAGTGAGTTCACTTGGCGTACTGGTCACAGCCTCGCCACCTAAAGACTCTTGACGTGACACCATACGTTTTGACAAGGCCGCTCGCGAGATCATCCTGGCTAACTTTTCAACGATGTCGGGTGCCACCCCAGCTGGCGCATAGACCGCATTCCAGTAGGTCACCTCAAACCCTGGCAATCCAGCCTCGGCAACGGTAGGCACGGTCGGCGCTGCGCTAGAGCGCGTCGCTGCACTGACAGCAACAGGCCGTAAGCGCCCCGCTTGTATAAGCGGCAAGGCCGTCGAACTATCTAAAAACATGTAATCAAGCTGCCCACCCATCAAGTCATTGACCGCCTGCGGATTGCTTTTATAGGGCACTGAAGTCACGTCAATTTTTGCCATCTGTTTAAGGAGCTCTGAGCCGACACGACTCGACGAGCTACCACTGCCAAAGTTCAATTTCCCAGGCCGGGCGTGAGCGGTCTTGATCAGATCGTCGACCGTTTTTATCTGAGACGACGGGTTCACTACTAAAAACATACTGCCACGACCAATCAGCCCAATCGGTTGAAAATCTTTTACTGGGTCATACGGGAGTTTCTTGTAAAGATACTGATTCGCCACCTGAGTCGTATTGGTCGTTAGCAAAACCGTGTAACCGGTCGGCTTAGCCTGCGCGACATACTGAGCAGCTAGCAACCCATTTGCGCCACCGCGGTTATCAATGACAACTGTCGCATTAAATTCTTCGGATAGCGACTGTGCCATCGCGCGAGCCGTCTGATCAGTTCCGCTGCCCGCAGCGAACGGCACAACGATGGTAATCGGCCCTTGCGGAAACTCTTGCCCCATCGAGCAAGAAAGCCCCGCATTTGCAGCCCACAGGAACACGCTCAACAAGAATTTTCTCTGCAAAGCCTTCAAAATATCGTCTCCAGGTGCTGATCATTATTTTTGCCAATCTTTCGCCAATTGAGGCAGACCTTCGCACAAGACTATGTTAGCGCAAGCTCCCTTGCAGCATGATCCGGTGCAGTGCAGCATGAACCACTTCAATGTCGAGTGCACATGTGTTACACAGTTATTTGCATCAAGCGATGCCACCAAGACAATTAGCGCCGCACCATAGCCGCAGGAGACACCATGCAAAGCACCACCACGTTTGACCGTTCAGAGGGCGACCTCGGCAACATTGTTGCGTTAGAGCATGTGAATCTAGAGATTCCGGATCAATCGCTTGCCACAATTTTTTACACGATGGGCATGGGCTTTACGCGCGACCCCTATTTGATGACCGGCATCACAAATATGTGGATTAATTTAGGTCGCAATCAATTTCATCTGCCGACAGGCAAGCCGATGGTCTTGCGTGGCAACATCATGATTGTGACGCCAAGCCGCTCAGCCTTGCTCGAGCGCCTTGCTTCGATACAAGACTTATTAAAAGGGACTGAGTTTAATTTCAGTGAGCACTCAGATCATATACTGGTAACTTGCCCTTGGGGCAATCGCCTCAAGTGCTACGAGCCAGCGCCCGAGTTTGGGCCGATCAGCTTAGGCATGCCTTGTATTGAAATGCTTGTGGATCACGGTAGTGCTGAGCCTATTGCGCACTTCTATCGCGAGATCATGAACGCCAAGGCCGTCACGGGTAAAGATAATGCCGGCGTCTACGCCCGAGTCTCTGTCGGACCAAGTCAGGCCTTGATTTACCGCGAGGCAGACAGCACCGACAAGCGCCCTTACGACAATCATCATCTGCAAATTTATATTGCAGATTTTTCAGGCCCCTATAACCGCCTGAAAGCTCGCAACCTCATCTCGCGCGAAGATAGCGTCCATCAGTATCGCTTTAAAGACGTGATCGACCTTAACAGCGGAAAAGTCTTGCATCATATCGAGCATGAAATTCGCAGTCTCATGCATCCTTTATACGCGCGCCCTCTGATCAATCGCAACGCAGAGCAAAACATTAGAAACTTTGTACCAGGGCAAGAAGCGTACGTCTGGACCTTGCCCTAATTATTTACGAAGTGCACGGCCTACAAGAACATCAAAATCATAATAATCAATGAGAGACAATCTTGAAAAAATTATCAATCATGCGGCATCGTCTCAAATTAGCGTTGCGTTGTTTGGGCGTTGCGCTGTGGCTTAGCGCAACTGCCACGACAGGTTTTGCTGCAGAGTGGCCTGAGCGCCCAGTAAAAATCATCAGCCCGTATCTGGCCGGGGGTGGACTCGATATTTGGGTCAGACCAATCGCAAACTTACTCACGCAACAACTCGGCCAAAGCTTCGTGGTTGAAAATAAGGCGGGGGCAAATGGAGCGATCGGCACGCTGTTCGGCGCCCGTTCGGCCCCAGACGGTTACACCATCATGGCAGGAACCACGGGGTCACTAGCCATGAACGCAGCGATCAAACCTAATCTGTCGTATGACCCTATTAAAGATTTTGCGCCGGTGACTGTTGTCGCTGAGTCCGCCTTTTTAATGACGGCTTCGCCTGCTTCAGGAATTAAAAGTTTAAAAGACGTGATCGAACGTTCAAAAAAGCAGCCTGGCAGTGTGACTTATGCTTCTTTTGGGATCGGCAGTTCTGCCCATTTAGCCGCCGAACTGTTTAGCGCTGAAGCGGGCATTAAGATGACCCACATTCCCTACCAAGGCAGCGCGCAGGCTATACAAGATGTAATGGCCGGTAACGTCATGGTTATCTTCGATTCATTGTCATTAGATTTGCCACACATCCGAGCTGGTCGCCTGGTACCCATCGCGCTTGCTGACTCACAGCGATCGCCCGCAGCACCCGACGTACCGACCTTTGCAGAGCTCGGCCTGCCGAAAGTCTTGGCAGGCTCTTGGTACGCGTTGCTCGCCCCGACCGGCACGTCACCCGCAATCATTCAAAAGCTGCGTGACGAAGTTGTCAAAGCACTCGCCTCAAAAACTATGCAAGAGCAAGCCACCACCACCGGAACTCGCACTGTCGGCAACACCCCCGAAGAGTTTACGAAACAGCTAAAAGAAGATCTTGAAAAATGGCGAGCCCTCGTCAAAAAGATTGGTCTTGAGAACCTGGGAGGCTGATCGTGGCAGCAAGTAGCAAGCGTGCACTCATTATTGGCGGCTCTTTGGCGGGCTTGTTCGCGGCTAATTTACTGCGTACACAAGGCTGGCGGATTTCAATTTATGAACGTACCCAAGGGGATCTGGCGAGCCGCGGCGCCGGCATAGGCACTTATCGCCAGCTCTTTGACATTATGGCCAGTCTGGGGATTAAAGACCTCGAGTCAAAGTGCATTCCACTTAAAAGGCGTTTATGCTTTGGCTCGTCTGGCGAGGTGGTGCACGAGGTGAATCAACTGCACACAATGAGCGCCTGGGCCACAATCTATAACGCCTTGAAAGACCTGGTGCCGGCGCACGAGTATCACTCAGGCAAACAGCTTGTTGATATCGAGCAAGGCAACGATCGCGTCACCGCAATTTTTAGCGATGGAAGTCGCGAAACAGGCGACCTGTTAGTCGGTGCGGATGGCCTACGCTCAACAGTGCGGCAACATTTTGCCCCAGGCATTGAACCTAGTTATGCCGGCTATGTTGCCTGGCGTGGCATGGTTGATGAAAATGATTTCTCGGCTGAAGATCATGCGCAGATTTTTGAAAATTACGCTTTCGGTTTTCCTGAAGGCGAACAATTTTTAGCGTATCCCGTCTTGGGCCGTACAAACGAAAACATTCGTGGCAAACGTTCGTACAATTTCGTGTGGTATCGCCCTGCCTCAGAAGCTGATTTAAAAGATTTATGCACCGATGAGCATGGCGTGTGTCACGGCAGCGCGATCGCACCACCGCTGATTCGCAAAGAACTGACTCTGGGCATCAAAGCTGCGGCGCAAAAGCTGTTAGCCCCTCAACTTGCCCGAATTGTTTGCCAGGTGCCGCAGCCTTTTTTTCAAGCGATTAATGACCTTGAATCTGAACGTCTGGTATTTGGACGAGTGGCCCTAATTGGCGATGCAGCGTTTATTGCGAGGCCGCACGTCGGTGGCGGCATCACCAAGGCAGCGATTGATGCTCAAACCTTGGCACAGGCCTTAGCCGCTCAACCTGAAAACATCGATCAGGCGCTCAGCGTCTTTGAAACACAGTCGCTGCATTTTGGCAAAGGCGTTGTCGATCGTGCTCGAGGCTTAGGCGCCTATCTCGAGGGGCAGCACAAGCCTCCAGAGGCTCGAACCCCCATGCAACAATCACGCGATATCAAGAAGGTCATGCAAGAGCAAGGTGCCGCACTCACCAACGAATTATTAAATTCAACTGAATCAGCGCATTGAGTAGTAGCCCCGAGGGTAACACTAGCCTTTTTTAAACACCTGGCAACACTAATGTCGCCAGCCTTTATGATCGCTACATTCAAGACACAATAATTACGTGTTATGTCTCGTGAAACATAACTATGTCGGTGACATTACGTGAATAATCCGGCTTGCAATAAACTCTTTGGTCTTCGCACCATAAGCGGCCATATGTGGTGCGGCAGCATGGGCCTTAAGCGCATCCATACTGTCCCATTTTTCGATAACTAAAAAGGTATCCGGCCCCCATGCAGTCTGAATCGCGGGCGCACCTTCTGCGTCGATAGCAGCTCCATATTCGATACAACCTTTTTCTGCTAAGACCACGGCAGTATTTTCTCTGAAATATCCAAGAATTGTGTCGCGCAGCCCAGGCTTAGCGGTAATCACAGCTATCACATGAATCATTGATTAAGTCCTCACCATCTATTAATAAAATTTAAAAAAACAACACCTTAAGAAATCGAAATACTCATAAATCAAGAACCAACCGCGAGGAATACGATCTCGAGCAACAAATCATAATGACATTTTGAGCTTCGCGTTGTGCTCCAGTCAAAACGCTATCTCTATGCTCTGGAATCCCATCAAGAACAGCTACTTGGCAGGTTGAACAACTGCCTTCCATACAAAGATAAGGTGCTTGTACGCCGGCAAACAGCAATGCATCAAGGATTGATTCATCAGAATTTACGATAACTGTAATTCCTTTGCGGGCCAAATGAACTTCAAAACTATTGTCAGACATACACCGACCTAAGCAAATCATTACGATTAATTATCAGCAGCGCTCACTGTGCGAAACTCAAATTTATCCCACGGATATGCATCCGGAAAGTCGACGTCATTCCAATTTAAATCAATCGGATGCGCCGTTTCTGCAAAAGTCATAGCGAGATAAAAAAGAGTTTTGGCGTCTATTGGCAATTCTTGTATTTTGTATTGATTCAAGTAAAGAAGAATCTCTTCCATCCGCGGCAGCATTGCATCATAAAATACTCTAAGTTGTGGCAACGTTACTTGATGCAGCTTCTGAAATCGCGCGGCTT
>CAIZGG010000054.1 GCA_903932425.1 uncultured beta proteobacterium | reverse complement strand
TCGGCCGACGGACAGGCCTCGGGGGTGTAGTAGTTCTCGAACAGGTAAACCAGAATGTCAAACATAAAGACGGGCTCCTGTTGCTGGCCGGGGCAGGGGGCACCCGACCAAGTAGTTTGACTCTACGCCAAAAACTTTGCGGCGACAAGTCCGTCAATTAAATTTATTTTCAAGTGCCGCCTTGTCCTGATCACTCAAGGGTAATCAGCGCAGCACCCTCACCCACTTGATCCCCAACACCATAGAGCAATTCTTTGACGGTCCCCTCTCCGGGCGCGGCAATCGTATGCTCCATTTTCATGGCCTCCATCACCAACAACGCCTGTCCACGCTTGAACTTATCCCCCACAGCAACATGCACGGCAATCACTTTGCCAGGCATCGGGGCCGTGAGTCCACCCGCCTGCTCAGCTTGACCGTCAGCCGCGTGTCGCAAAGGATCTTTCAGTACAAGTGGGCTCATCGCGCCAAGCGCAAACACATCAAAGCGCTCGCCGCGCCGCACCACCGTGCCGGTGACAGCCGCGCGTCCAAGCGTCAGTTCAATGCTTAAGGCCGCGGTATTGTCATCCTTGGGCGTGTTGTGATTGTTGACCGTATTGCCACTCTTGGCCATGCGCCAGCCAAATGCGTAGCGCTCACCGTCCATTTCAAGCACTTGGTCTATGCCTTGGCGATGCAAAACACAACTGCGGGCACCGTCTTGATCTACCCAGCTAAACGCACGCCGGTACAAACCATTTAAACGCCAACCGTCGGTTTGCGCCCAGGGGTCGTCCGTGCCCGCTCCAAGGGCCTCATACGATAACAAGGCGGCAACGGCAAACGCCAACGCCTCGTGACTAGCGGGCGCGAGCGGCGGCAATAGTGTCGCGCGCTGCTGCTCAATCAACCCAGTATCCAGATCGCCTGCAGCAAAAGCCTGGTCCGTCATCAGTCGAGTCAAAAACGCGACATTGGTATGCACGCCCACGACCTGCGTCTGCGCGAGCGCCTGCACCATACGCGCACGCGCCTGATCCCGGTCAACCCCCCAAACAATGAGCTTGGCAATCATCGGGTCGTAAAAAGGCGAGATGGTATCGCCCATACGAACACCACCATCCACCCGAATGTCAGCATTGCTAAACGCGGTATGTGGTGGCAAGGCTAGGTGTGCCAAGGTACCCACAGAGGGCAAAAAGTTTTTGTCTGGGTTCTCAGCATAAATGCGCGCTTCGATCGAATGGCCATTGCGCTTCAGTTGCTCTTGCATCATAGGCAAGGGCTCACCACTTGCCACGCGCAACTGCCACTCAACCAAATCGAGCCCAGTAATCATCTCGGTGACCGGGTGTTCAACCTGCAAGCGCGTGTTCATCTCCATGAAATAAAAACGGCCACTCGGCTCAACGATAAACTCAACCGTGCCTGCACCCACATAGTTCACGGCACGTGCCGCGGCAACCGCGGCCTCGCCCATCGCACGGCGTCGCTCTTCGGTCATGCCTGGGGCAGGGGCCTCTTCAATCACTTTTTGATGACGACGCTGAACTGAGCAATCGCGCTCAAACAAATGAACCGCGTTGCCGTGGGTGTCAGCAAATACTTGTATCTCGATATGACGTGGCTTTTGAACATAACGCTCGATCAAGACCCGGTCATCATCAAAGCTTGATGCTGCTTCACGCTTACATGAAGCCAGGGCGCTGGCAAAATCGTCTGCACGGGCAACGACTCGCATGCCTTTACCGCCACCACCGGCACTGGCTTTAATCATGACTGGGTACCCAATTGAATCTGCTTGCTGCTTTAAAAACTCAGGATCCTGATTGTCACCGTGGTAACCGGGTACTAAAGGCACACCCGCCTTTTCCATCAAGGTCTTTGAAGCAGATTTGCTTCCCATCGCGGCGATCGCAGACGCAGGCGGGCCGACAAAACTGATCCCGGCTGTTGCACACGCACTCGCAAAGTCAGCGTTCTCAGATAAAAATCCATAGCCCGGATGAATCGCTTGCGCACCCTGAGCAAGCGCTGCCTGCAATATCGTTTCGCTTTTCAAATAACTTTCACGCGCGGCCGACGCACCAATATGCACGGCAACGTCGCAACTGACGACATGCTTGGCGCCTGCATCGGCATCTGAATACACAGCGATCGTTCGGATCCCGAGGCGTCGCGCCGTTGCAGCAACACGGCACGCAATTTCACCGCGGTTGGCAATCAATAACGTTGTAAACACAATAGCTCCTTGATCCAACTCTTACATGCGAAACACGCCAAAGCGCGTGTCAGCAATCGGTGCGTTTAACGCAGCAGACAAGCCAAGCGCCAACACACGACGCGTATCCGAAGGCTGAATCACGCCGTCATCCCACAGGCGCGCCGTGGCATAGTATGGATGCCCTTCGCGCTCGTATTGCTCACGGATCGGCGCTTTAAATTCGTTTTCT
>CAIZGG010000053.1 GCA_903932425.1 uncultured beta proteobacterium | reverse complement strand
GTACGCGTCTGATATAAAGCGCGTCGTGAAACGAAGTGCTTTGATAGCCCAACATGATGTCGTCTGAGCCAGGTACACCCATGATGTAGTTGATGCCTGCCACGCCTAAAAGGGTGAGAAGGGTATCCATATCATCTTGGTCGGCTTCAGCATGGTTGGTGTAACAAATATCACAACCCATTGGTAAGCCAAGTAACTTGCCGCAAAAATGATCTTCAAGCCCAGCGCGAATAATCTGTTTGCCATCAAAAAGATATTCAGGGCCGATAAAGCCGACAACGCTGTTTAACAGTAACGGTTTAAAGCGGCGTGCCAAGCCATAGGCCCTGGCTTCGATCGTTTGTTGATCGACACCATGTGAGGCGTTCGCCGAAAGCGCGCTACCTTGGCCGGTTTCAAAATACATTACGTTGCTGCCCACGGTGCCGCGCTGCAAAGAAAGCGCGGCTTCGTGAGCCTCTTGTAATAGTGCTGCCGTCACACCAAAGCTGCGATTCACGCCCTCGGTGCCGCCGATGGACTGAAACACTAGATCAACGGGTAAGCCAGCCTCGATTGCCCGCAAGGTGGTTGTGACATGCGTGAGTACACAAGTCTGAGTCGGGATCTCAAACTTTTCGCGTACCTTGTCTAGCAACGATAAGATCTGGCTAATTTCGCGAAAGTTATCTGAGGCCGGGTTTACGCCAATCACAGCATCGCCTGCGCCATACAGCAAGCCATCAATGATGGCAGCGCCCACGCCACGGGCGTCGTCGGTGGGGTGATTAGGCTGAAGCCTGACGGATAGTCTGCCGGCCAGACCCAGTGTGTTTCTGAAGCGTGTGACAACCTGACATTTAGCAGCAACCAAAATCAGATCTTGGTTACGCATGATTTTTGAAACAGCGGCAACCATTTCGGGGGTTAAGCCCGGCGCTACCGCGTTGAGTTCGTTGGCGCCCACTGAATCAGACAACAGCCAGTTACGAAAATCACCCACGGTAAAGCTTGAGATTGGTGCAAACGCGTCGACCTGATGGTCATCCAGAATCACCCGAGTGACTTCGTCGTCTTCGTACGCGATGAGTTGTTGTTCAAGAAACCGCTTTAACGGTAGGTCAGCCAAAACAAGTGCCGCAGCAACCCGTTCTTCGTTCGACAAGGCAGCAACGCCAGACAGGCAATCGCCAGAGCGCAGTGGGCTGGCCTTTGCCATCACCGTTTTGAGGTCTGAGAATTGATACGTTTGCAGACCGAGAGAAACTTTGTAGCCCATCATGTACCTGCGTTCAGTTGTCTTACCCTTTGGCTAGGCCTAGGGCCAAATTTGACCCAAGGGTAGCCTAAAGATATTACAACTGAATTTCGCAAATAAAGGCTAAATTTCTATGGCTTTTGTTTTACCCACGCAGGTGAGTTTGTGAAGATCCGTGTGTGGTCTTCACACCTCCAGGTGTAGCGCGTGCGTACTCGATTCAACAACGAAAACTTCTTTTTAACGTAATCGCTGAAGCCGTTTAGCTGCAAGGCATTTACGGCGTCTTCTAAGCTGACGAAGTCCATATAGTCAAACACCTCGTGCTTTTCATTGACAAACCAGACTCGTGCACCAACGGCCAGCGGGTTAGGCGTGAGGAGTGCAAAGATTGTTTGTTGGGCGTCGTTTAACTTAAACCAGATGCGATCTGCTTTGATCGTGATCCGGTCACCAATAGCGCCGATGGCGGGCACTGGGTCAATCTGTCGTCTTAAGAACGCTGGGATGTCGTAATGGTCCATCCCAGAAATTTCAAGAGCTCGCGCTTGAGGTGAACTGGCGCCTCGTCCGCGTATGACGGTGGGCGATGAGAGTTCATACGACATAGAAGCGTCGCATGAAAAACTCACCGAGGTTCTCAAGCAGTGCACTTGATCCATACCAGCACCCCCCCAGCCCGCAGGCAGCATTTGTTTGACCTTGTGCAGCTCAGGCATATTGGGTGCTTTGTCTTCGGCGCTACGCTCGTGCAGCATTAAAAAGTTTGTATGTTCCGTGACAAGTTGATAATCAAGCGCAAGCTTGGTCGCCTTAGTTGTGTCTGCCAGATGTTGCATTTGCCCAGCGGCTGCTAAGCGCGACAAGGCCGTCGACGTTGCAGGTGTTTCGTTGATTTCTACAGTGCCAAGTTCTTGCACCGCGTCTTGGCCCACTAACTGACCCAACAGCGTGATCCGACCAATTGGCTTTTTACCAAACCAAGCCGAGGCGTGCAGGGTGTCACCATCAAAGGCAGTGCTGTCTACTTCGGTCGAGAGCTCAGGCGTAAAGCCTTCGGGCCATTGAACCGATACATTGGTGATTGCAGGTGAGCGTAAACGATTAAACATACGCACGATTGCCGGTTCAACGGCCTCGCCTTCCGCTACAAAATCGCAGGCTCCGTTGGTTTCAACGGCAAGGCGACGCAATAGGTTCTCGCTTGGGCTACTGCCGATCCCTACTGAAAACACGCGATGCTTTGACGCCTTCGCTTTTTTGATCATGTCGTCAATGCCGTGGATCTGACCGTCGGTAATCAGTAAAACGTCGCAAGGGCTGCTGTGTGCCAGTGCGAAGGTGCTTTCGATAGCGTCTAGCATGTCAGTGCCACCCATGTCCGCCTCAAGCTCGCCAACCCATTTTTCTGCGCCTAAGCGTGATTGTTCGGATGTTGTCCAAAGCGACTTTGAACGATGCTCAACCGATGAGCCAAACTTAGATAGCGAGAATTTGTCGCCAGTATTGAATTTTTTAACAATGGCCATTAATGCACGTCGCGCAGCTTGTATGCTGCCGCCCGCCATTGAGCCAGAACAGTCAACCAAAATTTTGACAGCAGTGTTTTGTGCTTGAGCGTTGGGGATGCTGGGGCTAAAGCTGGCGGTGGCAACGTAGGTTTTTTCGTTCACGTAGTCGGGCGCAATCGTAGCAACCGAGCATTGCGCTAATTGATCGAGCACAAGGATGAAGTCGCGATCCAGGTAGCTTTGTTTGGCTAAGGCGACAGTCAGCATCTGATCGTCTGCGTGATTGGCCATACTGATCGGATGACTCGGTGAGGCAATACGTGCGTTCACCAAAGCGCCATGCAGATTGAGCGTCAAGCTAAAACCGTACTCAGTTAAGAGGTCT
>CAIZGG010000052.1 GCA_903932425.1 uncultured beta proteobacterium | reverse complement strand
TGGTGAATAGAGGGAATTGAACCCATTAAACCCACCGTATACGGATGCCTTGGTGCGTGGATGACATCACGCACTTTACCCACTTCTGCGATCCGACCTGCATACATCACCACCACACGATCAGCTGTCTCGGCAATCACACCCATATCGTGAGTAATCAGCATGACCGCAGCACCCTGTTCGCGACATAACTTTTTCAGTAACTCAATAATCTGCGCTTGAATCGAGACATCAAGCGCAGTGGTGGGTTCGTCAGCCACAATGAGCTTAGGCTCGGCCGCCAACGCTAAGGCGATGACCACACGTTGGCGCATGCCACCTGAGAATTGATGGGGATAGTGATCGATACGCTCGCGAGCCGCTGGGATCCCTGTGGCCTCAAGTAATTCAATCGCACGGTTGCGCCCTTGCGACCAAGTCAAAGGCAAATGAGTCACGATGGTTTCAGTGAGCTGATGCCCAACGGTGTACAACGGGTTCAACGAGGTCAACGGATCTTGAAAAATTGCGCCGATTTCACGGCCGCGAATTTTACGCATCTGATCGTCTGGCAGTTGATCGATGCGACGCCCCGCCAGCAAAATCTCACCACCCGAAATGCGCCCCGGCGGCTCAAGCAGGCCAATGATCGCGGCTCCCGTCAAAGATTTACCCGCGCCCGACTCACCCACCACGCCCACAACCTCACCGGCTGCAATCGCGAATGAGACCTCGTTCAAAGCTTTAAGAGTGCCGTGACGCGTTGGAAATTCAACGCTAAGGTTTTTAACCTCAAGAATATTTGACATCAGGCGGCTCAGCTTAAGCGAGGGTTCAAGGCATCACGCAGCCAGTCACCCAACAAGTTCACCGACAATACCAATAACACTAGCGCCGCACCCGGAAAAATCGTAATCCACCATTCGCCTGAAAACAGAAAATCATTACCAATACGAATCAAGGTACCCAACGACGGCGACGTCGGGGGCACACCAACGCCCAAGAATGATAAGGTCGCCTCAGTGATAATCGCTGTAGCCAAATGCACGGTGGCCAACACCAACACGGGCCCAAGCACGTTGGGCAACACGTGCCTGAACATAATGACCGGCGATGAGATCCCGATCACACGAGCCGCTTGCACGTATTCACGATTTTTTTCAACCAACGTTGAGCCACGCACCGTGCGTGCATACTGTGGCCATCCGGCCAGTGCAATCGCCCCCACTAATACCGGAAATGCGATAACCTCGTGCATATCGCCTGGCACTACCGCACGCGCAACACCATCAATCAGTAAAGCAATCAGGATTGCCGGAAACGATAATTGCACATCGGCAATGCGCATGATCAAGGCGTCAATGCGGCCACCCGCATAGCCTGAGATCAAGCCAAGCACGATCCCTAAAAACATCGCGCCGATGACCGCAGCCAGACCGATCAGTAAGGAGACGCGCGTACCGTACATCAATGCAGAAAGCAGATCGCGCCCTTGGCTATCGGTACCCAGTAGATACTCAGTTGTGCCGTCGGCGTGCCACACGGGTGGTTTTAAGGCATCAATCAAATTAATGGTGGCGAGGTCAAAGGGATTGTGTGGTGCGAGCAAATCGGCACCAAAGGCCGCGATCAACAAGAGCAGCAACAGGGCTGTCGCCAGCATGGCTACGGGCGTGTGCCGCCAGGACCAAGCCAGATCACCCCCCCAAAACTTAAGCAACGCGGCGCGCATCAATGCCCCCCTGCGTGTTTGCCTAGCCCTGCGCGCAAGCGTGGATCAACAGCAAAGTAAAGCAGGTCAACGCTCAGGTTAATCACAACGAAAATCAAGGAGATCAAACAGAGATAAGCAGCCATCACGGGAATATCGGCAAACTGCACGGCTTGAATGAACAACAACCCCATCCCAGGCCACTGAAACACGGTTTCGGTCACGATGGCAAAGGCGATGATCCCGCCCAACTGAAGACCCATGATGGTAATGACCGGCACAAGAGTATTTTTTAACGCATGCCCAAAGTGAATGGCTCGTTTAGTCAAACCACGCGCACGTGCAAACTTGATGTAATCGGTGCGTAAGACCTCAAGCATTTCAGAGCGAACCAGGCGCAATACCAGTGCAACTTGAAACAGCGACAACGTAATCGCAGGTAATAAAAGATGCGTCCAGCCACTTTTAGTGAGCAGTCCTGTCGACCACCAGCCTAGTTTGATCGTGTCGCCACGGCCATAGCTTGGCAGCCAACCCAGCGACACTGAAAAAATTAAAATCAATAAAATCCCAATTAAAAAAGTTGGTAGCGATACGCCTAGCAATGAGAACGCTAGCAAGGCTTGTGATAGTTTTCCGTGTCGCTTAAGTGCCGTGTAAACACCCAAGGGCAAACCGACCAACACCGCGATACAGGCCGCCGCAAGAGAGAGCTCAAGTGTCGCAGGCAGGCGCTCACGCAAGAGCGTCGAAACCTTTTGCCCCTGTCGCAACGACAGGCCAAAGTCACCCTGAACCGCATTCAACACAAAATGATAGAACTGCACAAAAACAGGATCGCCCAAGCCGAGCTGCTCACGCAGCCGATCGCGCTCAGCGGGCGTAGCCTCTTGACCCAGCATGATGGTGACCGGGTCACCCACATACTGAAACAAAATGAACGCCAGTAGCGCCACCGCAAGCATGACGCCCACGGATTGAATCAATCGGCGCAAAATAAAAGCAAACATGTAT
>CAIZGG010000051.1 GCA_903932425.1 uncultured beta proteobacterium | reverse complement strand
AGTCATGCTAGAAATTGCGTCGAGGATTTCAGCTTTAGTAGCCATTTGTAGAACTCCAGATTAAATAAAGTTTGCCAGGGATTGGTGTCGCTTGTCGTTCAATAAAGTTTCAAAGATGCGCTTATTAGGCAGCTTCCTTTTGATCACGCACAGCGGCTAGGCCACGCACGAACTTGGTTGGAACTTCGTTGAGAGTACGTACAAATTGAGCGATCGGCGCTTGCATGGTTCCAAGCAGTTTTGATAACAACTCGTCGCGTGACGGCATCGTGGCCAAGGCCTTAACACCATCGACATCAAGGATGCTGTTGGGCAACGCCCCAGCTTTGATGGCTAGCTTCTCATTGTCTTTCGCAAAGGCTGAAAGAACTTTTGCAGCAGCAACTGGATCGGTACTGATCGCATAGATCAGCGGTCCAACCAGCTTTGTAGATAACGCCTCGAAAGGTGTACCAACAATTGCTTTGCGTGCGAGCGAGTTTTTTAAGACTCGCAAATACACGCCCGCCGCACGCGCATTTTTGCGCAGTACGGTGACAGAGGCGACGTCCAGACCACGGTACTCTGCAACCACAATCGACTGTGCCGTTGCGACTTGCGTCGTCACGTCTTCGATTACAACTGCCTTCTCTTTACGATTGAGACTCACGGTTTGAACACTCCATCAAAAGATGCGGGGGAAAAATTCCCTTTGCATCAACCGAATGCGGCGAACCTGGTCGAGTTCTTGAAAGAAATCTTCCGTGGACGCCGTCTGCGCTGGATCCAGAAACAACCTAGGATTAAGCATTCGCCTTTGAATGAAAACTTTCATCACAACTGCGTTTGCTCCAGCGGTCTTTGACAGCAACACTCAGACGAATCTAAGTGCAGCCCAAAGTCTGTACTAATTGACAACGACTTACTGCGGTGTCGCCGTCAAGGATGCAACTTCTACGCGAGCACCACCACCCATTGTGGAAGACACTGCAATCTTGCGCAGATAAATACCTTTCGATGCTGTAGGACGTGCCTTGTTAAGCGCATCCACTAATGCAGCCAGGTTCACGCGCAGTTGCTCGACACCAAAAGAGGCGCGACCAATCGTGGCGTGAATAATGCCCGCCTTGTCAGTACGGTACTGAACTTGACCGGCCTTGGCGTTTTTAACCGCTTGTGCCACATCGGGGGTTACCGTACCTACTTTTGGGTTTGGCATCAGGCCGCGGGGGCCTAGGATTTGACCTAAGGTTCCCACAATCCGCATGGTGTCAGGCGAGGCAATGACAACGTCAAAGTTAAAGATGCCACCTTTGATTTGTTCGGCAAGATCTTCCATGCCAACAATGTCAGCACCCGCTGCTTTTGCTTGTTCAGCCTTATCGCCTTGTGCAAACACAGCCACGCGAACAGCTTTGCCGGTACCTTCAGGCAAGACAACTGAACCACGAACCAGTTGATCTGATTTTTTAGGATCGATCCCTAACTGGACCGCAATATCGATCGACTCATCAAACTTAGCAGTCGCACACTCTTTAACCAGGGTGATTGCTTCAGTGACGGGATACATTTTTTCACGATCGATCTTTTGAGCGACCAGTGCCATACGTTTCGAAGTCTTAGCCATGATTAAACCCCCTCTACCGTGATGCCCATGCTGCGAGCGCTTCCAGCAATGGTGCGTACAGCCGCGTCTAAATCAGCTGCCGTCAAGTCAGGTGCTTTAGCTTTAGCGATTTCTTCAGCTTGTGCCCGGGTAAGTTTCCCGACCTTGTCCGTGTGTGGACGAGGTGAGCCTTTTTGTATACCGGCAGCCTTCTTGATCAGAATAGACGCGGGTGGCGTCTTCATGATGAAGGTAAAGCTCTTATCCGCAAAAGCGGTGATCACAACGGGGATGGGCAAGCCCGGTTCGAGACCCTGCGTTTTGGCGTTAAACGCCTTGCAGAATTCCATGATGTTTAGACCACGCTGACCTAGCGCCGGACCGATAGGTGGGGATGGATTGGCCTTACCAGCTGGTACTTGCAGCTTGATGAAGCCGACGATTTTCTTCGCCATGCT
>CAIZGG010000050.1 GCA_903932425.1 uncultured beta proteobacterium | reverse complement strand
CCGGCGGCATTGGCGGCACGCGCAAAGCGATGTTCGCGCCTTAAAATATTACGCATTCTTCCCAATAAGGCATCATGTGTGGCCTCAGAAAGGTCGCCTACCTGCAACGCCAACGAGTTCGTTTTGCCGCCCGCCCCACCGCAAACAATTAAGGGTTGCTTGCGCGTGCGCGACTGCAGCACCATCGCCACTTTGGCGACCACCTGATCAGTGCAATCGAGCACCACAGTCAACTCAGCGGGCAACACCTGCGCAACGTTATCAGGCGTTAAAAAATCATCAATCAGGGTCACGTGGCAAGCGGGGTTAATCCCTTGAATTCTTTGCGCCATTGCAGCAATCTTTGACTGACCCAGGGTTTCAGTCAACGCATGTACCTGCCGGTTGATGTTGGATTCTGCCACGTGATCCAGATCGATCAGCGTCAACGCCCCCACACCACTGCGTGCCAGGGCCTCGGCAGCCCAGGACCCAACGCCACCAATTCCCACCACGGCAACCTGAGCGTGCTGCAGCGCATCACCAGAATGTGCACCATAGAGGCGATCGAGCCCGCCAAAACGGCGCTCAACGTCAGAAGTGTGGCTCAATTGCCCTGTTACGAGGTCTTTTTGCATGATCTATCCAAAAAACCGCTCTGCACGCTCGACAAGAGCGTGAGAGAGGAACACAATTTACCCCTAATACTGTGAGCATGTCGCCCCCCCAACCTTCGCCCCAATCACCACCGTCTGCTTTTGCCAGTGCGGGGGTCCTCTGCCTGTTGATTATGCTTGTGCATATCGCGATCTCGGGCGGGCGGGTTGCCGTCACCTTGACCGCGCTTCAACTTGGGCGCTCTACGCTCGAAGTCGGGGTGCTGATCGCTGTATTTGCGCTGCTGCCAATGCTTTGTTCTGTCAAGGCAGGCCGTTTAATCGATGCAATCGGGCCCTACAAGCCCATGCGAGCCAGCGCGATCATGGTCATTGTCGGGGCCTTGGTCCCTTTTGCCTGGCAAAGCCTGCCCTCACTGATGATTGCTGCGGTTTTAGTGGGCACAGGGCACATGACGTTTCAAATCGCGGTGCAGCGCCAAATGGGTCAAAGCGTGGGCGAAGAGCGCTTGCGCAATTTTTCATGGCTGTCCCTGTCGATGGCGACCTCTGGGCTGGTCGGCCCCTTGATTGCCGGGCTTTCAATCGACCATTTTGGTCACCGCACGGTCTTTGCCTTGCTAGCGTTGTCGCCCATGCTTTGCCTGTTTGGCGTCACCCGCATGAGACGCTACCTCGTTGCCTCACACATTAAGGCCGCAGCAAGCGAAGTTAAACGCAGCGTGACTGATTTGCTGGCAAGTCGGTCGCTACGCCGTGTCTTTGTCGCCAACATGCTGCTTTCAAGCGCCTGGGACACTCACGGCTTTGTCGTGCCAATTTTTGGTGTCAGTGCCGGGTTGTCTGCCACCACGATTGGGCTGGTACTGGCAACGTTTGCAAGCGCAACAATCGTCATACGGCTTGCATTACCTTTTATCCAGCGACATGTACGCCCCTGGCAATTGATCAACGGTGCATTGGTTGCGGCCGGACTTAACTTTTTACTCTACCCGTTCTTTTCCCAAGTCTGGATTTTGATGTCCATGTCTTTTGCGCTGGGTCTGGCGCTGGGCTCAACGCAGCCTGGCATTCTGGCTCTACTGCAACATCATGCACCACCGGGGCGTGCGGGTGAAGCGTTTGGTTTGCGTATGGCCTTAATCAATGGCTGTCAGGTGACTTTGCCACTGGCCTTTGGCGCACTTGGCGCGGTCATGGGGGGGGTCATGCCGCTGTTTTGGATCACAGCCGCTGCGCTAGGCGCTGGCCGCTGGTTTACCCGTGACGCCGAGATTGCCGACCAAAGTGCACCAGCTTCCCGTCCACCCACCGCGCCGCCGCATCTGTAAAGCTTATGCCTCCACTTCACCCCGCACCGCCACCAGCAAGCAGTTTTCTGCGCTGGACTGAGCAAGAACGCTTGGCATCACTGCAAACCGCACTTAAAGACTGGGTACCGGGTCAAGACCTCTGGATTTTTGGTTATGGTTCACTGATCTGGCGACCAGAGTTTGACTTCATCGAACAACGCGCGGCTTCGTTGCAGGGCTATCACCGCTCGCTGTGCCTATGGTCGCGGATCAATCGGGGTACTCCCGAAATCCCCGGTCTCGTGTTCGGCCTCGAGCAAAGCGGTGCCTGTCAGGGGATGGTGTTCAAGATTCCAAGTCAAAATGTCGAACAGACATTTGACGCCGTCTGGAAGCGCGAAATGGGCACAGGAGCCTACTTGCCTCGCTGGCTCAATTGCGAAACTCAGCAGGGCGCGGTCGCCGCCATGGCCTTTGTGATCGACCAGAACGGGCCGGCTTACGTCAAACAGCCCCCTGAGGATGATTTAGTCGACATCATATGCCGCGCCCATGGCACGTATGGCTCGTGCTTCGATTACGTAACACAGACTGCCGTGTCACTCAAAGCCGCAGGGATTTGTGACGAACAACTCGCCAATCTGACCGAACGCCTGATACAGCAACGCCAACACCACACGCATCACGCGCAGCAGCAGCAGCAGCAGCAGCAGCAGTAGCAGTCATCGCAGCCAGTCATTGCCAGAAATCCCTTGTGGCGCAACGACATGACGCTGGTTGCCCACGGTACACTCAGGCTTACGCGTATATTCGCGCGTTTTTGCTGGTTTTGATTTACCTCACCTGGATTTATCATGTCGATCGCAGATCTGCGGCAAAGCTACGAAAAAGGCATGCTTCTCGAGCAAGACGCCAACGCCTCACCATTCGAACAGTTTGGTCTTTGGTTTAATCAGGCGCTCGAGCAAAACGTTCCTGAACCAACCACAATGACTTTGGCCACGGCCGATGCGCAGGGGCGCCCCTCGGCACGGATCGTCCTGCTCAAGGGCTTTGACGAGGCAGGCTTTGTGTTCTTCACCAACTACAACTCGCGCAAAGGTCAGGATTTGGCTGCGCAACCGTGGGCCAGCCTGAATTTTTTTTGGCAGCCTCTTGAGCGTCAAGTCCGGATTAACGGACTGGTCGCCAAAGTATCTGAGCAAGAGTCTGACGATTATTTTCATAGCCGCCCAGTGGGTTCGCGCTTGGGCGCTTGGGTGTCGGCGCAAAGCCAACCCACGACCCTTGCAGAGCTTGAAGCCAACACGGCTGCGGTGCAAAAAAAATACGGTGACCAACCTCCGCGACCGCCTCACTGGGGTGGCTACCGTTTAACGCCTGAGTATTTCGAATTTTGGCAGGGGCGCCCGTCGCGCCTGCACGATCGCCTCACCTATCAACGCTCTGGCACTAGCTGGGCACTCGAACGCATCTCTCCATAACATGACCGCCTCTGCACCAACTTTTGATTCTGCTTTTTTTCGAGCAACCCTTGGTCGTTTTCCGACCGGCGTCGCGGTCATCACTGCAAGCCTGCCGGGCCAAGCACCCGTTGGGCTGACCGTCAGTTCCTTTAACTCAGTGTCCCTTGAGCCGCCACTCGTGCTGTTTAGTTTGTCGCGCGGCTCCTCATCAATGGCGACCATGCAGGCCTGTGAACGCTATGTAATCCACGTCATGAGTCACGAGCAGCTCGGGGTCTCTCATCGCTTCACTCGAGGCACAGCAGCTGAGCGGTTTGCCGAGATGCCACTCGTTAACGCGCCCGGCGGCTCACCCCGCCTCGATCTCTCCTGCGCCGCCTGGTTTGAATGTTTCAATCGCAGCCGCTACGACGAGGGCGATCACATTATTTTTATTGGCGAAGTTGAACACTGCGAGCGCTCGGACGCCTTACCTTTGGTGTACCACGCAGGTGGCTACGATCTCACCCCTAATCTTCAAAAATAACTCGAAGTCATGAGCACAGATATTGATTGCATCGTTGTTGGTGCAGGCGTAGTCGGTTTAGCCATCGCCCGGGCCTTAGCCCAAAGCGGACGAGAAGTGATGGTGGTTGAAGCCGCTGAAGGGATCGGCACCGGCACCAGCGCGCGCAACTCAGAAGTGATTCACGCGGGCATCTATTACCCTGCAGGCAGCCTCAAAGCCCGCTTGTGCGTCGAAGGAAGGCATCTGCTGTACGCCTACTGCGCCGAGCATGGTGTCAAGCATAAGCGTTTGGGAAAACTCATTGTTGCAACGAGCGACGCAGAAATCCCGACACTTACTGACATTCTGAAAAAGGCACACGTCAATGGCGTGACCGATATGGAACTGTTATCGGCCGCCGAAGCGCAAGCTCTTGAACCCGCCTTGTTCTGTACAGCGGCGCTACTTTCGCCCTCTACGGGGATCATCGATAGCCATGGTTTGATGCTGGCTTATCAAGGTGACGCCGAAAACGCTGGCGCACAGTGCGTGTTTCATACCCCACTTGTATCGGGCAGCGTGCGCAGCGAGGGGGGTTTTGATTTGCAGTTTGGCGGGGCCGAGGCCATGACGCTATCGTGCAACGTGCTCATCAATGCCTCGGGTCTGCACGCTCCAACGCTGGCGCGTCAGATCAAAGGAATCCCCGAGTCTTCGATCCCAACCGAATACCTGTGCAAAGGCAGTTACTTTAGTCTGCAAGGTCGCGCTCCCTTTACTCGCCTGATTTACCCAACCCCCCACCATGCTGGCTTAGGTGTACACCTGACGCTTGACCTGGGCGGACAAGCAAAATTTGGACCTGACGTGCAATGGATCGAGCAAGTTGACTACACGGTCGACCCTGCGCGCTGCGAGGGATTTTATGAGGCCGTACGCACCTACTGGCCTGGCATGCAAGACGGCACCTTATCGCCGACCTACTCTGGCATTCGCCCCAAGATTTCAGGGCCGCACGAACCTGCTGCAGATTTCATGATTGCAGGGCCCGCGACGCATGGGATCCCTGGACTCGTGAATTTATTTGGTATTGAATCACCAGGTTTAACCTCAAGCCTGGCCATCGCAAAAGAGACACTTGCATGCCTGTCCATGACTTCATCCTGACCTTAGCATGCCCTGATCGCACGGGGATTGTTTATAACGTGAGCGGCCTCTTGCTCAAGCATCAAGGCAACATCATTGACGCCCAACAGTTTGGTGACGCAGAGACTGGTCAGTTTTTCTTACGTGTGCACTTTGCCCTACCCGACGGCGTGGGGATCGAACAAGTTAAAACTGACTTTGTGATCTTGGCACCTCAGTTTCAAATGCAATGGCAAATTCATGACGCACACAAAAAAGCGCGTCTGCTGATTTTGGTGAGCAAGCAAGGACATTGCCTCAATGATCTGCTTTTTAGAGTGCACTCCAAACAACTAAACGCCGAAATTGCGGGGATTGTCTCTAATCATCAAGATTTTGCTCAGATGGCAAAGTCATATGAAATCCCCTTTCATCACTTACCCGTCACACCCGAGACTAAAGCCGCTCAGGAGGCCGCCATTCTCGCGATCGCCAAGCGCGAAGAAATCGACTTAGTCGTGCTTGCACGCTACATGCAAATTTTGTCGCCTGAGCTCTGCGCTGCCCTGCAAGGCAAAGCCATTAATATCCATCACAGTTTTTTACCCAGCTTCAAAGGTGCACGGCCTTACTACCAAGCACATGCGCGCGGCGTGAAGATCATTGGGGCCACAGCGCATTACGTCACGCATGATCTTGACGAAGGCCCGATCATCGAGCAAGACGTTCAACGCGTCGATCACACGATGAGTGCGCAAGACTTAACGCAAGTCGGCAGCGACATTGAATCGCGCGTGCTCTCGCGCGCCGTATCGAGCCATGTCGAACACAGAATATTATTGAACGGCAGCAAAACGGTAGTGTTTCGATAATGACGCGTAAACATCTCGAGCCTGAGCATCCTGTTCCTGACGCGCATGGCATCAACTTATTTGGTGCAGACTCTGCGCGCGACCTGCTGGCCTGCTATCTGCCAAAAGATTTGCATCAACACTTACTGCCGCACTTGCAACGGCTTGGTGCCTTAGCAGGCTCGTTACTAGACGATCTAGCTGGTGTCGCAGACAAACACCCACCAACGCTCTCGGTGCGCACGCGTGCTGGCATTGACACCTCTCGGGTCAATAAGCATCCAGCTTACGTCGAGCTTGAGCGTTACGCGTACAGCGAGTTTGGCTTAGCAGCCCTGTCGCATCGTGGTGGTGTGCTGAACTGGCCTGCTCCCATGCCACCGGCTGCCAAATACGCGCTTACCTATTTATTTGTGCAGGCTGAATTTGGCTTGTGCTGCCCCGTGAGTATGACCGACTCGTTAGCGCGCACCTTGCGTAAATTTGGCGACCCAGCGCTCGTTGAAAAAGTTTTACCCATGGTGACGACCCAAGACTTTGATGCGTTGCATCAGGGCGCCATGTTTATGACAGAACAAGGCGCGGGTTCAGACGTTAGCGCGACCGCCACGCAGGCCACTCAAGCCGCAGACGGTAGCTGGACACTTACGGGCGACAAGTGGTTTTGTTCAAACCCCGACGCGGGCTTTGCAATGGTGCTAGCGCGTTCTGAAAACGTCGACGGACTAAAAGGGGTTTCTCTATTTTTACTTCCGCGTACGCTTGCGGATGGCACGCACAATCATTACCGGATTTTGCGCTTAAAAGACAAGTTAGGCACCCGGTCAATGGCAAGCGGCGAAATCCGGCTAGAAGGTGCCTTTGCTTGGTTAGTGGGCGAGCGCGGTCAGGGCTTTAAGCACATGGCCGACATGATCAATAACTCGCGCCTGTCAAACGGTGTCCGTGCCGCAGGATTGATGCGGCGCGCACTCACTGAAGCACTGTACATTGCCAAGCATCGCAAAGCCTTTGGCAAACGTCTGCTCGACATGCCTCTGATGCAACGCCAACTCAGCAAAATGGCCTTAGCCACTGAACAGGCGCGCACCATGGTGTACCAAACCGCACAGGCACTCGCTGCAGCAGACCAAGACCCAAGCAAACGACCCTTGATGCGCATCATGACGCCCTTGATTAAATTTCGGGCGTGTCGCGATGCGCGTAAGGTTGCGGGCGACGCGATGGAGGTACGCGGCGGTTGCGGCTATATCGAAGAGTGGAGCGACGCGCGCGTATTACGCGACGCCCACCTCGGTTCGATCTGGGAAGGCACTAGCAATATCGTCGCGCTTGATGTCCTTCGCGCCGTTCAACGCGAGGAGTCGTTACCGGCACTACGTGAACATGTACACGCGCTTTTGACCGAGGGCACACCCGTCGGCCAAGACCTCGCAGCACTGCAGGCCGAGCGCATCGACCAAGCTTTCAAATACGCGGCCGCAGTCGCCAACGAAAATCGCTCTGAGCAGGCCCGTCAGGCCGCCACAGGGCTGTATCACGTGGTCACCATGGCAGCCATGCGCTGGGAGGCCAAACAGGCCCAGATGCCCATGCGCAGCCATTTGGCAGATCTGATCCTCAAGCATCGTTTAGCTGCCCGCGACCCACTGCAAGGCGAGCAACTGACAGACGCCGCCCTTTGTGAATGGCTATCGCAAACAATCTAAAATCCATCCCGACACGATATGATGTCGGATTCACTCACTTCGCCCCATAACCAGAGCAAAAATCATGAGCCAAGCCCCCTCTCCCAGCGCCCCACGCACCGGTGGTCAACTTCTTGTTGGTCAACTCGTCAGCCACGGTGTGAAACACGTATTTTGTGTACCAGGTGAAAGCTTTTTAGCCGTGCTTGATGCCCTGGTGGATGTCAATATTGAAGTCACAGTGTGCCGTCAAGAAGGCGGTGCCGCCATGATGGCCGCAGCCCAGGGCCAGTTAAACGGCGAGCCCGGTATTTGCATGGTGACGCGCGGACCAGGCGCCTCAAACGCCTTGGCCGGCATTCATATCGCCAAGCAAGACTCGACCCCGCTGATTGTCTTTGTTGGTCAGATTGAACGCGGGATGCGCGAGCGCGAAGCCTTTCAAGAGATGGACTACCGCGCAGTCTTTGGCACGGCGGCTAAATGGGCAACCGAGATTGATGACCCAGCCCGTATCCCAGAAATTCTGTCGCGTGCCTTTCATGTCGCCACCTCGGGGCGTCCTGGCCCGGTCGTGATCGCTTTGCCCGAGGATATGCTGGTTGAACTCGCCACCGTGCCCGATGCTCCGCACTACGAAGCGGTAGATTCTGCTCCGGCAAAAGGGCAAATGGCGGATCTGGCCGCACGCCTGGCCAAAGCCAAAGCGCCCGTTGCGATTTTGGGCGGAACCCGCTGGAATGCTCAAGCGGTCAATGAATTCGTTGCCTTTGCCGAGCGCTGCAAGCTACCGGTTGCGGTGTCGTTCAGGCGTCAGATGCTCTTCCCGGCCACACATCCCTGTTTTATCGGCGACGTTGGAATTGGTTTGAATCCAGCGTTGCTCAAGCGTGTCGCCGAGGCAGACTTGGTGTTGCTGGTGGGTGGTCGCATGTCAGAGATGCCAAGCCAGGCCTACACACTGTTTGATATCCCAGTGCCCAAGCAAACACTGGTGCACGTACACCCCGATAGCGGCGAACTCGGCCGCGTCTACCGTGCGGCGCTGGCGATTAATGCGTCGCCAATTGCGTTTGCCTCAGAGCTGGCCTCAGTTGCCACCCCAGCCTCGCAGCCTTGGGCTGCAGACACCGCCACCATGCATCAAAGCTATCTGGCCTGGAGCGATCCAGCCCCGATTCAAACACCTGGCACCCTGCAAATGGGCGGCGTCATGCAATACCTTGAGGCAAACCTGCCCGCCGATGCCATCATGGCCAACGGTGCGGGCAACTTTGCCACTTGGCTTCACCGTTTTCACCGCTTCACGCAGTTTGCCACTCAAATCGCACCGACCTCGGGCTCGATGGGCTATGGCTTGCCAGCCGCTGTTGGCGCCAAGCGCTTGTGGCCTGAAAAAACCGTGGTCTGCTTTGCCGGTGACGGTTGCTTCATGATGCACGGGCAAGAATTCGCCACGGCGGTGCAATACAACTTGCCGATTATTGTCTTGATTATCGATAACGGCATG
>CAIZGG010000049.1 GCA_903932425.1 uncultured beta proteobacterium | reverse complement strand
GTTTGCAGGGCGGTGAAACCATCTTGTTTCACGCCGCCGCGGGTGGTGTTGGCCTGATTGCATGCCAATGGGCTAAAGCCCTGGGCGTGAAGTTGATTGGTACTGTATCTAGCCCAGAAAAAGCAGCGCTGGCTAAAGCGCATGGTGCTTGGGCTGTGATTGACTACTCAAAAGAAAACGTGGTCGAGCGCGTGCTTGAACTGACCAAAGGTAAAAAAGTGCCGGTGGTATACGACGGCGTGGGCAAAGACACCTGGATGACTTCACTTGACTGCTTGCAGCCGCGTGGTTTGATGGTCAGCTACGGCAACGCCTCGGGCGCGGTTGATGGCGTGAACCTCGGTATCCTGGCTGCAAAAGGTTCGTTGTTTGTTACACGTCCTTCTTTGGCTGCACACGTTGGTACGCCTGAAAAAATGCAAGCTGCTGCAGACGAGTTGTTTGATCTGGTCTTGAAAAAGAAAATCAAGATGCGTATCGATCAGCGTTATCCGCTTGAACAAGCTGCCGAGGCACAAGCCGCGTTGGCCGCTCGTAAAACGACTGGCGCGACGATCTTCACGCTCGAGTAAAGTAAGTTGCGCGATGTTTTCGCACCGTCTCGCACTTAGATCAGGTTGCGCGATGCTTTCGCGCAACCTTTACTGCTCAGAAAGTCAAAATCCCTTTCGCATTGATGCGAGAGGGATTTTTTTAGCAAACTGCTTTGATCTAGAGATGCTTACTTTCTGAAAATAAGAAGCTGCAACGCAAACCGTTCACGCCTTGGCCTGCAAGTGCTGCAACACGAACAGGCCTGCGCTTTGGCTAACAACTCGGCAACACAAGCATCTACGCTTTGGCTTCGTGGTGATAGCGCGTCACACGTTCGACTTCATTTTTTGAACCAAGCACTACGCTGACGCGTTGATGCAGTGCTGTTGGCTGGATATCCAAAATGCGTTGCTCGCCATTGGTGGCTGCGCCGCCGGCTTGCTCAACCAACATACTCATGGGATTAGCTTCGTACATCAAGCGCAGCTTGCCCGGCTTGTTGGGCTCGCGCGAGTCCCAAGGGTACATAAAGATCCCGCCGCGCGTCAGCAGGCGATGAACGTCTGCCACCATTGAGGCAATCCAGCGCATATTAAAGTCTTTGTCACGTGCACCTGTTTTGCCGGCCAACAGTTCATCAACGTACTTACGCACGGGTGGCGCCCAGTGACGCATGTTCGACATGTTGATTGAAAACTCTTTGGTGTCTTCAGGGATCCGCATGTTTTCGCTTGTCATGATCCACGAACCCATTTCGCGATCAAGCGTAAAGCCCACCACGCCCTGACCAATGGTTAAGACCAGCATGGTTTGCGGCCCGTAGACTGCGTAGCCCGCTACGACCTGTGTGCTGCCCGGCTGCAAGAAATCTTGCTCTGTGATTTCGCGACCCGAGGCTGAGGACGGTGCGCGCAATACTGAAAAAATAGTCCCGATTGAAACGTTGACATCAATGTTTGACGAGCCATCCAATGGATCAAACAATAATAAAAACTCGCCCTTGGGATAACGATTGGGGATCAGATGGATGGTTTCCATTTCTTCAGAGGCCATCGCCGCCAAATGGCCGCCCCATTCATTGGCCTCGAGTAACACTTCGTTTGACATCACGTCTAATTTCTTTTGCACTTCACCCTGAACGTTTTCGCTTTCGAGGCTACCCAGCACGCCACCCAAGGCACCTTTGCTCACGGCATGGCTAATTGTCTTACAGGCGCGCGAGACGATTTCAATTAATAACCGCACCTCTGCGCTAAGGGCCTGGCTTGAGCGTTGCTGTTCAACAAGGTATTGGGTCAGTGTTTTACGTTTCATGTGGGGTTTAATCAACGATAGGGGTCAGGGTTAACGGACAGGGCTCGCACCGCAGATCACAGCGCGAGCGCCTTTGAGACAATCTCAAGTGTATTACGCGATAAGCCTTTGTGCGTGGCCACCCGCTGCAATTGGACGCGCATCTGTGCTTGCACGCTTGGGATAAAGCGTGCCCAGTGATCAAAGGCACGGGCTAAACGAGCCGCAATTTCAGGGTTGATGGCATCGAGCGCTAAAACTTGATCGGCCCAGAAGCGATACCCACTGCCATCCTCAGCGTGCAAGCCGCTTGGGTTGCCGATGCAAAACGTAAAGAGCACGGCGCGCGCCCGATTGGGGTTGCGCAGCGTGAAGGCGGCGTGCGCCATGAGCGCTTGTATGGTGGCAACCGTAGCCCTTGGTGAGGTAGCCTGAACGCCAAACCACTTATCCACGACCAGGGCATCGTGCTGCCAGGCCTGGTAAAACTGCTCGATCACGTTCAAGGCCTCGGCACCTGGCAGCTCGTGGACAATTGTAGAGAACGCTGCCATGCGATCGGTCATGTTGGTGGCAAGCTTGAACTGTTGTAACGCAAGGGCCTTTGTCTGCGAGCGATGTTCTGTGTCTGGCGCTTCTGCGCTCGTGCCGACGGGTTCGGTCTTTGCGACCGTGGTGTTTACCCCCGTGGGCAGAACGTCGGCACCTGCTACTAAATACGCTAAGGCCAGGTTTTTTAATGCACGCCGCCCAGCGGGCAGGGGCGCTGGCGAATAGTCTCCGGGCGTCGACTGCGACTCATACAAAGCTTGTAAGGTGGTGTGACAAGCGGATCCTAAGGCCGTGCGCAAGGCGCGACGCGCGACCGATATCGCTAGCGGATCCATCGGCATCATCCGCTCAGTCAGGGTTTTTTCAGCGGGCAGGCTCAGGGCGCGCGCGCGAAAGCCCGAATCAAGTGCCGGGTCGGTCAGGGTCGCTGCCCAGGCGCTCAACATAATTGCATCGACGTTGCCCGTGTGGCCGGTCTGCCGCCAGTGTTGAGCCATCTTCAAAATTTGGTGTGTGGCAAGCTCTTGGCCCGCCTCCCAGCGCACAAAGGCGTTTGTGTCGTAAGCGCTTAGCAAGGCTAAGTCTTGATCGGCATAGGTGTAATCAATGATCACTGGGGCTGAAAAATCGCGCAGTAACGACGGCACCGGCAAAGACGCGACGTCGTTGAGTACCCACGTCTGGCTGGTTTGCGTGAGTTCAAGTAAGGCCTGCTCAGTGGCTTGACCGAACAACTTAAACGCTAACGGTTTGCCCTGTTGATCGAGCAAGCCGATTTTGACAGGGATATGAAACGGTCGTTTTTCAAGGCCCGTTTGCTTTTCGACACCAACCGGTGCGCATGTTTGTGACAGGGTCAGCGTGCACTGTTTCAATGGCTGATCGTAATCAAGTGCAACCTGAACCCTGGGCGTACCAGCCTGCTGATACCAGCGTCTAAAGATATCTAAATTCAGGCTTTCGTGTATGGCGCCGTCTGACTCTATGTGCCCTGGCTTGGAGGATCTCTCTGCGCTGCGGTGCTGGTAGGCCCATTGCATTGCATCCACGAAGTCATCGCAGGTGACGGCCTGGCCATCGTGGCGTCGAAAGTACTCATCCATCCCCGCGCGAAACGCCTGTTCGCCCAGCAACGTGTGCAGCATACGAATGACTTCAGCGCCTTTTTCATACACGGTCGCGGTATAAAAATTGCCAATCTCTTGGTAGCTTTCAGGGCGAATGGGGTGAGCCATCGGGCCGCTGTCTTCAGAAAACTGTGCGCCGCGCAGGCCCACCACATCATCAATGCGTTTAATCGCACGCGCACTTGCCGCCGCGCTGCGATCGAGCCCGTGCGCCATCATGTCGGCCGTAAACTCTTGGTCGCGAAAAACCGTCAGCCCCTCTTTGAGGCTGAGCTGAAACCAATCGCGGCAGGTGACGCGATTGCCCGTCCAGTTATGAAAATATTCATGGCCGATGACTGCTTCAATGGCCTGATAGTTTGCATCGGTCGCGGTGTTGGGGTCGGCAAGCACGTAGGCGGCATTAAAGACGTTTAAGCCTTTGTTTTCCATGGCGCCCATGTTGAAGTCGCGGGCGGCCACAATCATGAAGCGGTCGAGATCTAACTCTAGTCCAAAGCGTACTTCGTCCCAACGCAGTGAGCGCTCAAGTGATTCGATCGCCCACGCGGTCTGTGCCAGGGTGCCCGGGTCGCTATAGACTTGAAGCAGCACCTCGCGACCACTCGCTGTTTTGGTGCGTTGTTCGCGGCAGTCGAACTCACCAGCAACTAACGCAAACAAATAGCTTGGTTTGGCGAAGGGATCATGCCACTTAGCCTCGTGGCGTGTGTCGTCAAGTTTTTTTGTGGAGATCAGATTACCATTTGAAAGCAACAGTGGGTAATCGTCTTGCTTGGCTCGTAAGGTGACCTCGTAGATTGACATGACGTCAGGACGATCGGCAAACCAACATATTTTTCTAAACCCCTGTGCCTCGCACTGAGTAAAAAGACTTTTGCCCGATACATACAGACCAGCCATACTGGTATTCGTGGCAGGCGAGCACGTGCTTTCAATGACCAATGTCGCTTGCTCTGGCATCCCGTGGATGGTGAGCGTTTCGTCTGTCAGTGTGTAGCGTGTGGGATCGAGTCGTTCTTCATTGAGCTGCACGCTCACAAGCTTCAGCGCCTGACCATCAAGGACCAGATCGGCCGAAAACGCTACGTCAGGCCGACGCACTACGGTCAGCTGCGCTCTGACAGAAGTCAGCTCTGCGGCGAGATCAAACTCAAGAGCAACGTTTGGAATCGAAAACGGAAAGGGCAGATAATCTTGCCGGCGAACGGTTAAACCGGTGTCTGTGCGCATGTACGGGGTTCCAATTCTGTCTGACGCAGGCGTGAGCGTACGTAGTTGTTTAGGGCAGTAAAGCGCATTGTAGGGTTGCCACGAAGAAAAAACTTACAATCTGCCCTATGATAAGTGGCTAATAGATTATTTAATTCAAAAATATTTTCGTGAGACTTCGACATGACACAACTTGAAGTGCGCCCCCTATCAAGGGCTGTGGGCGCCGAGATCTTGGGCATTAATTTGCTTGACCCAGTCAGCGACGCTCAAATTGCGGAAATCCGCAAGATTTGGTTACAACACAGTGTTGTGTTTTTTCGTGAACAGCCACTCGAACCTGGCGCGTTTCAGGCGTTTGCTCAGCGCTTTGGCGAGATTATTGAATACCCCTTTGTCAAAGGGCTGCCTGATTTTCCCTTAATTGTGCCGGTATTAAAGCTTCCTCACGAAAAGCATAACTTTGGCGGGGTCTGGCATACCGACACAACGTATTTGCAAGAGCCGCCTATGGCGACCATGCTGATTGCCCGCGAATTGCCCCCCGTCGGCGGAGACACGCTTTTTGCCAGCAATTACGCCGCCTTTGAGGGGCTCTCGCCAGCTTTGCAAGACACCTTACGCACGCTCAAGGGGGTTAATTCATCGGCCAAAGCCGCTGTGACTCACTCGCGAGAAGATCGTTTGGCCGACTCTGCTACGGATAAGGGCCGCTCTGAGCTGAACTCCGAGCACCCCGTAGTGCGCACGCATCCAGAAACGGGGCGTGAGGCGCTTTATGTTAATCCGGGCCACACCACGCGGTTTGTTGGCTGGACCGAAGAAGAAAGTGCGCCACTATTAAATTATTTATTTGAGCAGCAAGTGAAACCTGAATATACCTGCCGATTTGTTTGGCGGCCGGGTTCAATCGCGTTTTGGGATAATCGCTGCGCCTTGCATAATCCAATTAATGATTATCACGGATATAAGCGTTTGCTGCATCGCATTACTCTAAAGGGCGATAAGCCTGCTTAATTTTGTTTGGTCCGTTGAGGGGTGCAGCGGCTGTTAATCGACACACTCTTCTTTATAATTTTTGAGAAACTATTTATGTTCGGTGTTGACAAAAGAATTAAGCATTATTTATTAGTCATGTTGGCCTGTGTCTGTGTGGTCAACACCGCCCACGCTCAAGTGCCGCAGGCGTTGGCAGGCAAACAAATTAAGATTATTGTGCCGCAAACGGCTGGTGGGGCCTCAGACGCGATTGCCCGTATCATGGGCCAAGAGGTCTCAAAACGGTGGGGCATCCCGGTGGTGGTTGAAAATCGCCCCGGCGCTGGGGGAAATATCGGCAGCGATACCGTCGCTAAATCGACCCCTGATGGCACAACCTGGTTAATGAGTTATTCGGGGACGCACGCAATTAATCCCGCTT
>CAIZGG010000048.1 GCA_903932425.1 uncultured beta proteobacterium | reverse complement strand
GGATCTTGCGCCAACAGTGCACTGACCAGACTCGATTTACCCGCCCCGCTTGGGGCGACGATGACAAAAACGTTTCCAGCGACCTTGGACATGAGTGACAATAGAGCGTGACGTAAAGCAAAAGCATAGCAGAGTGGCTATGATCTAGTTGTGTCGTGCGTTCGTTTTTATAGGAAACCTCAGATGTCTTCTTCACTTTTGATTACTGCGCAGGCTTTGCAGGCACGTATGTCTAGTGCCCCTTCAAGTGTGCTCGTTTGCGATTGTCGCTTTGATCTTGTTGACCCAGACCTTGGTCAGCGCGCCTATGAGGTGTCGCACCTGCCAGGGGCGGTGTACCTCGATCTTGGGCGTGTACTCAGCGGTGAAAAGAATGGACGCAACGGGCGGCATCCCTTGCCCGACGCGAAGGTGTTCGCTCAGTACTTGGCGTCGCTGGGTGTGAATGACGATACCCTGTTGGTTGGGGTCGATGCGCACGGAGGGTTATATGCCTCGCGGCTCTGGTGGCTTGCGCGTTGGGTGGGTCATGCCAAGGTGGTGGTGCTCGATGGTGGGATGCCTGCGTGGCAAAAAGCTGGTTTTACGCTCACGGCAGCTCAGCCGGCCGCGCGCGCTCAGGGCAACTTGAAGCAGTCGACGTCGCTGGTGTCATCGGTCGACTTGTCTAATGTCCAGGCCGGTTTGTCGCGCGCTGATCGCTTGATTGTTGATGCACGGCCAGGTGACCGGTTTCAGGGGCAAAATGAAACGCTTGACGCGCTTGCGGGGCATATTCCTGGTGCAGCCAGTCGCCCAGTCAAAGAAAACTTGAACGAAGATGGCACCTTCAAGGCGTCTGAGGCTTTGCGGGGTGAACTCACTCGCTTGTTGGGCCAGCATTCTGCAAAGGATTTGGTGGCGAGTTGTGGTTCTGGTGTGTCAGCCTGTCATTTATTGTTGGCCATGGAGATCGCAGGGCTGTCTGGCGGCGCGCTATACGGAGGCTCTTGGAGCGAGTGGAGCTCGCAGCCCAACGCACCCGTTGAAACGGGCCCCTCTAAGATCGTCAGGTAAGCACGATTCAGAGTGCGAGCGAACGCTATTATTTTTTTGAAATAAATTTTTTAAAGGTCCGACTAGGACACTAACAATTAGGGTGAGAAATGTCTGATTTAAAAGTTGCAGTGGTGACAGGGGCTGGCTCTGGCATCGGCCGTGCGGTTTCGTTGCATTTGGCCCGTGCGGGCTATCAAGTTGCGATGGCGGGGCGCCGCCTAGAGGCACTTGAAGAGACCCGTACCGAAGGCGGTGCGTTGGCGGCACAACTACATCCTATTGTCACGGACGTCAGTGACGAGGCCTCTGTCAATCATCTTTTTGCCGAGGTGTCGCGTCGCTGGGGTCGTCTGGACGTCTTGTTTAACAATGCGGGTCGCGGCGGCCCACCTGTGCCGATTGAAGATCTACCCGTCGAAATCTGGAAAGACATCGTCAATATCAATCTGACCGGCATGTTTCTGTGTGCACAGAACGCCATTCGCATCATGAAAAATCAAACCCCTCAGGGCGGTCGCATCATTAATAACGGTTCGATTTCTGCTCACGCCCCGCGGCCATTCTCGATTGGCTATACCGCGACTAAACATGCGGTGACAGGGCTGACAAAGTCAATTTCGCTTGACACACGCAATTACCGCATTGCCTGTAGCCAAATCGATATCGGTAACGCTGCGACTCCTATGACTGAGCGCATGACCAAGGGGGTGCCCCAACCAGATGGCTCGACACGCGTCGAACCACGCATGGATGTGAATCATGTGGCGCAGACAATCACTCAAAGATCGG
>CAIZGG010000047.1 GCA_903932425.1 uncultured beta proteobacterium | reverse complement strand
TTCATGCCTGCGATGGCGGCTTGATTCGCTTGCCGCAGATTGTGGGGATGGGCCACGCCATGGAGATCATTTTATCGGGCGAGCGTGTCGACGCTGAACACGCCTATCGTATTGGCTTGGTGAATCGTATTTACCCACAGGCTGAGTTACTGCAAAAGACTCTGGATTACGCGACGATGCTTGCAACCCGTGCACCCTTGTCGCACCGCTTTGCCAAAGAGGTGGTGCGTCGCTCAATGGGCATGCACATGGATGAGGCCCTGAAATGGGAGTCACGTTCGTTTAGAGATGTGGCCTTTACTGCAGACCTGGAAGAAGGCGTCACCTCATTCAAAGAACGTCGCGACGCTAAGTTTAAGGGTAATTAGGGGTATGTATATGCAACAAACCGTAGTAGAGTTTGTCACATACATCAGGCTTGATAAACGAAAAATACAGTAGGCCTGAAAAAAGTTTTAGAGAAGTATCTCGCCAAACAGACGCAAATCGCAGTAAGCCTGATAAAAATAAAATGTTGTACGTTCATCTAGCCTGACAGACGAAAATCGCAGCAGGCCTGATGAAAAATAAGATATCAATCCGGAGACAAAAAATGAAGACAAGCTTCAAACGCAGCATCTGGCAAGTCGCACTCGCCTCAGCCTTTATCACCTGCGCAGCCACGTCGCTTGCGCAAGTCAAAGTGGGCGTCATTCAAGGCTTAAGCGGCCCACCAGCGATCGTTGACTTTGGCGAGTCGTACCTACAGGGTATTAAGCTTGCACTCAAAGATTATCAAGCCGGTGGTGGCAAGACAAAAATTGAACTGGTCGTCTATGACGATGAAGCCAATCCACAACGTGCCGTGTCACTTGCGCAACGTCTAATCCAAAATGACAAAGCATCGGTCGTCATTGGCACGGTTAGTAGCGGCAACGTGCTTGCCATGGCACCTATTTTGCAAAAGGCCGGTATTCCCCTGATGGGTGGCCCCGGCATTGCCACTAACATCACCACTCAGTTCATTAACGAAAAGCCCAGCTATATTTTTAGATGTTCAATGGTCGAGAAATTTCAAATCGATCAAATGCTTGATTGGGGCGCAAAAACCTTCAAACGTATCGGCTTAGTGCATTCAACCACGGGCTACGGTAACTTCGCAGCCAAAGAGATCCAAGAGGGTCTCAAAAAGCGTGGTGTCGAATTAGTCGCGATTGAAGCCGCGGCACCGGGCGTTAACGACCTGACCCCGCAAATGGTCAAACTGCGTGATGCCAAAGCCGAGTTGGTCTTGAATTTTCACGAGTCGTTTGAGCTGCCTTTCCGCCCCATGCCACGCATCAACTACAAGCCTGTTGTGGCCGGCAACTGGGGCCTGTCATCGCAAAAGGTTCTTGAAATCGTAGGCAAAGACGCGATCGAAGGCACGGTCATGGGTCAGGCACTTGATGTCGGCACGGCTCGCGCCAAAAACTTTGATGAGCGCATGCAAAAAGAATACGGTAAAGACTACCGTTGGCCTGTCGTGACGTCGTTAGGGTACGACGCTGCGCAAATCGTTTTTAAAGCCGTCAATCAAGTCGGCAAAGCAGACCCTGAAGCGATTCGCAATGCCATCGAAAACATCTCTGGTATTGAAGCGGTTTCGGCAACACCTGCCAAGCCCTTTAGCCCCACTGATCACGAGTGCCTTGACTACGAAAACGTCTTCTTAGGCGTCTGGAAAAATGGTGTTGTGACGCGTCTGAAATACTAAGATGGAGCTCGGCAACCTGATCCAGGTGCTGTCGGGCGGGCTGGCGATGGGGGCGATTTACGTCCTCGTCGCGCTTGGCCTCTACATCACCCACCTCACGACCCATCGCGTCAACTTCGGGCAAGGCGACTTTTTAATGGTGGGGGCATTTTTGCTCTTACTGTTTCGCAAACTTGACATCCCACTGGGCTTAGCCATTATGGCTGTGCTTGTGATTCTTGCGGTGATGGGCTGGCTCTTAGATCGTGTTGCGATCCGGCCGCTTGATCGCAAAAAAGATACCTTGATTGGTGCCTATTCGTGGATGCTGACCACCGCAGGAGTTGCTTTAATCTTGCAAAACGTGATCGAACTCGGTTTTGGCAAAACCTCACAATATTCAGCCCCGCTGTTTAGCTCAAAGCGCGAAGAGGTTGTGCAGGTCTTGGGTGCAGGGTTGTTCTTAGAAGAAATTTTAGTGATTGTGGCCGCGGTATTGATCGTCGGCCTCTTTTACGGTTTCATGTTTCATTCGCGCTGGGGCAAGGCGATTCAAGCGGTTGCGTTTAATCCAGAGGCAGCCATGCTACTGGGCATTCATACCAACCGCGTTAAGGTCGGTGTGTTTGTGATTGCTTCGATCTTGGCTGCGGTCGCAGGCGTGCTAATCGGCCCGATCGTCACCATCAATCCGCAAATGGGTTTGGTCTTGACGATCAAAGCCTTGATCGTGGCGGCGATCGGTGGCTTCGCGAATCCGGTGGGTATTTTAATTGGTGGTATTTTGTTTGGCGTGTTCGAATCGCTTTCAAATTATGTCGACTCTGGCTTTGGTGACTTATACCCCCTGCTTGCGGCCTTGATCATCATTGCGATCAAACCTTCTGGTCTGTTTTCAGAAAGGAGCGCAGATGTCAGATAACACTCTGCAGGCGCGCACGTTGCAAGCGCACCCCTCAAACCGCTTGCCTTACGCCATCGCGATCGCGATATTTTTGTTATTGCCCTGGCTGCCGGTCAACGGGTTCTATATCTTTTTAGCGCAAACGTTTTTCTATACCGCGATAGCCGTCACGGGTTTGAATCTGTTGTTGGGTTTATCTGGCCAAATGTCGATTGGCCAGGCGGGCTTTTATGCACTGGGGGCCTATGGCTCTGCTCTGACTTCACTTAAGTTGGGTTGGCCTGTTCCTTTGTCAATCACCTTTGGAGTCTTGATTGCAGCCATCGGTGGTGGCTTAGTTGGCGTCTTTGCCTTGCGTACCCGTGGTTTGTATTTAGCCATGACCACGCTCGCCGTTGGCTATATTTTGGATATCGTTGGGCAACGCTGGATCAGCCTGACCGGTGGCGCGATGGGTTTATCAGGGGTGCCAAGCCTTGATCTGGGCTTTCCTAAAATGTCTGCCACGGTGTTCTTTTATGTCTCGGGCGGCAGTCTGATTATCGTGCAACTGCTGGCCGATTTTATCAATCAAAGTCGGCTCGGGCGCAATCTACGTGCGATTCGTGAATCAGAAGTCTTTGCCGCGTCAGTGGGCGTT
>CAIZGG010000046.1 GCA_903932425.1 uncultured beta proteobacterium | reverse complement strand
GCAAGACCGTGGTGTCTCATATTATCGCGGGCGTGACCGCAAGTCAGGCATTGATTACGCACGCAGCACAACAAAAGGCCGATGCGCTGCTAGTTCACCACGGTTGGTTCTGGAAAGGCGACGATGTGCGCATTGTCGGCACCCGCAAAAATCGTCTCGCCGCCTTGCTCGCAAGCGAATTGAATTTGCTTGCGTACCACCTACCTTTGGACGCCCACCCTGTGCTGGGCAATAACGCCCAACTTGCCAGAGTGTTGGGGCTCGTCGCCGACCAGACCGATGCCAACGCAGGCCTACTATGGCTTGGGTCGATGCCAGGTACCACCTCACTTGGCGCAATCGCGGCACGTGTTGAACAACGGCTTGGGCGGACACCGCTCGTGATCGGTTCTGACCAACTGCCGATTCAACGAATCGCTTGGTGCACTGGCGCGGCTCAAAGTATGTTGAACCAAGCCATCGAACAGGGTGCTCAATTGTTCATTACCGGTGAAATTTCTGAACCCACCGTGCACTTGGCCCGTGAGACTGGCGTTGGCTTCATCAGCGCCGGACACCACGCCACTGAACGCTATGGGGTGCAGGCATTGGGACAGGCGATTGCCAATGAGTTCGGTATTCAGGTTGATTTTATAGATATTGATAACCCGGTCTAAGCGGCTCAGCGTTTAGCCCAACGGTTTGTAGGCAAGCGAGTTGGACCGCAGATCGCGGGCATGACAGCGTGGTATTTTATTTAATTTAATGTAGTGTAGTGAGCGCCTACTATCTGTATATGCACTGCTGTCATTCATCCTCAGTTTTCACTCCTGATGCGCATCGCAACATTCAACTCAAGTCAGCCTCCAATAAAACTCGACCCGCCACCCGCAGTCATGCTAGCGCTGACCGAAAATGAAAACGCTTAAACCGGACAGTCGTAAAAATCTCTATTTCTCTTCTTTACTTTTTTAAAGAATCCCTTATTTCGCGCAGCAGCTCAATCTCTTCTGGCGTCGGTGGGGGCGGAGCCGACAGCGCCATTTTGTTGCGGGCAGTATTAATCGCCTTGACCATGAAAAAGATCACGACCGCGAGTAAGACAAAATTAATGACGATTGTCAAAAAATTACCCCAGGCAAATAAGTTCGCGCCCGCCTTTGTCAGATCGGCGTAGGTGTCAGGTCCGGTGTATTGTGCCGGCCGCGAGAGCACCAGATACTTGTTGCTGAAGTCAACCGAACCGCCAACCAAAAAGTTAACAATTGGCATCACGATGTCTTTCACCAACGAGTCAACAATCTTGCCGAATGCTGCCCCAACGATCACACCCACAGCGAGGTCGACTACATTACCTCGAAGGGCAAACTGTTCAAATTCTTTAAAAAAACCTTTTAACATTGCCATTTCTGTTTTCTCCGATAGAAAGTGTAGGCTCGCTCGGCTATAATAAGGGGTTGTAAAATTTGAAACAAGACTGGTTAGTCAACAAATAAACGCTTCGGGTAGGCGCTTATTGGACAATGACTGCGGGTAATGACTGCCGGGTGACATGATTAAAGAAGTAAGGTTGCCCGCGCAACAATTAAGGATAGGAAGATGAGTCAGGATTCGATTATGCATGACGATGAAGGTGCGGTTCCGGCCGTACTGCCGTCAGACCCCGCGCGCCGTCTCTGGATCGGCACGACCTGTGCAATGGGTGGCGCAGCCGGTTTGGCCGCAGTGGTCCCATTTGTTAGCACGTTCGCGCCCTCCGATCGCGCCCGCGCCGCGGGTGCCCCAGTCGAGGTCGATATCAGCACCTTGGCGCCGGGCGAAATGCGCACCGTCGAATGGCGTGGCAAGCCTGTTTGGCTGATACGTCGCACCAAAGAGCAGCTTGACTCTCTGAAGAAAAACGATGGTGAATTGGCTGATCCCAAATCCATGCGCGCTGGCTATACGCCGACCTATGCCAAAAACGAATGGCGCTCGCGCAAGCAAGAGCTTTTCGTCGCCGTTGGCATTTGCACCCATTTGGGATGCTCGCCTTCGCCAAAATTTGCAACCGGTGCTCAGCCAAGCTTACCCTCCAACTGGGATGGCGGCTTTCTGTGCCCCTGCCATGGTTCGACCTTCGATATGGCGGGTCGCGTGTTTAAAAATAAACCCGCCCCCGATAACCTCGAAGTTCCGCCATATCAGTATTTAAGCGACACCCGCATCGTTGTCGGGGTTGACGAGAACAACAAGGCCTAACCGCCCTGTTGCTCAATCCTAACAACGTGACACTGAACAAGTAAAGGAGCCGTTTCATGGCTGGCGAAAAATCCGTCGAAACGACCGGACTGCTAGGTTGGATAGACCAGCGCTTTCCACTGACATCAAGCTACAAAGCCCATCTGTCAGAATATTACGCACCCAAAACTTTCAACTTTTGGTATTTCTTTGGCTCTCTAGCGCTCTTCGTGCTGGTGTTGCAGATCGTGACCGGTATCTTTCTGGTCATGCACTACAAACCCGATGCGCAATTCGCCTTTCAATCAGTCGAATACATCATGCGCGAAGTGCCCGGTGGCTGGTTCATCCGCTACATGCACTCAACCGGCGCTTCGATGTTTTTTGTCGTGGTCTACCTGCACATGGTGCGGGCCCTCATTTACGGCTCATACCGTAAACCGCGCGAACTCGTCTGGATCTTCGGTGTCGGCATTTTCTTGTGCCTGATGGGTGAGGCCTTCTTTGGCTATCTCTTACCCTGGGGTCAAATGTCTTTCTGGGGCGCACAAGTGATCGTGAATTTGTTCTCGGCCATTCCGTTTATTGGCCCAGAGCTTTCCATATGGATCCGCGGCGACTATGTGGT
>CAIZGG010000045.1 GCA_903932425.1 uncultured beta proteobacterium | reverse complement strand
GTTTGTCTTGCCGGCGGCCAGACAAAATTTCGTCACCAACAATAATCAAACCAAACCGCGCGTTGTCTTGAGAGGCAGACATGATGTTTCCAGAAAAAAATGTAAGTCAGTCAAATTTCAGAATAGTCGATATTTCAGCACAAATGCGACGGCCTTGGTCGACTTTGCGAGTGCCAATCTGAAACATTTAATGCAGTTCGTCACGCAACCGACGCAAGCTTGCCAACCCGTAATGGGTGTAGACCAGGCCCGAGAATACTGGCAAAAATACCCAGGCCGGAGGCAGCAAATTCAATAGGGCACAAAATAAACCAATCACCCAAAACCCAGTGCCATGTCGTACCAATAAAATTTTTCGTTCGGCCGCAGTGGCGTGCTCAACAATCGAGTCCAGGCGCATCATGAGTGAAAAAGCGAAGGTCCACCATAAAAGCGACACCAGCAAACCTAAGGGCGGAAACAGCCAAAAGGGCAGCGTCAACACCCAGCCCAGCAAAAAGACCACACTCACCCAAAGCGCATTCCAGAAACTCACTACAAAGCCATATTCGCCTCGCTTGGATACATCGGCGTACTGATGGCGCGATAAATGCGAAACCACCAAGGGCATCACAAATACGGCGGCAACGGCCAACCCAAGAATCCCCGAAGCCGGCAGCAGCACCATCAGGGCCATCAGTGTCAGCATCCACGCCTTGACCGATAGCAACGAAAACAAACCCACCGACACTAACCAGTCATTGGCTTCGAGCAGCAAACTAGAATCGCTCACTTGTTGGCTTAGCCACGCAGTGAGTGGACCAAGTGCCACAAATAAAAGCACAATCACGGCACCCAACACAATTAAAAATGGCATCAACAGCGCGAACAACATGCGGGGATGGCACTGCGAGACCAAAGCGCGACCAAACGCCTGCCCCACCCCCTCCAGACCAAGCGATTGTTGCGCTAGTTGCGATTGCTGCGCAGTAGATGTTGAATTCAAACTAAAATTCTCCGAAAGACATGCCTCTACACGATAAGGCGCACCGGGCAATCAGACCCAAGTCGCGACGCAAACGAGGCTATCATAGACAAACCTGATCTCTTGTGCCGACGAAAACGTGTATTTTCCAAATTCACCAACACTTGCCAACGCTCTTGAACAAGCCGAACTCACGGTGGTCTTGTGTTTTTGCGCGGCCTGGTGCGATGCCTGCAAAGCATACCAACCAAAGTTCGAAGCGCTTGGCCAACAGCAGCCAAACGCCTGTTTCATCTGGGCCGATATCGAAGATTATCCTGAACTGCTTGGCGATGAAGATGTTGAAAACTTTCCGACAATCGCACTTGTACAGGGCGATAACATTCGTTTTTTAGGCACCCTGCTCCCTCATATCGAGCACCTCAACCGACTGATTCAGTCGATGCAAACGCCTGGTCAACCGCAACAGACGGCTTTGCCAGAAGATTTAATTGCGCAGTTAAAGGCGCTCAGTCAAAAAGCCTGATTGCATCGTGCAACGTTAGGTTTCACGCGCTGACTGAACGTTTGTCGTGTTCAGTCAGCAATCACTCTGTGACTGAATCGGACTTTTTTTGTACGGCACCCAGTAACAAACCGACCGGACGCTTCGTCAATAACGAATGTTTTTTTACAGACGTGACGGGCGCTTGTGCTGCAGCCGCCAACGAAGCAGCTGATGGCTGATAGGGTTTTGTAAAAAAATCATCGACCGGTTTTGCGGGCGCACTATAACGACTGAGTCGCGAACTGCGTTCTGCGCGCTCGCCATGACTGCCTCGCCCACTCGAGCTACGCTCGGAACCCGAAGATCCATTACGCTCTGAACCGAAGCTCGACCGACTTGGACGAGATTCTTCGCGCGACGCACCTCGCGTCAGTAACTCGCTCGGGATATCGAGCGTGCCACGCACGATTGAACTTTTGATGAGCTTTTCAATATCCAGCAGATATTTTTCTTCGGCCGGAGCAAATAAGGAGATCGCCTCGCCTAAAGCCCCAGCACGACCAGTGCGGCCAATACGGTGAACGTAATCTTCGGCACTATGTGGCAAATCGTAGTTGATCACACACGGCACACCGGCGACATCCAGACCACGCGCGGCAACATCGGTGGCAACCAAGACTTCAAGCTCTCCAGCTTTAAAGGCCTCGAGGGCTTTCATACGATCAGCTTGTGTTTTGTCACCATGTATCGACTCGGCACGCACGCCGTCGAGCTCAAGTTGACGGGCCAGACGACCGGTACCGATTTTGGTATTTGAAAACACGATCACTTGCTTGAGGCCGCGCGACTTGACTAAATGCACAACAGCCGCCCGTTTGGCATCACCTGACATGGCATAAGCCACTTGTGTCACGGTATCGGCCGTCGCGTTACGACCAGCCACTTCAATTTCAATGGGGCTGTTTAAATAGGTACGGCCTAGCTTACGAATGTCGTTGCTAAAGGTTGCCGAGAAAAGCAAGGTTTGCCGAGGTGTGGGCAACAGACGAATGATTCGCTCAAGATCAGGCAAGAAACCCATGTCGAGCATGCGGTCTGCTTCATCTAAAACTAAAATTCCGACCTGACTTAAATTAACGTTGCGCTGCTCAACGTGATCAAGCAAACGCCCAGGCGTTGCGATCAGCACTTCGCAACCATTGCGCAAGGCCTCTTTTTGCGGATTGATATCCACACCACCAAACACCACGGTCGAACGCAAGGGCGTCAGCTTGCTATAGCGCTTAACGCTCTCGGCCACTTGATCTGCGAGTTCGCGGGTTGGCGTCAAAATCAAAGCACGGACGGGATGACGGGCAGGCGAAGCGCTGCTGTTGGCCGAAGCCATTAGCCGATGCAAAATCGGTAGCGTAAAGGCTGCAGTTTTACCGGTGCCTGTTTGGGCTGCGCCCATCACGTCTTGCCCAGCCATGGCAAGCGGCACAGCTTGCGCCTGTATCGGAGTGGGAATGGTGTAGCCGGTATCAAGCACGGCTTGCAAGAGCGCTGGGTGCAACCCGATTTCAGCAAAGGTTGGGATTGGCGCGGCAGCTATATCAGTAGGTTGAGTAGTAGAGGTCAAGTAGTTTGAATGATTGAAGTCATTGAATTATTTAAGGAAACGCCTGCTAGTGTACTCTAGTCAACTGTCAAAGTTCGGGATTCCCCTTAGATCACAGCGCGAGTAAAGGGTCTTTGCGACCCTAAAACAACAGTAATAATCCCCGCAGTGACCATAACGCCAGCATTCCGGACACAATCACCAGCAACCCATTGCGTGTTGCTAAAAACACGAGCACCGACACCCCGGCTGCCAAAAACTTCAGATCAAACTGCGGCCCGGTTTGCACCCCCCAAGGTAGTACATCAGGGATGATAATTGCCACCAGCGCCGCTAACGGTGCATAACGCAATGCACTTCGCAGTTTGGGCGGCAACGGAAAATGGTGTCCAAACACCAGATAGCCGGTGCGACAAATCACCACGCACAGAGCGAGCAATAAGATCGCCGAGTAAACGTATGTGGTTTCGCCCATCAAACCCGCCTCCCCGCGTGTTGCTTGGCTTCGACCCACATGCCCACAACAATCCCGGTCACCACGGCAGCCAGCAGCCCTAAGCGTAAGGGTAAAGTTTGTGCAACCCAGGCCACCACGCTGGCGGCCAGCACCGACAGGATGATTGGTCGGGTGTTCGCCAGCGGTAGCATCAAGGCAAGTAAAGCCAGCGTTGCGGCAAAATCAATTGACCAGGACACTGGCACGACGTTACCCAGGCTAATACCAAGCAAGGAGGTGATTTGCCAAAGAAACCACGAAGGAATTACCGCGCCCAGAAAAAACCAGTGTTGTTCAAGCGTACCCTTGCGCGGGGCATCATGAAAGCGGGGCATAAACGCGACAAACGCAATGTCAACGGCCAAATACCCCATGAATAGTCGTTTCCCCCACGTCAGGTCTTTAAAGTAGGGGTGCAAGGCCGCACCAAAAATCACAAAGCGCAAATTGACAATAATCCCAGCGGCAAAAATCAACCACAAGGGTGCGCCCGCAGCAATCAAAGGCAGCGCTGTCAATTGCGCAGAGCCCGCATAAACCAGCAGCGACATCGCGGCAGCAGTCTGATCGCTCAAACCCGCGCGCGACATGGCAACACCTGTGACGATTCCCCAGATCGTGAGCGCCACTAGCCCCGGTGCAATCGCTCGAAGGCCTAGCAAAAACGCGGCACGCTTTTGCGCACGCAGAGGGCTTAAGGAAGGAGGGACAGCCAATGGATCCGACAATTTTTTACGCGTTTAAGACAATTGCCGCGATTGTAGACCGCGCGCTTGGTACACTCTGGATATCTTTTTTTTCTTTGAGATTCGCGATGACGCAAGCCCCCGCCTCTGGCAAAGATCAAGCTCCGGTAGAAGTCGGCGCTGCCGACCTGCCCCTACATTGCCCCGGTCCACGCGCACCACTCTGGAGCATGCATCCGCGCGTGTTTCTCGATGTGACACGTACCGGCGCCGTCAACTGCCCCTACTGTGGCGCCCACTACCAGTTAGCTGCCGGCACTGTTGTGCACGGTCACTAAGGGTCACGCTGATGCCAGTGATGTTCGCAACACCCGAAGAAGCTGAACTGGCGTTTTATGATGCGCTTGAGCGAGCAGACCTTGGCCGTTTGATGCAAGTGTGGTCTGACGACGAAGAAATCATCTGCGTACATCCGGGTGGGTTGCGCATGGTGGGCCTACACGCCGTCAAAGAGTCCTGGCACGAGATCCTGACTCAAGGCGCACTCCACATTCGCGCGACCAAACTCGTCACGACCCAAAGCATGATGAGTACTGTGCATTCGCTCATCGAAGAAATCACCGTTCGCAGCCAAGCCGGCAGCGAAGTTGCACACTGCTACGCCACAAACGTGTATCACAAGGGCCCAACGGGTTGGCGTATGGTGATGCATCACGCCTCGGCCGCACCCGAGCAAACTGGCTTACTCGACTCGCACGATCACACTGGCCTTTTGCACTAACTTCATCGCACAGTGCCAGCTTCTCTCGATCTTTCAGCCTGTCATGCCCCGCACTGGTTACCTGAACGTCACACTCAGACGCTCTTTGGTGCGTTAGTCGCCCCAACAAACCGGCTTCGTTTTGCCCGAGCGCGTTACGACACGCCAGATGGCGATTTTATTGATATTGATTGGGCGCTTCCAAGCCACTCCTCTCAGCCCAGGCGTAGTCGAGAGAGCAGTTTGAGCCACACCGCTGCCTCACGCTGGCTGACGCCTGCAGATCAACTGCAACTTTGCAGCACAGCCTCGCCGCAGGCTTTGCTACTTTTTCATGGGCTTGAAGGCAACAGCAGCAGCCGTTACGCTCAGTCGATCGCCACGTACTTCAGGGCAAGAGGCTGGATCGTAGCCGTCGCACATTTTCGTGGTTGCTCTGGCTTTGCCAACCGCCTGGCGCGCGCTTATCACTCGGGCGACTCGGCCGACATTGGTTTTATTCTGGACACCGTACGACAGCAAGTTCCTCAGGGGTACTGGCATGCCGCCGGCGTCTCGCTCGGTGGCAATGCCTTATTAAAATATTTAGGCGAACATGCCGCGCATATTGATTGGCTGATAGGGGCTGCCGCAATTTCTGCACCTCTAGACTTAGTTGCCGCTGGCAACCACTTGTCAGACAACACCTTCAACCGCGAGGTGTATTCACGCCATTTTTTGCGCTCTCTGAAACCCAAAGTACTCGAAAAAGCCCGCAGATACCCAGGTGTCATCGACGTGGCAAAGGTCAATCAGGCACGCGACTTACGCGACTTTGATCATGCCTACACCGCCCCCATGCACGGCTTCAAAGATGCCATCGATTACTGGACGCAATCTGCCAGTAAACCCTGGCTTAAAAAAATCGTCGTACCCACGCTAGTCTTGAACGCCAGAAACGATCCATTTCTGCCCGAGCACACTCTGGCGGGGCCCAACGATTGCAGCGATGCCATCACGCTGCACCAGCCAGCAGTCGGAGGGCATGTCGGTTTTGTCAGTGGCAGTTGGCCCGGCCATTTGAATTGGCTACCAGAGCGGCTGATGCGTTTTTTTCAATCGCTTCCACAGACTAAGACTTAAATCGTTCGAGCAATCTGCGGTCTTCGGCGATCTTGGCCGACAAGGTACGAATCTGTACATCAATCTGCGACTGCAAATAAAAATCTTGCGACAATGTGCGCGCCTGCTGCAACTGCGCCACCGCGGCGGATAACGCCCCTAACTGCTCGTAATAAGAGGCCATCGCCTGCCGAGCAGCAACCGGCTCGTTTAAGCGGTCGTAACTAGTCCCCAGCATTTTGTAAAAATCAGGCTCAATCTTTGGCCAACGCTTGACTTGCTCTTGCAGATACGCGACCGCCTCTTTGTCTTTCGCTTGCAACTGCAAACACTCTGCCACTTTTAATGCAAAAGCGCGCCGCTCTGGCCAGCGCTTTTGCGCAGCTTGGGCTGCCGCCAACGCCTGGGCAACTTGCTTGCGAGCCAGCTCAAGTTCGATACGTTGCACATCCAGATAAGGCGAGTTCGCGCTCAAAGATTGAGCCTGTTCAAGCGAGCTTGCTGCAGTTTTTAAATCTTTACGTACCAGCGCAGCAAGTGACAACCCATACCAGGCAGCGGCCTGTTTGGCCACGCTTGCACCCGTCGCCGCGCCGGCTTTGGCACTCGCACGAACCTCTTCTTGCAGTTGCTCAATCGCTTGCAGCAGCGCCCTAGGATCGACGGCCTGCAGCACGCGCGCCTTGGCTCGGACAAACCAAAACTCGTCTAGAGCCTGATAGTTGGCGACGGGCAACTGTCGGATTCGGTTTTGCATATCGGTCATACGCGAAATGCTGAGTGGGTGGGTCGATACATAGACCCCGCCGCCCCGCCCCTCGTTTAGGCTGGAAGCTTGCATCAGACGTCCAAACATCACTGCCATACCGTTTGGGTCGTAGCCTGCTTTGCGCAGCATTTCAAACCCAGTACGATCCGCCTCTTGCTCGGCGTCGCGCGAAAACCCAAGCTGTTGTGAAATAGCCGCGGCCTGACCAAAGGCCGCGATGCCCATCGCGGCCTGACCACCACCCGGCGTCAGCGCGGCGAGAATCGCGGCCGCAAGGGTGGCGATTGCAATATGGCCACTCTGTTGCTGCTGGGTCAACCCGCGGGCAATATGCCGCTGGGTCACGTGAGCGATTTCGTGCGCGAGCACGCCGGCAAGCTCGGCCTCGGCGCCCGACATCACAATTAACCCAGTGTGCACGCCAATGTACCCGCCCGGCATGGCAAACGCATTGATAATCGGATCTCGTACCCCAAACACTTCAATATCAGGTGCCCCGCCCGGGGCATACACCGCAAGCCGCTTACCCATTGCATTCAAATACTGGCTAAGGTCCGGATCTTTGATGTACTCAGGATCCCGACGCCCCTCGACCATGATTGCGTCACCCAGGCGTCGCTCAAGCGCCGGCGACAGGTCTGAGCTTGACGCAGGGCCCAGCGAGGGCGCTGCAGACGGCTGTGCCCAGGCACTTTGCCACCCAATTGAGAGCACCATCAACCCCGCCATGCACTTTTTAGGCATCGATTGCAGCGAATTCATTAAACTGTCATGAGTCATACGTTTATGATAGCGGCAGTTACATTTGGTTCCGCAGGTGTGCGGCCCTACCTTTAGGAATAAATTATGCGTCCCGTTCGCAAAGCAGTCTTCCCCGTTGCCGGCCTAGGCACTCGTTTTTTGCCCGCCACCAAGGCCATGCCTAAAGAAATGTTACCCGTTATCGACAAGCCTTTGATCCAGTATGCGGTTGAAGAGGCCGTGGCCGCCGGT
>CAIZGG010000044.1 GCA_903932425.1 uncultured beta proteobacterium | reverse complement strand
TTTAATCAATGAGATATAAGATATTTTAAATGTAATTATTAAAATTTACCGGATAAGGCGATTTTTGCAAATTTTGTGCATAACCCAGCAGAATTATCAAGATTTCATAAGGGTTTTCGAGTAAAACCGCCTAAAAACCCGCGCCGTTATTAGCTCTTGCTGGCATAACCGTGAAATTGCGGGCTGTATGCACGAACTTCGTCTACCAACGCAGCAACAGCCTCAGGAGGTGTGAATTGTGAAATTCCATGGCCAAGATTAAATACGTGCCCGCCCCGGCCAACCTCACCAAAAGCATCTAGTACACGGCGCACCTCTGCGCGAACCGCGGGTTCACCACCAAAAAGTGCCATTGGGTCAAGATTGCCTTGAAAGGCAACAGAGTCGGCAACCCTCTTACGTGCACCGCTGAGGTCAACCGTCCAATCTAGCCCTACGGCATCGGCGCCGCAGGACGCGATTTGCTCGAGCCATTGCCCACCACCTTTCGTGAACACAATCGACGGTACCGCTCGGCCCTCATGCTCTTTTATCAACTGCTGCACCACTTGTTTGGTGTAGTGCAACGAAAATTGCTGAAAAAGCTGATCAGCAAGAACGCCACCCCAGCTGTCAAAAATCATAACCGCCTGAGCGCCGGCTTTTATTTGGGCGTTGAGATATTGTGCGGTTGTTTGCGCGTTGATCTGCAAGATGCGGTGCAACAAATCTGGGCGAGCATAGAGCATACTTTTAATCAAACGATAGTCGTCGCTACCTCGACCTTCGACCATGTAACAGGCAACCGTAAATGGGCTACCGGCAAAACCGATGAGGGGTATTCGACCATCTAACTCGGTACGTATCAGGCTCACTGCATCAAAAACATATTGCAACTTGCTAAGGTCAGGAACCTCGAGTTTATTGACATCTTGCTCGGTGCGCAGCGGGTGGGCAAATCTGGGGCCCTCACCTTGTGCAAAAGAAAGCCCCAAGCCCATCGCATCGGGGACTGTCAAGATGTCAGAAAACAAAATGGCCGCGTCAAGATTAAAGCGCTTGAGCGGCTGCAGCGTCACTTCAGCCGCGTAACTTGGGCTTTGTGCCAAACCCATAAATGAGCCCGCGCGCGCGCGGGTAGCGTTGTACTCAGGCAAGTAGCGGCCAGCCTGTCTCATTAACCAAGTCGGGGTATAGGGCACTGCCTCGCGTTTTAGTGCGCGCAAAAATACATCATTTTTTAAAGGTGTAGCGCCCACAGAGATCCTTTTTTAGTCACGCGCAAGGCATGCATTATGCCGAGTCTTCCGATTATCTGATCGCTATTTTACTCTCCGCCGTCGTCTGTCCGATAGGGTTCAGCGGCGATGTCATGTTTGCGCATCAAGGCCCAAAAGGCTCGTCTATGTTTATTTGACGCGCGTGCTGCCATCGCGATGTTGCCGCTATGCTTTGTAAGCGCCTGAGTGATGTACGTGCGCTCAAAGTTGCTTACAAGTTGGTTTTTGGCGTCACGAAATGAGCCCATAGGATCGGCTTTGTGATGCAACGCATTGAACGCGGTTGCGCACTGTAGCGACCGACGCTCTGTCTCGCAGTTTGTTTTTGCCTTCGATGCTTTCGTCCTTAGTAAAGCGTGTGTACTTTGCTTTGGTAGCGGTTCAGTCATTTTGTTTACCCTGCTCTTTCCATACACGCCCTGTGGCGTTTTGTTGCATCCTTCAAATGCGCTGCCTGACCATTCGGAAGCCGCGTAGTCCACTTCCGGCTCGCGCAAGGTGCTTGGTCGAGGTACCCGCGAGACAGTGGCGAGTACTCTTGCACGAAATTCTTCGTTGCATAAGGGTAATCGCACAAAATCAGACAGCCCAAGTTCGAGCAAATCTTGCATAGCGGCCGATTTTAGGTTTTGGAAGATACCGACGAGAGGCAAAAAAGGGCCTCGTGGAATGAGTGCGAGCGCTTGCCGTGTCCATGCCAACGTGTCCACAGACACGGGAAGCAAGCACAAATCAAAGCGCCGTAGGCTCACGCTGGCCTGAGCAAGCGCCTGCACGGGCAGGGTCACAGTAGCCGTCGTATCAACTTCAAGATTTTGCCCAGCCTCCCACTCAAGCTGATGCAGTCTGACCCGAGTCAAAGCAGGACTGGCTCCCAACAGTACGTCTTCGAGCCAGGCATGATGAACTGCAAGACGTAACACTGCGCAGTCGATTTGTTGTCGCATTACATTTCTCCGAGCAAAAGCCGTTAGCCTAGGCTCGATCAGACTTCAAGGGTAGTCGGAGAATACGCATGCGCATATTTACGCTCTGCTGTGATGGCAAAAAAAACACGCCTGATGAGGCGTGTTTTTTTAACAAGTACCGCTGTCTTACCCGAGAACGACAGACACTAGTGTTTGTTGGTCAACTCTCGAATTCGACGTGCGGCCGACGCTTGCGCGGCCAACATATCGAGTTCTGCTTTGACAACATCCATACTGGCCTGATCTTTCGCGTTGCGCAATGCTTCTTGCGCCGCAACACGCGCTGCCTCAGCTTTCGCTTCGTCAAGGTCACCACCACGAATCGCAGTATCAGACAACACAGTTACGTGGCCTGGTTGAACCTCTAGCAGACCGCCGGCCACGAAAATGCTCTCTTCAGAATCATCTTGAAGAACAATGCGCACCAAACCAGGTCGAATGCGCGAGATCAGAGGGGTGTGGCCAGGCAAAATACCCAACTCACCCGACTCTCCCGGCAGTACTACAAACTTAGCATCGCCTGAGTACAGAGACTTCTCTGCACTGACGACGTCGACTTTGATGGTAGCCATGATAGATCCTTATTGGAGTTTCTTGGCTTTCTC
>CAIZGG010000043.1 GCA_903932425.1 uncultured beta proteobacterium | reverse complement strand
GATCACATCGCCACTAAAGCTGATATTTCTAAAGCAGCAGCAGGCCGCTCACTTGACGCGATGATTGCAGCAATCAAGGCAACACTAAAAAAAGGTAACTCGGTCACTTTGGTTGGTTTTGGTACCTTTGCTGTGTCGCAACGCGCAGCACGTACCGGTCGCAATCCACGTACCGGCGAAGCGATTAAAATAAAGAAAGCAAAAGTGCCAAAGTTTCGCCCAGGCAAGGCCTTGAAAGATGCGTTGAACTAACGCAGTCTGATTTGCTAAAAAAATGCGTTTCGCTATAATGCGCTACGCATTTTTTTTAGCGGTAGTGCCAGCCCTTCGTTCATCATATCGTTCTGTGTGTTGTCAGAACGTTCAGTTAAATCTTAGGGTGCTTAGCTCAGTTGGTAGAGCGGCGCCCTTACAAGGCGTAGGTCACAGGTTCGACCCCTGTAGCACCCACCAGTACCCCCTAAGATGTAAACTAGCCCAATGAGAGTGCTCGTAATTGAAGACGACGCGACGCTTGGGCGCGCGTTACAAGAATTTTTAACCGATCAGGGCTATGCAACCGATTGGTTGGCTGACGGCAAGCGGGCGCTCAGTGCGTTAGCAAATCACCCCTACGACCTGTTAGTGCTTGATTTGAATTTGCCTCTCATCGATGGCTTGCAAGTCCTCGCCACGCTGCGAGGTGAGGGCAGCGAAATACCCGTGTTGGTACTGACCGCTCGCGATGGCCTTGAAGACCGCGTAGCCGGTCTTGATGCGGGTGCCGACGATTATCTGACCAAGCCCTTCGAACTTGCTGAACTGGCCGCGCGCGTGCGTGCCTTGGCACGCCGGCATCTGGGCGTTGCCCGCTCGTTGATTGAATTTGGTCATTTATCCTTTGATACCGCGCACCGCGAGTGCCGGGTAGCAGGGCAGCGCTTGGCCTTGTCGGTGCGCGAACTCTCGGTACTTGAAATGCTGTTGGTACGTGCTGGCAAAGTCGTGACGAAACAGCAGATCGTGCAAGGCCTCTCTGCGCTTGATTCTGACTTCAGTGAAAACGCCGTTGAAGTCTATATCTACCGATTGCGTAAGCGCCTCGAAGGGACGGGCACAGCCATACAGACCGTGCGCGGCTTTGGTTACCTTCTTGAAGCTGACGCGGTTTAGAGATGCCTAAGTTTGTGTTCTTAGCCACGGGCACGTTGGCCCGCAGCTTAACGCTGCGTCTGTTGCCGCCAATCATTCTGTTAGTGGGTCTTGATTTAGTGGCAACTTGGGTAATTACCCACAAAATTGAGATGGCAGACTGGCAGCTAGAAGATATTTTCTGGTTGATGGTTTTGGGACAACTTGTTTTGATTGCACTGTGCATTTGGGTTGTCGTTCGAGGTGTGCGCTCGGGTATGCGGGCGATCAATCAACTCTCGAGTGATATTGCTCAGCGCACAGTTGACGATCTGGGCCAGCTCAAGGCCGAGGGCTTGCCCCTAGAGCTCGTTGTGCTTGTGCGCCACACCAACGATTTGCTTGCACGCTTAAATGACACGCTTGCCGCGCAGCGTCGCTTTGTTGGGCATGCAGCGCATCAACTCAGAACGCCGCTTGCCGGTTTAAAGCTTGAATCGGAGCTGATGCTGGCCAAGCCCCTGTCGGCCGATCTGCGCGAGCGTGCAGAGCGTATCAAGCAGGTCAGCGATCGGATGATTCGTCTGGGGCGGCAGCTTTTGGTGCTGGCGCGTGTTGACCCTGAAGCGCGCCCCCAAGATCATTTTTTGCGAATGGATTTGTGCGAGTGGGTGCGTACGAGTGGCGCGGAATGGTTGGCGCGCGCACAACAGGCCGATATTACCTTGCAGCTTGAGGCGCCCGACTACCCTGTTTGGGTTGAGGGTGATCCGATTTTGCTGGATGAGTTGCTTGGTAATCTGATTGATAATGCCCTGCGCTATGCCGCTGGAGCCCATCAGATCAGACTCTTGGTGACCTCAACGCCGCCGACGCTCGCAGTTGAAGATGATGGTTCGGGTATCAGTACCCAAGAGCAGGGTCGCGTCTTTGAGGCGTTTTATCGGTCGCCTGATGCACCGCAAGGTGGCTCGGGCTTAGGGCTTGCCATTGTGCGAGAAATCGCCCGTGCCCATGGTGCGTGGTGGAACCTGGTGAGTCGCCCGCAATTTGCAGGCGCCCGCTTAACGGTGGTGTTTCCAGGGACCCGCAGAGGAGCCCAGTTAACGCGCCTTGAGCGTTTTAATCAGCTTCGCTGAGTCGAACGCTGACCAAAGCTCGACTCAGCAGCATGTTGCCTGAATGATTATTACAGCTTGCGGCCAGCGCGTGATTCGATGCGCATGCGTAAGGCGTTCAGCTTGATAAAGCCTGCTGCATCAGCCTGGTTGTAGGCGCCACCGTCATCATCAAAGGTTGCGATCGTTTGATCAAACAGCGTGTCTTTCGAATCGCGCGACACGGTGTAGACGTTACCTTTGTAAAGCTTCAAGCACACCCAACCATTGACTTCTTTTTGTGTGCTGTCGATTAAGGCCTGAATCGCACGGCGCTCGGGTGACCACCAGTAGCCGTTATAAATCAGGCTAGCGTAGCGTGGCATCAGGTCGTCTTTTAAATGTGCCACTTCACGGTCGAGCGTGATTGACTCGATTGCGCGGTGTGCTTTGAGTAAGATTGTTCCGCCGGGGGTTTCGTAGCAACCGCGTGATTTCATGCCAACGTAGCGGTTTTCGACCAAGTCTAAGCGGCCGATACCATGCTTGCCACCCAGTTCATTGAGCTTGGTCAGAACCTGTGCAGGCGAAAGGCGCACGCCATTAAGCGCCACGACGTCACCATGTTCAAATTCAAGGTCAAGATACTCGGCCTTGTCAGGCGCGGCCTCGGGCGAGACTGTCCAGCGCCACATGGTTTCTTCGGCTTCGGCCTTTGGGTCTTCAAGATGACGACCTTCGAAACTAATGTGCAGCAGGTTGGCATCCATTGAGTAGGGTGCTCCGCCTTGTTTATGCTTCATATCGATTGCGATACCAGCAGCTTCTGCATATTGCAGAAGCTTTTCGCGCGAAACTAAATCCCATTCACGCCACGGTGCGATGACCTTGATACCTGGCTCAAGTGCATAGTAGCCAAGCTCAAAGCGCACTTGATCGTTACCTTTGCCGGTTGCGCCATGAGAAACCGCCTCGGCGCCAACTTGGCGGGCAATTTCAATTTGACGCTTAGCAATTAACGGCCGTGCAATCGAAGTGCCCAATAAGTACTCGCCTTCGTAGACGGTGTTGCAGCGAAACATCGGGAATACAAAATCGCGCACGAATTCTTCGCGCAGATCATCAATAAAAATTTGTTCGGGCTTGATGCCAAACTTAATCGCCTTGGCGCGGGCAGGTTCGAGCTCTTCGCCTTGACCGATATCAGCCGTGAACGTCACCACTTCACATTGATAGGTGTCTTGTAGCCATTTGAGAATGACAGAGGTGTCTAAGCCACCTGAATAGGCTAAGACTACTTTTTTGATATCGCTCATAAGATGCTCTAGATTGGCAGATGAATTAACAGAAGACGATATTTTAGCGGAAGGTCGCGTCGCTTAGTCTGGGCCTTCATTCAAAGGTCGGTTTTAACCTCTGGGCGAGTGCGTCAGGCCAGGTCAGCGGGTCTGGCATGGGCGTCAGGCGAAGAGACTTAGTTCAAGCGCCCGAGTAGCAAAAACTCCATCAGGGCTTTTTGCACGTGAAGGCGATTTTCGGCCTCGTCCCACACGACGCTTTGTGGCCCGTCGATGACCTCGGCAGTGACCTCTTCGCCGCGATGCGCCGGCAGGCAGTGCATGAAGAGGGCTTCGGGGGTCGCCTGAGCCATCATGTCTTGATCAACGCACCAATCAGCAAAGGCCCTGCGGCGCTCTTCGTTTTCGGCCTCGTAGCCCATGCTGGTCCAGACATCGGTCGTGACAAGGTGGGCGCCTTTGCAGGCTTCGTTGGGGTCGGCGAATTCTTTGACCACGCCGGGCTTGACTGAAGTCAAGCTGGCTGGCTCAAGTACATAGCCCGTTGGGGCAGAGACGTGCAGCGTGAATCCCAGAAGCTCTGCAGCTTGAATCCAGGTGTAGGCCATGTTGTTGGCGTCACCAACCCACGCCACGATTTTTCCGGCCAAACTACCACGTGCCTGCATGTAGGTGAAGACATCGGCCAGGATCTGGCAGGGATGAAACTCGTTGGTTAAGCCATTGATGACTGGCACGCGCGAGTACGCGGCAAAGGTCTCAAGGCGAGTTTGTTCAAAGGTTCGAATCATCACCAGATCGACCATGCGTGAAACGACGCGCGCGGTATCTTCAATCGGTTCAGAGCGGCCTAATTGCGAGTCGTTCGTCGTGAGATGAATGACAGAGCCGCCCATCTGATACATACCCGCCTCAAAAGAGACGCGGGTACGGGTGCTGGCCTTTTCAAAGACCATCGCCAACGTACGATCGTGCAGCGGGCGATGGGGCTCGTAGCGCTTGAATTTGTCTTTGATAAGTTTGGCACGCTCAAGCACGTAGAGTAGTTCGTCTGTGTTGAGGTCTTGCAGCTGTAGAAAATGCCGAAGCGAGCCGGCGGTAGGTACGGCGTTTGACATGATGTACTCGATAAAGTTGTCAGGCCCGAGCCGCACAGGCGAGCACTCTGTTTGAGTGCACGGCTGTGTCAGTGCGGGTTAGGCGGATTCGGCGTTAAACGCCTTGATCAAAGGCACCAAAATTTTGACGATTTCGTCGGCCTCAGCGGCTGTCAGGATCAGTGGAGGTAACAGACGCACAACGCGGTCGCGCGTTACGTTAATGAGCAACCCTGCCTCAAGCGCACGCGCAGTCAACACCCCGCAAGGCTTTTCGAGTTCGATGCCCAACATCAGGCCCTGGCCTCGCACTTCGCGCACGCCGGGTGTGCCTAACAAGGCTTTACCAAGCTCAGCCTTCAGGTGCGCGCCAACCGTTGCGGCATTTTCAAGAAGCTTTTCTTCTTCGAGGGCGCGCAGCGTAGCAATACCGGCGGCGCTCACCAAGGGGCTGCCACCAAAGGTCGTGCCGTGGCTGCCAGGGCCCAGAACGCCTGCAGCGGGGCCACACGCGCCGATCGCACCAATTGGTACACCGCCGCCCAGCCCTTTTGCAAAGACGACGACATCGGGCAGAATGTCGGCCCATTGGTGCGCCAACCACTTGCCAGTGCGACCGATCCCTGATTGCACTTCGTCAATCATCATCAGCCAGCCACGTTCGTTACAAAGCGCGCGCAAAGCTTTCAGCTTTTGCACGTCAATGGGGCGGATGCCGCCTTCACCTTGTAAAACCTCAAGCAGAACGGCAACCACGCGAGGCTCAGCGTCGCCTGCAGCTTTGATGGCGTCGATGTCGTTGTAAGCGACTTTGATAAAGCCGCCAGGCAAGGGGCCAAACCCCGTGCGTGCTTTATCGCTATCTGTTGCAGCAAGCGTGCCGATGGTGCGACCGTGCCATGAAGATTCCATGGTGATGATGGTGGGCAGATCATTGCCCTTTTTGTAGCCGTAATAGCGCGCAAGCTTAATGGCTGCTTCGTTGGCTTCAGCGCCGCTGTTGCCAAACACGATCTCAGTCATGCCTGACATTTTTGTCATGCGCTGAGCGAGCTCTTCTTGCTCTGGAATTTCGTACAAATTGGAAGTGTGAATCACGCGTGCAGCCTGTTCACTAATGGCGGCAACCAGTTTAGGATGGGCATGCCCCAGGCATGACACGCCAATGCCCGCCATCGCGTCAAGATAGCGTCGGCCCTTGGTATCCCATAGCCAAACGCCTTTACCGTGAGTAAAGGCAACTGGAAGGCGGGAATACGTATTGGAAAGGGCAGAGGACATGGCCGAGGCTCCGTAAAATACCCGTTATGCAGGATCGCATGTATGGGCGTCAAACACTTCGTTAAAAATCCTAACACGCAAAAGCGTAGGTTCGGGTGCAAAACATCAAAGACAAGCTCGTTATACGAATTTGCAAGTTCGAGCGTAAAACATCAATCATATACAATCTAGGCGACAGAGGCGTGAATCAGAAGTTTGCGGGCTCTGAATTGGCGACACGGGTTGTGCATGACAGCAGAAGTTCGTTATTTTGTCATTTATGGTGTGACAGACTCAGGTAGTACCTTCAGGCCCAGCGACTGGGCTGAGCGGCTTGCCGGTGTTCTGGCGCCTTACCGCCCGCCCGGTACGTTGGGGGGCTATATCTCGTACTCGCCTTACGCTGTGCCCTCAACTCTTGAGGGGCAACGCTGCGTCGTGGTGGATGGCCGACTACGCGATCTCGAGCCCCTTGCCTGGCAGTTCGTGCACGACTTTGCGCACGACAATCAGCTTAAAACGAAAGCTGATTTGCTCGAAGATCCTCTAGCACGACACTCAACGTAGTACGACACTCAACGTAGTACGACACTCAACGCGGCGCGACACGCGTTTCGGCTGACGCGCAGTGGTGCAGATTGCCTTGGCACCCTTGCCCTCTGCGCGCGCCAAACGTACCGCTCGTGAAGACGCCTAAATGGCAAGTGGCGTCACCAATTTGCCGTGCGTAAACATGCTGTGTAGATTTTCAAGCACGCAATCAGTCATGGCGCGGCGTGTTTCGTGTGTGGCGCTTGCAACGTGCGGCATCAAGACAACGTTGTTCAGGGTCTTGAGTTGGTCAGGCACTTTGGGTTCGTTTTCGAACACATCAAGCCCGGCGCCACCAAGTTCGCCCGAAGTTAGCAGGCGTACCATCGCGGGTTCGTCAATGACTGAGCCACGTGCGATGTTAATCAAACGGCCCGACGGGCCCAGCGCGCGCATGATCTCTTCGTTGATCAGATGCTTCGTGCTGGCACCGCCAACCGTTGCGAGCACCAGAAAATCACTTTCACGGGCTAGTTCGAGTAACGACGCTTGGTAGGTGTAAGGGACATCGCTGCGTGGGTTGCGGTTGTGATACGAGACTTTCATGTCAAAACCTAAGCCACGGCGCGCGATTGCTTCACCAATGCGGCCTAAACCAACGATCCCGAGCTTTTTGCCGCTTACGCGTGCACCGAGGGGGAGGCTGCCGGTTTTGTTTTCCCAGTGGTTTTCACGTACGAAGCGATCGCCCCAGCCGATGTTCCGTGCGCAAGCAAGTAACAAGCCCCAGGCAATATCGGCGACGCAGTCGTTTAATACGTCAGGCGTCGTGCTGACCTGAATCTTGCGTGCGGCTGCACTGTCAAGATCGATTTTGTCGTAGCCTACACCCCAGGTGCAAATGGCCCGCAGCTTTGGGAGAGCCGCGATAATCTCAGTGCTGCACCCGAAGTTGGCTGAGGTTGCAATGACCTCGATGCGGTCAGCATGTTCGCGCAAAAAGGCTTCTTTGTCGGCGGCCTTCCAGTACTGAAGAACTTCGTAGCGTTCGGCGAGTTCGCCGTCGGCAGGTGCGTGGCCGTTGAAGGATCCAATTTGTAAAATCAGCGGTTTTGTCATGGAGGCGAACCTATCGTTTGAGATTGAAGCGTGGGTCGGGCTGTGTGTGTTGACGTGCGATCGAGCGATGCACAACAGGTAACGCGGCACAGTTTAAGACGTAAAGTAGAACAGGCAGAACACTGTTGTGTAAAGAGGTTCGAATTAGAGATTTGGAGCAGAACGTCGAAGTAGTGGTTCGGCTTAGTACTTCGGAGTACTGTGCGAGTACAAAAAACAAAGCAGCCCAGTGGGGCTGCATTATTTTTGGGTGAAGCAGACTGGCTTTTTGTGCTGTCAGCGCTAGCTTACTTTGTTGCGATTTTTTTACGGCTGTTTTTTTACGTCTATCGTGTCGATACCGAGCGTCTAACGTTTGCTATTCAGATGTCTGATAGTGATCACCGGTAGCGCAAGGGCGCTAGCCGGTACGTAACGTAAGCAATAGCGGTGGACAATAGGCCGAAAAGCCGAAACTGCCAGACTTAGGCTAGTGCTTTGACGGCAGCAGACAAGCGGCTTTTATGGCGGGCAGCTTTGTTTTTGTGAATGATGTTTTTATCAGCCACGCGGTCAATCACGCTGGTTGCTTTTTGCAGGACATCAGCAGCAGCTGACTTATCGCCAGTTTCGATCGCTGTACGTACGCGCTTGATAGCGGTGCGCAGCATTGAGCGCAGGCTTGAATTGTGCTTGTTCAGCGCAACAGATTGGCGTGCACGTTTGCGGGCTTGGGCGGTATTGGCCATGTTCTAAATTCTTTGAAAGAGTGAAGGTTGCAGCAAAGTCCACAATTCTAGCACTAAGCCTCTGTTTTGCCAACTGTATTTGCAACAGGTGCGCGTCTAAGGTGCCGCGGGCGTAGCCCAGCTGCCGCTAAACAGGCCACGTAGGCGACGCCACCGACAAAAAAGACGGCACCTAGTGTCGCAGCGCGCACAAACGGCGTTGCTTGTAGGCCAAGCCAGTCGATGTGGCGCGCTGCCCACCAAAGCGGCGCGGCTAACGCTGCGAGCGCCAGGCTTTGTTGCAAAAAGAAGCGACGCCAGCCCTTAGCCGGTTGATAAATCCCTTTGCGCCGCAGACCAATAAACAGAGCCGCTGCATTGAGGCAGGCTCCGATGCCAATCGCCAGTGCCAACCCCGCGTGCGCCAACCACGGCACCAACACGAGGTTCAGCAGTTGGGTCACCACCAGGACTGCGATGGCAATTTTCACAGGGCTGCGAATGTCTTGTTTGGCGTAAAAACCAGGCGCCAGGATCTTGATGCTAAGTAAACCGACCAGACCGACCGAGTAAGCCATTACAGCCAGACGGGTCTGCTGGACGTCGGCCGCAGAAAAAGCGCCGTAGTGAAAAAGCGTCGCAACTAACGCATCAGCGAGCAAAATCATGCACAGAGCTGCCGGCAACCCCAGCAGCAGCATGAGGCGCAGCCCCCAGTCGAGCAGGGCACTGTAGTGCTCGGTATCGTGTTTGGCGTGCGCCCGCGTCAGGCTTGGCAGCAACACCGTGCCCAGCGCCACCCCAATCAGCGCGGTCGGAAACTCCATCAGGCGATCGGCAAACGAAAGCCAACTGACGCTTCCGGCAGCCAGCCATGTGGCAATATTGGTGTTGATCAACAGCGAGATTTGTGCGACTGAAACGCCCAGCGTGGCAGGTAGCATCTGGCGCATGATTCGCCGCACCAGTGGATCTTGCAGCGCAGGGCGCACGGGGCCCAGAAGGGTCGGGCGCAAGTTCAGGCGCGCGAGTGCCCACCACTGCACGGCGAACTGCGCCAACCCACCTAGCATCACCCCGGCAGCCAGTGCATAGACAGGACGGCTAAAAAAATCAGATAAAAACAAGCTGGCCCCGATCATTGACAGGTTCAGCAGGGCAGGTGTGATGGCCGGTACGGCAAAGTGGCGCCAGGTATTTAAGACGCCCGAGGCAAAGGCCACTAACGACATGCAGATAATGTAAGGAAACATCAGTCTGGTCATCCAGACCGCTGCCTCAAAGTCGGCTGCGCGCGAGGCCTCCGTTAAGCCACTCGCCATTGCAGCGACAACCAGGGGGGCACCCACGACGCCAAGCAGGGTGACAAGGCAAAGCACCAAAAACAGGGTTCGCGCGACGCGGTCTAATAACTGTTTGACGACCTGCGGTTCGTGCTGGTTGCGAACTTCGCCCAAGATAGGCACGAAAGCCTGTGCGAAGGCACCCTCGGCGAACAGGCGCCGCAAAAGATTAGGGATTCGGAAAGCGACCCAAAACGCATCGGTCAGCGCACTGGCTCCAAACGCCCGGGCAATCATGACATCGCGCACCAAGCCTGTGATACGCGATAACAGAGTCAGGCTGCTGACTGTCGCAGCGGCCCGCAACAAACTCATTTTGGTGGCATGCGAATCGCACCATCTAAGCGAATCGTCTCACCGTTCAACATTTCATTGGTCACAATCTGATGAACCAGTTTGGCGTAGTCCTCTGGCCGACCAAATCTTGATGGGAAGGGGATGCTAGCTGCCAGCGAGTCTTGCACCGCCTGCGGCATACCAAACATCATCGGTGTGCCAAAGATGCCGGGTGCGATCGTGCAGCAACGAATCCCTTGAGGCGCCAGATCGCGCGCGATCGGTAAGGTCATGCCAACGACCCCAGCTTTAGAGGCCGCGTAAGCCACCTGACCGATTTGGCCGTCATAGGCAGCGACTGAGGCCGTGTTAATCAGGACGCCGCGTTCGCCGGTTGGCTCTGGGTCGTTTTTGCCCATGGCTTCGGCGGCTATCCGAATCATGTTGAAGCTTCCGATCAGATTGATGCTGATCACTTTTTGAAACATATCAAGCGGATGGGCACCCTGTTTGCCAACCGTGCGGGCGGCCGGTGCGATCCCTGCGCAATTTATCAGGCCAAACAGCTTGCCTAACGATAGCGCCTGGGCAACCGCCGCGCGGGCGTCTTGCGCTTGTGTGACATCGCAATGAATGTAGGCTTGTCCTAACTCAGAGGCAAGCGCCTGGCCGGCTTCGTCTTGTACATCGGCAAGCACCACGCGCGCACCGTGTTGTGTGAGCATTTTGGCTGTGCCGGCGCCTAAACCCGAGGCGCCACCTGTGACGATGAATACTTTATTTGCGATGTCCATGATTTAACTTTGAGCAGAGTGAGACAGACGCGGTGCGCGAGCGCCGCGTCGTAGAAATTACTGAAGTGCGGCAGAGATGCGCGCTTGAATATCTTGAACCGAACCCAAACCGTGCACCTTGCGATAGCGTGGCGCGCTGGCGTCCGCTTCAGCCCAGACCGAGTAGTAGTCTACTAACGGGCGGGTTTGATTTTGGTAGACGGTCAGGCGATGGCGTACGGTTTCTTCTTTGTCGTCATCGCGCTGCACCAAGGGCTCACCGGTTAAGTCATCACGCTCGGCAACCTTTGGGGGGTTAAAGGTGAGGTGGTAGCTGCGTCCGCTTGCGGGGTGCACCCGTCTGCCGCTCATGCGCTCGATAATATCTTGCTCGGGTACTTCGATTTCGATCACAAAATCTAGCGCAACCTTGGCGTGTTTAAGCGCGTCAGCCTGTGGAATCGTGCGCGGAAATCCGTCAAACAAGTAGCCCTTGCTACAGTCTGGTTGTTGTAGTCGGTCTTTTACGAGACCGATGATCAGTTCGTCTGAGACCAGGCCGCCACTGTCCATGATTTTTTTGGCTTCAAGGCCGAGCGGAGTGCCGGCTTTGACCGCTGCGCGCAGCATGTCACCCGTCGAGATTTGCGGGATGCCGTAGTGCTGGGTAATAAAAGCCGCTTGAGTGCCTTTACCGGCGCCTGGTGGGCCAAGCAGAATAAGCCGCATGAGAACTCCTGGTGTCGTAGATGAGTCGTAAAACTGCCAACATTATGCCGCATCGCAGCCGCTTGTGCCCTGTGCGGTGCTCAATGCTTACCCTGAAGCGGTCGTTTGATCGCTCAGCAGCTGCCTCACCCTGGCCAGATCCTCGGGGGTATCGATGCCTGCGCCCGGATGCGACTCAATTTTTAAAACCGTAATGGGATAGCCGTGTTCGAGCGCGCGCAGTTGCTCAAGCATCTCAATGCCTTCAAGAACTCCGGCGCTGAGTGTTGGAAAACGCCTCAGAAATTCGACGCGGTAGGCGTACAGGCCGATATGATGAAGCGCTGGAAAGTCAGCGCCAAGAGCGCGTTGTTCGGTGTTGAAGCCCTCGCGATCCCAGGGAATCGGTGCCCGCGAAAAATACAGGGCACGGCTGCGCTGGTCGCAGACAACTTTCACGATATTGGGATTAAACAGGCTTTGGACGCCCGCGAGCGGACTTGCGCAGGTGGCAATCGCAGCTTGAGCGTCTTGCGTTAATTGTTGGGCAACACGGTTGATCAGAGCTGGGTCGATCAATGGTTCGTCGCCCTGCACATTGACAACAATCGTCTGGTCGGTCAGCCCCAATTGTGACGCTGCCTCGGCCAGGCGGTCAGTGCCCGAGGCATGATCGACGCGTGTCATGAGGGCGTCGATCCCCGCTGCGCGCGCGGCATGCGCGATGTCGGCGTGATCGGTGGCGATCACTACGCGAGCGGCCTGTGACCTCAAAGCTTGTTCAGCCACCCGCACCACCATTGGTTTTCCGGCGAGGTCGGCAAGCATTTTTCCGGGCAAGCGGGTCGAGGCTTGCCTGGCTGGAATCACCACGATAAATGGTTCGGGGGTCTGAGGTGCGAGCGTAACTTGAAGGTTCACGGCCAAAGGGCTCTAGGTCAGGCAGAGGTCGTGCCAGAGGGCGGCAAGTCGGCACCCAACTCACTTTGCGTGCTTGAGGTGGGTGCGTCATCGGTGCCGAGGCTGCGTGCCTGGTCTTCAAGCATGACAGGTACCCCGTCGCGCACGGGGAAAGCCAAGCGATCACCTTTGCAGATTAATTCCGTGCGCGTGACGTTGGCATAGAGTCGACCCTTGCAAAGGGGACACACTAGCAGATCGAGTAAACGTGTTTCCATCCGCACATTGTAATCATTCAGGTTGCCGTTTGATGGCGTCAGAGCGGCCTTAAGATTTGTGCGGCGATTTGAGCGCCCCAACGCGGGTCAGAAAACACCGCTTCTGTGCTGACAACCCAAATACGCGGGTCGCGCAGTGTTCGGCACTTCACCGCATCTTTGGCGGTGATTAAAAGAAGGTCTGCCGATTGGGATTTGAAAAAAGCGGCGTCTAGGCGATGGTGGTCAGGTAGCCCAACTGTGCTTTGAATCAGAATCCCTGTGTGCTCGAGTGATTTAAAAAATCTATCCGGTTCACTTATTGCTGCAATGGCCGTTGTTGATTGATT
>CAIZGG010000042.1 GCA_903932425.1 uncultured beta proteobacterium | reverse complement strand
GTTTACCCGATCACCCTTTGGATCAGGCTCGCGCTTGATATCCATTGAAAAATCGATGGCGCTCATGATACCGTCGCCAAACTCTTCATGAATCAGCTCTTTGATGGTCGTGCCGTAGACGCTGACGATCTCGTACCACCGATAGATCAAGGGATCCGTCGGCACCGCGCTGCGCAGCGAGCCTTTGTAGGGCACCACTTGCAACAAGGCAACCGCTTCAGCGGGTAAGTCAAAGGTCTTGCCAATGATGGTGGCCTGCGCTTTCGTGAGCGTCATTTGGCCCAGGCAAGCGGCCGTTGTCCACTCTTTAGAGAGCTTGAGCTTCTTTGAGACATCGGCCCACTTGATCCCTTTTTGTACCTTGGCCGAGTAAATCAAATCAGTGACATCTTCACGCGTCATGGGTTTAACGACTGCTTTAGCAACTGCCATGTAGATCTCCAGAAATAAAAAGCTTAGAAAACCAAAAGATACCTCGAGACTCTTCTACGCCCACTCACGCCTGCGCCAAGAGCTTAGAGCGACGCACCAAAAAATCAATCAAATGATTACGGATTTCGTAAAACTTTGGCTCATGATGCATCGTGGCCCGTGTACGATCGCGCGGCAAGGGATTTGAAACGATTTCAGCCAGCTTAGCGTAAGGACCATTACTCATCAAAAATATTTTGTCCGACAATAAAATTGCTTCATCGACATCGTGGGTAATCATGAAGACCGTCTGCTTAGTCTGCCGAACAATCGCCACCAGTTCATCTTGAATATTGCCACGGGTCAAAGCGTCTAGGGCGCCAAAGGGCTCGTCGAGCAATAACATCTTAGGTTGAATCGCAAAGGCGCGCGCGATCCCGACCCGTTGCTTCATGCCACCTGACAATTGCGAAGGTTTTTTATCCTCAGAGCCTTGCAAATGCACCATATCAATAAATTGTTGCACATGCTGATCGACTTCTGCACGCGACCAGGCCGGCCACTTCGAGCGCACAGCAAAGGCGATGTTGGCACGCACACTCATCCAAGGCATTAAGGCATGGGCTTGAAACACCACACCGCGATCAAGGCTCGGCCCAGAGATTTCACGTCCATCAATAAAAGCGTTACCCTCGGTCGGCGCTTCAAGACCCGCCAACACATTGAGAATCGTGGTTTTGCCACAGCCAGAGTGCCCCACAATACACACGAAATCGCCGCGTTCAATTTCAAAATCAATATTTTCAAAGACGACTAATTCACCCTGCCCTGACTCTGCAGCGAACGCTTTTTTCAACCCCTGCACTTGTAAAAATTTTTGCATGCTATTGGCACTCGAGGCGATCAACATTCAAGAACTTAATCACGATAGGTCACGGCCTTCTGTAGACGCGCAAAACAGATATCGAGCAGCATGCCGATGACTCCAATTAAAAATACTGCCACGAGAATATTTGCGATCGACAGATTGTTCCATTCGTTCCAGACAAAATACCCAATCCCTGTGCCGCCTACCAACATTTCTGCAGCAACGATCACGAGCCAAGCGATACCAATTGAGATCCGCATCCCCGTCATAATGGTGGGTGCCGCCGCTGGCAAAATCACTAACAAGGCCTTGCGCAAGGGCTTG